>JAJUFT010000102.1 GCA_029263615.1 Alcaligenaceae bacterium | reverse complement strand
GTACCGCCTTCTTTAACGCGGCTGCAGGCGGCGACCCAGTTCTTTACCAGCATATCTTCTGGTTCTTTGGTCACCCCGAGGTCTACGTGATGATTCTGCCGGCTTTCGGCATCATCTCCTCCGTGGTGCCCGCGTTCTCCCGCAAGCCGCTGTTCGGCTATGCCTCCATGGTGTACGCCACCGCCGCCATCGCCATCCTGTCCTTCCTGGTGTGGGCGCACCACATGTTTGCCACCGGCATGGGCACCACCAGCCAGCTGTACTTCATGTACGCCACCATGCTGATCTCCATTCCCACGGGGGTGAAGGTCTTCAACTGGGTGGCCACCATGTGGCGCGGCTCGCTCACCTTTGAAACCCCCATGCTGTTCGCCATCGGCTTCATCTTCGTGTTCACCATCGGTGGCTTCACGGGGCTGATCCTGTCCGTGGCGCCGGTCGACATCCAGGTCCACGACACCTATTACGTGATTGCGCACTTCCACTACGTGATGGTGGCCGGTTCGCTGTTCGGCATGTATTCGGGTGCCTATTACTGGCTTCCAAAATGGACCGGCGTGATGTACGACGAGAAACTGGGCAAGTGGCACTTCTGGTCCAGCATGATCTCCTTCAACATCACGTTCTTCCCGATGCACTTCCTGGGTCTGGCCGGCATGCCGCGTCGCTATGCCGACTACGCCGCCCAATTCACCGACTTCAACATGATTGCCACGGTGGGTGCCTTCTGGTTCGGTCTGTCGCAGCTGATCTTCCTGGCGCTGGTCATCAAGGCCGCCCGCAAGATCGGTGAGCCCGCCCCGGCCCAGCCGTGGGAAGGCGCCACCGGTCTGGAATGGTCCGTGCCGTCGCCCGCGCCGTTCCACACCTTTGAAACACCCCCGGTAGTGAAATAAGCAAGATCATGACACCTGAACAACGCCGCAAGAATCGCAACACCGCACTGTGCCTGCTCGCCTTCGTCATCGGGGTGATGGCCTGGACGATCTGGAGCATTGCGTCCAAGAGCTGAATGGCATGACAGAAGACCGCAAGGAAACACCCGGCAGCGAGCAGGACGAACCGCGCAACTACTCGCTGCTGCAGACCATGAAGGCAGTGGCCTGGGGCATGTTGGGGATTCGCAAAAGCAGAGGGCACAGCGAAGACTTCAGCCGCCTCAACCCGCTTCACCTGATCGCGATGGGTCTGCTGGCCACCCTGGTCTTCGTCCTCGCGCTCGTTGCGGCGGCCCGTTGGTTCATCGGTTATTTCACAAGCTGAAACTGAATAGAAGAACATTCGTAGGAGACTCACCATGAGCGCAACTCACGCGGAAAACGGCGGCAAGGCACCTTACTACTACGTGCCTTCCAATTCGCCTCACCCCATACGCACGAGCATCTCCCTGCTCCTGATGTTCCTGGGCGCGGCGCTCTGGATCAACAGCATGTTCCCCGGCCGATGGATGTTCCTCATCGGCGTGGTCGGGCTGTTCATCTCGCTTTACCTGTGGTTTGCCGAGGCCATCCGAGAATCCGAAGCCGGGCTGAACAGCAAGCGTGTCGACCACGCCTACCGCTGGAGCATGGCCTGGTTCATCTTTTCGGAAGTCATGTTCTTCAGCGCATTCTTCGGTGCGCTCTGGTATGCGCGGGAAATCACCACGCCCATGCTGGCCGACATCGATCACAAGAACCTGCTGTGGCCGGGCTTCGTGGCTCAGTGGCCAAACTTCGGCCCGGGCGGCATTGTCGAAGAGTTCAAGACGGTGGGCCCTTTCTGGCTGCCCACCATCAACACGGCCCTGCTGCTGACGTCCGGCCTGACCCTCACTATCTCGCACCATGCCCTGCGTGCAGACCATCGCGGCAAGGCCATTTTCTGGCTGGCGGCCACGGTGATTCTGGGCTTCATCTTCGTGTTCTGCCAAGCCTATGAGTACGCGCATGCTTATGCCGACCTCAACCTGCGCTTCGACTCCGGCATTTATGGTTCGCTCTTTTACATTCTTACGGGCTTTCACGGCTTCCACGTGATCGTCGGAGCGTCCATACTGACCGTGATCCTGTTCCGCATGATCCGCGGCCACATGACTGCCGACCACCACTTCGCCTTCGAAGGCGCGGCCTGGTACTGGCACTTCGTCGACGTGGTCTGGTTGGGCCTCTACATCTATGTGTATTGGATGTAAACCGCAAAAAGCCCTGCCTGGCAGGGCTTTTGCATCAGGCCGGTACGGGAATGCCCGTCGCCTCTATCCATCCGAGGCGCCAGGCAAGCAACATGAAAAGAAACAGCAGGATGGAAAGGCCGATTCGAATCGTGAGCGCATGCGCCATACGGCTATGTCGGCCTTGATCCTTCATCAGATAAACACCCGCGGATACGAGGCTCGCCACGATTCCGAGGAATGCAAGCAATACAAAGATGCGCATGCTGGTCTCCAGTGGAGCAGAATTCCCGATTATCGTCTCCGCCAGCAAGGATTCCAATCCGGGTTTCTCACCCATGTCTGAAATCCGGCCGTCTCACTCGCAGCGGCGGCCGGGGGGCACGCCCTGGCGCAGCGTGGTGGCACTGGTGCTGCTTTGCGTGGTCGCGGGTGTGTGCATGTCGCTGGGCCTGTGGCAGCTCGACCGGGCTGCCGAACGCGACACCTTGCACCAGGCCATCGAGGCCGGCCGCCAGCAGGAAGCCATCGTCCTCACGGCCCTCACCCCGGAAGAAGACCTCATCCCCTGGCGCGCTGCCGTCAGCCAGGGCCGCTGGTCGCATGCGCACACGGTCCTGCTGCAGAATCGCAATCTGAACGGTCAGCCGGGCTATTGGGTGGCCACCCCTCTGCTGCTGCCGGCGCCGCCGCCTTCTTCCAATCGTCTTGACGCCGTGCTGGCCGGTTCCGCAGAGCCGACCCTGTCCGGGGCCGAGGAAGGCCGGGAATTTCTATCACGGGGCCCGGTCACGCAGCCCACCGCGGTGCTCGTCCTGCGGGGCTGGCTGCCACGCGACATGCGGGCGGGCGGCACAGCACCCACCCTCCCTCGCGAAGAGGGCCTTCTGGAAGTCCAGGGCGAACTGCATGCCCATGTCCCCCGCATCTTTGAACTCTGGGAATGGGCGGGCGGTGTCGACTCTCAGCTGCCGTCCCGTCTGCCCCAGGCCAATGGCGAGGTGCCCCAGGTTCAGAACCTGGATCTCCAGGCCTATGTCCAAGCCACCGGTCTGGTTCTGCTGCCCATCGTACTGGCCCAGACCAGCGAATCCGTACCCCTGGAACACGCCCAGGACGGCGCGGCCCAGGCGCAGCCCCCATTGATCCGTGAGTGGCCGGGCCCGAGCCTGGACGCCGATCAGAATCGTGGTTACGCGCTGCAGTGGTTCAGTTTCAGCGGCATCGCGCTGGTGGCCGCCCTGTTCGTCCTGCGTGGTTTGCTTCGCCGGGGCCGGGCCAAAGATCGCAGCAAGGAAGTCTCATGAATGTCAGTGAAGTACGCCGTCCTTCCCAACCTTTGAATACGCCGACTGCCAGCCGGTCGGCGGCTCCTGCCCAGCCGAAGCCGCGCAGCATGTGGCCGCTGTATGCCATTCTGCTCATGGCGCTGGCCCCCGTGGTGGCGGCCGTTCTGGCCTACTTCGTGCCCCAGCTGGGCTTGCGGCCGGATGGCCTGAACAACTACGGCCGCATTCTCGACCCGCAGCGGCCGGTGCCCACAGCCCGAGCCTTGCCCCTGGTGACTCTTGAGGGGCAACCCTTCGACATGGAAAGCCTGCGCGGCAAGTGGCTGCTGGTGACGGCTGATGGGGCGGCCTGCCCGGAATCTTGCGTTCGCAAGCTCTTCATCCTCCGGAATTCCCACGCCAGCCAGGGCAAGAATGTCGACCGTCTGGCGCGGGTCTGGTTCATCACGGACAACGGCGACGTGCCCCAGCAGGTGCTGGATGCCTATGTCGGCACCCACATGGTTCGTGCGGACACCACGGCGCTGGCGCAATTCCTGACTGCCGACCGAACCGGGCCCGAGGCCATCGCCGCCCTGCGCGACCACATGTGGATCATCGACCCGCTGGGCAACCTGATGATGGAATTCCCGCCCAATGCGGACCCCATCGAGGTGCGCGACGACATCGTCAAACTGCTCAAGCGTTCCCGCATCGGGTGAGGCCTCGCCATGACCTTGCCAAAGATCGAAAATCGCTACCGCCGCCTGGTCTTCCTGACCTGGTTCCTCACCCTCGACCTGATCATGTTCGGTGCCTTCGTGCGCCTGACGGATTCGGGCCTGGGTTGCCCCGACTGGCCGGGCTGCTACGGTCAGCTCAGCCCGGTGGGCGCTGCGTCCCACATCCGCGAAGCCTTCGAGTCCATGCCGCACGGCCCGGTGAGTTTCACCAAAGCGTGGATCGAAATGGTGCACCGCTACGTGGGGGCCATTCTCGGCATGCTGATCATCGGCATCTCCTGGATGGCCTGGCGGCACCGCAAGGTGCTGGGCCATTCGCCGGCCCTGGCCATCGCCACGCTGGTGGCCGTGTGCCTGCAAGGCGCCTTCGGTGCCTGGACAGTCACCATGAAGCTGATGCCGCTCATCGTCACGGCGCATCTGCTGGGCGGCATGACGCTGCTCATGATGATGACGTGGCTGGCCGCCCGCGAGAAACGCCACGCCCCCGTGCTCGTTCACGAGATCCGCTGGCGCCCCTGGGCGGTGGGCGGGCTCATGCTGCTGTTCGTGCAGATTGCGCTGGGTGGCTGGGTCAGCACCAATTATGCGGCCCTCGCGTGCATGGATTTCCCGACCTGTCACGGCAGCTGGCTGCCGACCATGGATCTCCATAGTGGCTTCTCGCTGCTGCGCGCCCTGGGGGAACTGCCCTCCGGCGAGGTGATCTCGCAGGACGCCCTCACGGGCATCCACTGGGTGCACCGGAATTTTGCCCTGTTCGTGTTCATCTGGCTGGGCACCTTGGCGGGCCTGATGCTGCGCTCCCAGGCTCTGCGGGGCCCCGCACGCCTCATCATCGCACTGCTGGCAGCCCAGCTGCTGACCGGCCTGACAACGATTTTTTTCGAATGGCCCCTGGCGGTCGCCGTGCTTCACAACGGCGGTGCCGCCGGTCTGGTACTGGCATGCACGACTGTGTGCGCCCGCCTTTATGATGTTTCCAAGCAAGGAGTAACCCATGACCACACTCAGCCTGCAAACGCAAAGTCTGCTGCGGCAGTATCTGGTGCTGACGAAGCCGCGCGTGACCCAGCTGGCCGTGTTCTGTGCCGTGATCGGCATGTTCCTGGCCACTCCGGGGCTGCCTGACGCCGGCCGGGTTGTCGCCGCGACGCTTGGCATCTGGATGCTCGCCGCCGCCGCGTTCGCGGTCAACTGCCTGATCGAACGCGAGATCGACGCGCGCATGTTGCGGACTTCACGCCGTGGCACGGCGCGGGGCACCATCACGCCCTTTCAGGTGCTGGTTTTCTCGGGTCTGCTGGGGTCCGCCGGCATGCTGGTGCTCTATCACTGGGTGAACGCCCTGACCATGTGGCTGACATTTGCCACCTTCGTCGGCTACGCCATCATCTACACGATGATTCTCAAGCCGCGCACGCCGCAGAATATTGTGATCGGCGGCCTTTCCGGCGCCATGCCGCCGGCCTTGGGCTGGGCGGCGATTGCCGATGCCGTGCCGGCCGGTGCCTGGCTGCTGGTGCTGATCATCTTCATCTGGACACCCCCGCACTTCTGGGCGCTGGCGCTCTACCGCAACAACGACTACAAGCGCGCCGGCCTGCCCATGTTGCCGGTCACCCACGGCCAGCAGTTCACCCGCCTGCACATCCTGCTCTATAGCGTCGCCCTGTTTGCCGCCAGCATCATGCCTTACATCCTGCGCATGAGCGGGCCGCTGTATCTGGCCGCTGCAGTGGTGTTGAGCGGTCTTTTCGTCTGGCGTGCGTGGCAGCTCTATCGCCATTACACCGACGAACGCTCGCGTGGCCTGTTCCGTTATTCCATCGTGTACCTCGCGCTGCTGTTTGGGGCCCTGCTGGTGGACCACTGGCTGCAACTGATCTGAGATCCCAAGCCTGACCCGGTGCGCGACAAGCCCCGCCGTTCAGGGCGGGGAAGGATAGCGCGGACGGCGTAGCGGTCTTGGACTTCAGTGTGGAGTCTGCTGCTGTTCGATGTACTGGCGCACGATGGAAATCGGCGCTCCACCACAGCTTGAGGCGAAGTAGGACGGCGACCACAGTACCCCGTTCCAGTAGCGTTTCTGGATGTCGGGCCGTTCCTTGCGCAGCAGGCGGCTGGACACACCCTTGAGGCTGTTAACGAGGTTGGAAATGGCGACCTTGGGCGGGTACTCGACCAGCAGATGCACGTGATCGTCTTCGCCATCCATCTCCATCAGTTCAGCCTCGAAATCGGCGCAGACCTTGGCGAAGATGGTGCGCAGCCGGTTGATAGCATCTCCATCGAACACTCTGCGGCGATACTTCGCTACAAAGACCAAATGGACATGCATCTTAAAAACACAGTGTCGTCCATGCCTAATATCGTTGTCGTCGCTCATAGGCCAAATTATAATATCCGCATGCAACGCCTCCAAGCCTTCAAATACGAACTGCGACCAGACGGCCAGCAAGAGCGGCAAATACGCCGTTTCGCTGGCTCCTGCCGGTTCGTCTACAACCAGGCGTTGGCGTTGCAGAAAGAGCGCTACGAGCAGGGCGAGAAAAAGCTCGGCTACGCAGGACTGTGCAAGATGCTCACCGAGTGGCGCAACAGCGCGGAAACGGCTTGGCTGGCCGATGCGCCGGCCCATCCCTTGCAACAGGCGCTCAAGGACTTGGAGCGGGCCTACAGCAACTTCTTCGCTAAGCGGGCGGACTTCCCGCGCTTCAAGAAAAAGGGCCAAGGCGACAGCTTCCGCTACCCCGATCCGAAGCAGATCAAGCTCGATCAGGGCAACAGTCGTATCTTCCTGCCCAAGCTGGGATGGCTGCGCTACCGCAACAGTCGCGAGGCGCTGGGCACAGTCAGAAATGTCACCGTGAGCCAGTCTTGCGGCAAGTGGTTCGTGTCGATTCAGACCGAGCGCGAAGTTGAGCAGCCCGTGCCGCAGGCTACCACGGCAGTGGGTATCGACATGGGCGTGACCCGCTTCGCCACACTCTCGGACGGCACGTTCTACGCGCCGCTCAACAGTTTCAAGCGACACGAAGACCGCTTGCGCAAGGCGCAGCAGGCGATGAGCCGCAAAACGAAGTTCAGCAACAACTGGAAGAAGGCGAAAGCCCGCGTCCAGCGTATCCATTTCCGGATCGGCAACGCCCGCCGCGACTACCTGCACAAGTC
>JAJUFT010000032.1 GCA_029263615.1 Alcaligenaceae bacterium | reverse complement strand
GATACCACCCAGATACGCTTCGAGCACGGCCGGATTAGTCTGGATTTCCTCCGGAGTGCCTTCCGCGATCTTGGTGCCGAAGTCCATGACCACGATGTGGTCGGTCAGATTCATGACAAAGTCCATGTCGTGCTCGACCAGAAGAATGCTCATGCCTTCCTTGCGCAGCTGGTCCAGCACGGCCGCCAGCTCCTGCTTTTCCTTGTAGCGCAGGCCGGCCGCCGGTTCATCGAGCAGCAACAGCACGGGGTCGGAGGCCAGGGCCCGCGCGATTTCGAGAATGCGCTGCTGGCCGAGGGCCAGATTGCCTGCCTGTTCGTACAGGTAGTCGCCCAGACCCACCCGTTCCAGCTGAATCGCCGCTTCGTGCAGCAGTTCGGCCTCGATGGAGCGCTCTGCATGCAGGGCGGCTGCCACCACGCCGACATTGCGCCGCAAGTGCGCGCCGAGGGCCACGTTCTCGAGGACGGTCATGTCGGGCAGCAGCTGAACATGCTGAAAGCTGCGCCCCACCCCCAGGCGTGAGATTTCCCGGGCCGGCAAGGTGTCCAGGCGTTCATTGAGAAAGCGCACCCGCCCGCTGGTGGCCTTGAGCACACCCGTGATCAGGTTGAACGTGGTGCTCTTGCCCGCGCCGTTGGGACCGATCAGGCCCATGATCTCACCCGCCTTAAGGCTGAAACTGATGTCGTTCACGGCCACCAGCCCGCCGAACTCCTTGCGGATGGCCTCCACCTGCAACACCACCGAACCCGGCGTGGGCCGGGGCCGCTGCGCCAGGGCGGGCGCCGTGGCGGGGGCTTCCCGCCGTGTTTCGCCCCCCCCGCCGGTGATCGTGGCCCAGGCGTGCGCCAGAATGGGCCAGACCCCGCCGCGGGCATACTGCAGCACCAGCACCATGAGCACGCCGAAAACAATGAGCTCGAAGTTGCTGTTGTGGCCGAAAATGATGGGCAGGACGTTCTGCAGCTGATCTTTGAGGGTGAGGATCAGGCCGGCGCCCACCACCGCCCCCCACACGCTGGAAGCGCCGCCCACCACCGCCATGAACAGATATTCGATGCCGTAGTTCAGACCGAAGGGGCTGGGGCTGACGGCACGCTGCATGTGGGCATAGATCCAGCCCGAGAGACAGGCCAGCAGGGCCGCATACACGAAGACGATGGTCTTGTAGCGGGCCGTGTCGATGCCGAAGGATTCGGCCATGCCCTGCCCGCTCTTGAGTGCGCGGATGGCACGGCCCGGGCGGGAGTCCAGCAGGTTGCGGGTGCCCCACAGGGCCAGCAGCACGCACAGCCAGATTAGATAGAAGATGTTGCGGCTGTCGGCCAGAGAGATGCCGAAGATCTCCAGTGGCTGGATGCCGGCAATGCCGTCATGCTGACCGAGGAAGTCCAGGTTCCCGAACAGGTAGTACAGCGACAGCCCCCATGCAATGGTGCCCAGCGGCAGGTAGTGACCCGAAAGACGCAGGGATATGGCGCCCAGCACATACGCGGCAACAAAGGTGACGGCCAGGGCGATGAGCAGTGCCAACCAGGGAGACCAGGCCATCTCGGTGGTCAGCCAGGCCGTGGCGTAGGCGCCGATGCCCACGAAGGCCGCCTGGCCGAAGGAAGTGAGACCGCTCACGCCGGTCAGCAACACCAGCCCAAGCACCACCAGACTGGCCAGCCCGACGTAGTTCAGGTGGGTGATCCAGAAGGCCGGCGTGAACGGCAGGACCGGCAGCGCGATGAGGACGGCAATGACGATGTAAAGCAGGATGCGATTCATGGCTTATTCCTCATCGTCGATATGGGTGGAACCGAAGGAGCGCCACAGCAGTACGGGAATGATCAGTGTGAAGACGATCACTTCCTTGTAGGCACTGGCCCAGAAAGAGGAGAAGGATTCCAGCACGCCGACGCCCATGGCGCCCGCCGCCGTGATGGGATAGCTGATGAGGCCGCCGAAGATGGCGGCCACGAAGCCCTTGAGGCCGATGAGGAAACCGGTGTCGTAGTAGATGGTGGTGACGGGCGCGATGAGCATCCCCGACAGTGCGCCGATGGCCGCCGCCAGGGTGAAGGTCAGGCTGCCCGACATGTTGGTGCTGATGCCCACCAGACGCGCACCGCGGCGGTTGACGGCCGTGGCCCGCAGGGCGCGGCCATACAGCGTCCTGCCGAAGAAGATCCACAGCGCGAAGATCAGCACGGCGCAGGTTCCCAGCACGAAGAAGGTCTGTGCCGACCAGCTGACCGGCCCCATGTCGATCTGCCCTTCCACAAAGGCCGGGGTGCGCCACCCTTCCGCGCCGAAGAAGGCCAGGGCGAGCCCGGTCATGGCAAAGTGCAGGGCGACGGAAATGATCAGCAGAACCAGCACACTGGCTTCAGCGACCGGCTGGTAGACGAGCCGGTACAGCATGGGCCCCATGGGCACGACCAGCGCCAGGGAGAACAGCACGCTCACCCAGAGCGAGGTGTCTTTTCCCACCACGTAAGGCGACAACAGGTACAGCACCACCGGCAGTCCGATTGTCCAGCCGGCCGTCTTGCCCATGCCCGACCATTGGCCGTTGCGCCAGGCGGCTCGCAGCTCCACCAGAAACACCAGCAGGCCCAGGATGAGCAGCATGGGCACGGTGCCGGGCATGCGGCCGTCGACCATGAAGGCCAGGGTCAGTGCGCCAAAAGCGACGAACTCCCCCTGGGGAATGAAGATCACACGTGTGACGACGAACACCAGCACCAGCGCGAGCCCGAGCAGCGAGTAAATGGCGCCGTTCAGGACGCCATCCTGGAGCAGGATGAGAATAATTGTTGAATCCATTGGGGACGACACCTTCTCTGCGGGGCGGCGCACACGCCTCCCGCCGGGGATTCATTCGGAAAGGCGGCACCGACCTCAAGGCCGGGGCCGCCTGCCATGACTCCAAACTTCAGGGAAACAGGGAAATTACAGATCGGGCTGATACACCCACTTGCCGTCTTCCACCTTCACCCTGACGCGGGCACGCTCGTCCAGACCGGCGTGGTCGGTCGGAGACATGTTGAAGACGCCCTGAGAACCGGCGAGATCCTTCACCTGTTCGATGGCGTCGCGCAGTGCCTTGCGGAACTCGGGCGTACCGGGCTTGGCGCCGCCCTCGAGTGCCTTGGGAATGGCCGCTTCGATCAGCTTGCCGGCATCCCACATGTGGCCGCCGAAGGTCTTGATGGTGCCCGGGCCGTATTTGGCTTCGTACTTGCTCTTGTAGTCGAGTGCGCTCTTCTTGACCGGATTGTCGTCAGGCAGCTGGTCGGCCACCAGCAGCGGGCCGGCCGGCAGGTACATGTCGTTGCAGTCCTTGCCACAGACGCGCAGCACGTCGTTGTTGGCGGCGCCGTGCGTCTGGTACATGATGCCCTTGTAGCCACGGCTCTTGAGCTCGCTTTGCGGCAGGGCGACCGGCGTGCCCGAACCCGCCACCAGAATGCCGTCGGGCTTGGCGGCGATCAGCTTGAGCGCCTGGCCGGTGACGCTGGTGTCGTTGCGCGCGTAGCGCTCGACCGCGACCATCTTGATGCCGCGTTTCTCGGCAGCGGCCGTCATCACGTTCAGCCAGCCTTCGCCGTACGCATCGTTGTAGCCGATGAAGGCAAGCGTCTTGACCCCATGCTTGACCATGGCTTCCGCCAGGGCGTCGGCCATGAGCTGGTCGTTCTGGGGCGTCTTGAAGACCCATTCGCGTGCCCCTTCCACCGGCTCGACGATACGTGCGTTGGCGGCGACGCTGATCATCGGTGTCTTGGTTTCACCTGCCACGTCGATCATGGCCAGGGAGCCCGGGCTGACCGAGGTTCCCACCACGACGTCGACCTTGTCGTCAGTGATGAGCTTGCGCATGTTGCGCACGGCGGCGGTGGTGTCTGTGCCGTCGTCGAGCACAATGTACTCGATTTTCTGTCCCGCAATTTCAGTCGGCAGCAAGGAAACCGTGTTGCGTTCCGGTATGCCCAGGGAGGCCGCCGGCCCCGTACTGGCGACCGTGACGCCGACTTTGATCTGCGCGGACGCCATCAGCGGCAGAGCCAGCGCCAACGCGCCAGTCAGCACCGAAAGTCGAATGGACTGCTTTCGATTCATCGTTTTGTCTCCAAGTGAGCACGGGACACGCCCGACGGGAGGGGCAGCGGCTCAAGTTATACAATTATTGGCCCGTCTATCGATTTAGCGTATCACATTGCTACAGATGTCAAATATAGGTGTTTTCCTGTGATGCAATTCGAGCGGGAAATGCGGCTTTTGTGGAAAGCGCGGGCTGTTGCGAGGTTTTACGGATGGAACCTTTGGCCGCCCCGGAAGTCGATTAACATGTAGCACTTCCATTCCAACCACGGAGATGCCTTCAAGGTGAAGAAGATCACACGATCTGAAGAAGAGTGGCAGGCGCTGCTGTCACCCGAAGAATATTATGTCACGCGGCGCAAGGGAACGGAACGCGCGTTCACCGGGCGTTATTGGGATACCTTTACTCCCGGCATCTATCGCTGCGTCGGCTGCGGCACCGCCCTGTTCGCATCGGACACCAAATTCGACGCGGGTTGCGGCTGGCCCAGCTATTTTGCCCCGCTGAACCCGGACAACGTCCGCGAGGAAGCCGACTTCAGTCACGGCATGGTGCGCACCGAAGTGCTGTGCAATGTCTGTGATTCGCACCTGGGGCACGTGTTCCCCGACGGTCCGCCTCCGACAGGGCTGCGCTACTGTATCAATTCCCTGTCTCTCAAGTTTGAGCCTGAAGCCCAATGAAGAAGTTTCTGTTCGACCTGTTTCCGCTGATCCTGTTCTTCATTGCCTTCCGCTTTGCAGACATCTACACGGCCACGGCCGTGGCCATCGCCGCCGGCATTCTTCAGTTCCTGTGGCTGAAGCTGCGTGGCAAGACCATCGAGACCATGCACTGGATCAACCTCGGGGTCATCATCGTCTTTGGCGGCGCCACCCTGTTCTTCCAGAATGACGCCTTCATCAAGTGGAAGCCCACCGTGTTGTACTGGATTTTCGGCTCGGCCCTGCTGGGCAGCCAGTGGTTTTTCGGGCGCAACCTCATGCAGAAGCTGATGGGCGGGCAGATCGACATGCCGGAAGCGGCCTGGAACCGCCTGAACCTGAGCTGGGCGGGCTTCTTTGTGGTGTGTGGCGCCATCAACCTGTATGTGGCCTTCTCCGGCCAGTTCACAGAATCGCAATGGGTGAATTTCAAGGTCTTCGGCCTGATGATCCTCATGATTCTGTTCGTCATCGCCCAGTCGTTCTGGCTGGGCCGCTACATGAAGGAGGATGCCGAGGCATCCCGCTTGCCCCAGGAACCGAAACAAACTCATGACCACTGAACGCGTTGCCCTCCTGCGCGAACGTCTGGCCGCGCTGGACCCCACCGAACTGGAGATCATCGACGAATCTCATCTTCACATCGGCCATGCCGGCAGCCGCGACGGCGCAGGACACTTTCGGGTGAGAATCACGTCACCGAAATTCGAAGGCCTGCGCCCCGTTGCCCGTCATCGCCTTGTGTATGATCTCGTCGACGATTTGATGCCGCATCCCATCCACGCCCTGGCCATTGACGCCAGGGCCTCCAACTGAGGAATACATGAAGAGACTCGCCGTACTTGCCGCCGCCTGCGCACTGGCCTTTCCCCTGCACGCCAAACAGATTGCTTCCGTGAACGGGGAAGCCATTACCGATGATCAGCTCAACCAGTTTGTCTCGCTCCTGGTCGAACAGGGTGCGCAAGACTCTCCCGAGTTGCGCGAGCAGGTCAAGCAGGAGATGATTCACCGCCTGGTGGCGGTGCACGCCGCGCAGAAAGCCGGCATCGACAAGCGCCCTGCCGTCCAGCAGGAACTGGAACTGGCCCGCCAGGGGATTCTGGTGCGCGCCCTGATCGCCGACCACCTGGAAAAGCACCCCATCACCGACGCCAAGCTGCAGGCCGAATACGACCGCATCAAGGCCGCCTCGGGCGATCGCAAGGAATACAAGGTGCGCCACATTCTGGTCGAAGATCAGAAACAGGCCGAAGACCTGCTGGCGCAGATCAAGGCCAAGAAGATCAGCTTTGAAGACGCCGCCAGCAAGCACTCCATCGACCCGGGCAGCGGCAAGAATGGCGGCGACCTGGGCTGGGCGCCCACGTCCAACTATGTGCCCGAATTCGCCAAGGCCGTGGAAAGCCTGAAGAAAGGGGCCACCTCTGATGCGCCGGTGCAGAGCCAGTTCGGCTGGCACCTCATCCAGGTGGAAGACGAACGCCCGGTCGAGTTCCCCGCCCTTGACGCCGTGAAGCCGCAACTGGAAGAAATGATGCGTCAGCAGCAGGTGGTGGAATTCCAGAAGAAGCTGGTCGAAGACGCCAACATCAAGGAAGACTGAATCTCTTTCAGCCGGGTGGCTGCGGCTTGCGCCAGCAAGACACCCGGCCTTTTTTATAGCCCCAGCAAGGCCTTCAGGCCGTCTTCGTCCAGCACCGTCACGCCTAGGCTGCGGGCTTTCTCCAACTTGCTGCCGGCTTCTTCGCCCGCCACGACGTAGGCGGTCTTTTTCGAGACCGAACCGCTGACTTTGCCGCCCGCCGCCATGATGTGGCGGGTGGCTTCATCTCGGGTCCAGGTCGGCAGGGTGCCGGTCAGCACCAGAGTCTTGCCCGCCAGCGGCAGGCTGCCCGATTGCGGCGCCGCCTCGTGCACCGGCTGCACTCCTGCTGCCTGCAGGGCCCGGACAATTTCCCGGTTGTGCGGTTCGGCAAAGAAGCGCCGGATGGACCCGGCCACCACCGGCCCTACGTCGCGGACGCCCAGCAAGGCCTCTTCGTCGGCGTCCATCACCGCCTCGAGTGAGCCGAAGTGCTGCGCCAGGTCATGGGCCGTGGTTTCCCCCACGTGCCGGATGCCCAGCGCAAACAGCAGACGGCTCAGTTCCGGACGACGCGCTTTGTCGATAGCCTTGACCAGGTTTTCGGCCGACTTGCGACCCATGCGCTCGTACGCGGAGAGTTCCAGCACATTCAGGGTGAAGAGGTCGGCCAGGGATTGGACCCGACCGCTTTCGACGAGCTGATCGACGAGCTTTTCGCCCAACCCTTCAATATCCAGCGCCTTGCGGCCGGCGGCATGGGTGATGCTCTGCTTGCGCTGGGCGGCACAGAACAGGCCGCCCGTGCAGCGCGTGGCGGCCTCGTCCTCGAGCCGCTCCACCGCGGAACCGCAGACCGGGCAGGCACGGGGCATGGTGAAGGCACGGGCGTTTTCCGGGCGCAACTCGGGAATCGATGCGACGACCTCGGGGATGACGTCCCCGGCGCGCCGGACGATGACCGTATCCCCGATGAAGATGTTCTTTCGACGGATTTCGTCTTCATTGTGCAGCGTGGCGTTGGTGACGGTCACGCCACCCACGAACACCGGTTTGAGGCGTGCCACGGGCGTCAGTGCCCCCGTGCGGCCCACCTGCACGTCAATGTCCAGCACGACGGTGGTCTCTTCCTGAGCAGGAAACTTGTGCGCCACGGCATAGCGCGGAGCGCGCGCCACGTAGCCGAGGACATCCTGCGCGGCCAGGGAATCCACCTTGTACACCACCCCGTCAATCTCGAAGGGAAGCTCCGCGCGGCGCTCGCTGATGTCTTCGTAGTAGCCGAGCAGGCCCTTCAGCCCCTTCACCCGCCGACGCAGGTCGCTGACGGGCAGACCCAGTTCACCGATCCACTCCAGCATGCCCGAGTGCGTGTCACGGGGCATGTCGGCATCGCCCGCTTCCTGCTGAAACAGGTCCACCTGACCATCCTTGCGGCGCAAGCGGATTTCCCCCCAGCCGTAGGCGAAGAAACGCAGTGGCCGACTCGCCGTGACACGCGGGTCCAGCTGGCGCAAGCTGCCTGCCGCCGCGTTGCGCGGATTCACGAAAATTTTCTCGCGCCGTTGCTGCTGCTGGGCATTGAGCCGTTCGAAATCGCGGCGCGTCATCAGCATTTCGCCGCGAACCTCCAGGACGTCGGGGATGTCCTTGCCGCGCAGCCTCAGTGGCACGGAACGGACCGTCCGGACATTGGCGGTGATGTCCTCGCCCGTCTGGCCGTCGCCCCGGGTGGCGGCCTGCACCAGCTGCCCCTGTTCGTAGCGCAGACTGACCGCCAGGCCGTCGAACTTGAGTTCCGCCATGTAATCGACGTCGCCCCGCGCCGCCAGGAGACCCGCCCCTTTCAGGGCATCGCTCACGCGCTTGTCGAAGGCTTCGACATCTTCGGGGTCGAAGGCATTGGCCAGGGAACGCATCATGACCGCATGGCGTACCGAGCCAAAGGCCGAGGCCGGTGCGGCCCCGACGCGCTGCGTGGGGGAATACGGGGTGATGAGATCGGGGTGAGCCTCTTCGAGTGCGATCAACTCGTTCATCAGCCGATCGTATTCGGCATCGGAGATGCGGGGCGCGTCTTCGACGTAGTAATGGTAATTGTGCTGATCGATCTCGTGGCGCAGCGCTTCAATGCGCTCGGCCACGGACCGCGTGTCTGACTGCTTCACGAAAACAACCTTGAGCTGCGGAATTCGCCCGCGGAGAAACCTGCGGCTTCGAGGCGCTGGTAACACTCATGCAACTGCTTGTCGATCGCCTGGTCGACGCCATCGGCCACCGGCCGGCCCTGATCGTCCAGCAGCTGGGCATCAAGGTTGGCCGCCAGGTGGCGCCCCACGCTGGCCATGCGGCTGAAGGCCTGGTCGTCGGGCGGGCTGTTGGGCAGGTCGAGCACGAGATCGATGCGGTCGACGCCGGCCGACTGTACTTCACCCGGCAGGCGGCCGTTGTAAAGCGCCGTGAAGCGCGGAATGCCCTGCTCGGACATCCAGGCCAGCTGCGGGCCATGACGCAGGAAACCGGCCTCTTCCAGGGCGCGGTTCAGATCGGCAACCGCCAAGGCGCCGGGCAGCTGCAGAGCCAGCCCCACCATGGCGTCGAGCTCGGCGCAGACGGCATCGAGCTGCTTTGCGCGTTCCACGACCTCATTGAGCTCGGGCCCTTCCATGGAGCCGTCGAAGCGCTCCGTCAGGCCCTGGGCAAGGGTCCAGAGTTCCGACCACTCGATCTCGGAAAGCGGCCCGCTGCGGTTCGCCAGCAGCACCGCCAGCTGCATGGAGACGTAGGATTCGCCGGGACGCAGACGGGCGCGGTGGCCGCCCCCGTCCTTCTCGGCGAACAGGCGCACCGGCTTGCTGCCGACACGTCGCACGGCATGCGTGGCGGCGTGCAGCTGATCGCTGGGCACGGGGTGGGCGAAGCTGATGTCGATCACGACCTCGGTGGCCGGGTCGACCTCCGCGGGGTCGTCATCGGGGCCGGAAGCGGCATCCGGACCCGGGTCGGCCACCGGCCCGAGCCCGGGCTCACGCCGCGGGCGCAGCACCGGCGGCGCGGGGCCCAGCAGCGGGTCGTCTTCCCGTTCGGGGAACTGCTCCTGCATCTGCTTGCGCACGCGCCGGTCCTGCCACCAATTGAACAGCAGCACCAGCAGGATGAGCACGACGCCCAACAGGATCAAACCGATTTGCAAATCACTCATTGTCAGCCCCGTGAAGAACTTCGGCCCGGCAGCCTTGTTGCGATGGTTCAGGATATTGCTTCATGCTGGCCTTCCCTTCAAGCCTCGGCAAGCTGCAGCGCGGATTCGATATCGACGGCGACGATGCGCGACACGCCTTGCTCCTGCATCGTAACGCCTACCAGTTGCTTGGCCATCTGCATGGCAATCTTGTTGTGTGAAATAAAAAGAAACTGTGTGTGATCGCTCATGCTGCTCACCAGGTTGGCATAGCGTTCAGTATTCGCGTCGTCCAGGGGCGCGTCGACCTCGTCGAGCAGACAGAAGGGCGCCGGATTGAGCTTGAACAGCGCGAACACCAGCGCGGTCGCCGTCAGCGCCTTTTCGCCCCCGGAAAGCAGGTGGATGGTGCTGTTGCGCTTGCCGGGAGGCTGGGCCATGACCTGCACGCCCGCATCCAGCAAGTCTTCCCCCGTGATGATCAGCTTGGCCTCACCGCCGCCGAACAGGCGCGGGAACAGCTCCCCGAAGTGGGCGTTCACGGCGTTGAAAGTGTCCTGCAGGAGTTGCCGGGATTCGCGATCGATCTTTCGGATGGCGTCTTCCAGCGTGTCGATGGCCTCGATCAGATCGGCATGCTGATCATCCAGGAAACGCTTGCGCTCCCGTGCTGCAGTCAATTCATCGAGAGCAGCCAGGTTGACCGGCCCCAACGCGTCGATGGCACGCGAGATTCTCTGCACTTCCGACTGGAGCCAGCCCACCTTCTGCCACTCGTCAGATTGTTCCGCCAGGACCTGGCGCAACTGCGCGCGGTCGACCCCGGCGGCATCCAGCTGTTCCGCGAATTGCTCGACGGACAGGCGAGCGGCCTGTTCCTGCAGCTGCAGCTCGGTGATCTGGGCGCGCAAGGGTTCGAGCGAGCGCTCGATCTTGAGGCGCTCCTCGTCCGCCCCCCGCAAGGAGGCGGCAATGTTGTCCAGCTCGATGCGCGCCTGGGCCAGCGCTTCCTCACAGGCCGCGCGCTGTTCCAGAGCGTCCTGCAGTCCGGCCTGGGCGGCTTCGGCGTCCAGTTCGAACAGTTCGCCCTGCAACCCTTCCAGATCGGCCAGGGCGCGCCGTTCCTGTTCCTCGGCAAGCTGCCGCGTGCGTTGCAGATCGGCATGGCGGGCCTGCAGGCTGCGCTCGGCATATTCCGCTTCCTGGGCCTGTCGCTCGAGATCGCGCAGGCGCTGGCGGGCCGTCTCGGCCCGCTCGTGCAGTGCCTCGCCGGAAAGCTCGGCCTCGGAAAATTTTTCCTGCCATTCCGCCAGCTGCTCATCCAGTTCCTGAAAGCGCTCCTCGGCCTCGGCACGCTGCGCGGCCAGCTCTTCCATCTGCAGGCGGACCTCTTCCAGATCGGCCTGCAGGCGGGCTTCGCGTTCGCCCGTCTGCTGGGCAAGTTGATGCAGACGGGAATGTTCCAGCTGCACATCGTGCAGGCGACGGGTGATCTCGGCGATGCGTTGTCGTGCCGGCCCCATGGACTGCGACACCTGTTGCAGGGCGGATTCCGCACGCGTCACGGCGGACTGCGCCTGATCGGCGATCAGCTGCTGGGCCTTGATGTCGCGCCGCAAGTGTTCGATTTCCTGCTGGCGGGCCAGCAAGCCGGCCTGCTCTGAATCGGCAGCATAAAAGCGGATGCCATGGCGGTCGACCAGGTGACCGGAGGCCACCACCAGCGCCTGACCGGGCGCCAGTCGCCCTCGCATGGCCACGGCCTGCGCCATGTCGTCGCAGACATACACGCCCGCCAGCCAATCATTGAGCAGGGTTTTCAGGTCGGCGTCCGTCACGCGCAGCATGCCGGACAGCGGCTTGAGGGGAAGGGTCGGCGCCTGGGGGGCGGCGGCCACGGGAAGCTGGAACAAGGCGAGGCGGGAAGGCGGAGCGTCGGCCTCCAGGGCAACCGCCTGGTCGAGCTGGCGCAGCTCGATGGCATTCATGCGTTCACGCAGCACGGATTCCAGCGCGGTTTCCCAACCCGGCTCCACGTGCAGGCGCTGCCACAGCCGGGTCAGGCCTGCGAGGCCGTGCTTCTGCAGCCAGGGCTCCAGGGACCCCTGCTTCTGCACGTCTTCCTGCAGTTTGCTGAGCGCAGCCAGCCGGGCCTCGAGGCCGGCCAGCTTGCGTGCTTCTTCCTGTGAGGCGACCTGGGCGGCCTTGCGCTGGGCCTCCAGCGCAGGCAGACGTTCTTCCAGCTCGGCATATTGCCCCTGGGCCTCTTCCAGCTGCTCTTCCATGGCCGCGCAGTCACCCGCCAACCGTTCGATGCGCTGCGGGTCGGGTGCATCCATGTTGCGCCGTTCCTGCTCGAGCCGTTCCCGACGCAACTCGAGGGACTGGATCTGGCGATCGGCATCACGCTGCGCCTGTGCAGAAAGCGCCAGTGCCTGCTCGACCTTCGCCAGCCCGCTGCGCAGCCGATCGCGTTCGGCGGCCGCTTCGCGCAGGCCCTGTTCGATCGAGGGGAGGCCCTCGCGGGCCTCTTCCAGCAGCGCCTGCAGTTCTTCGCGGCGCGCGGCGGCGCTCTCGCGCTCGATCTCGAGCGCTTCGAGCTGCTGCAGACAATGCGCCTGCTGGTCACGCCATTCCTGCTGCTGCACCTGCAACTGCTGGCGACGCACCTGCAGGCGGTTGCGCGACTCGCTCACGTGCTTGATTTCGGCTTCGAGCCGGCTGACCAGTGCGGAAGCTTCGTACAGCTTGCCCTGGGCCGCGTGCACGGCATCGCTGGCCGCATAATGTGCCTGGCGGCGGGATTCGAGGGCGCTCTCGCCCGCCCGCATGGCGGCGATGGACGCTTCCAGCCTGGCCTGCGCTTCTTCGATGGCGACGGCCTTGCGCTGGCGCTCGTCACGCGCGTTCTGCTCGCGCAACAGCCACAGGACGTGCTGCTTGAGCTCGCCTTCCTGCTGCAGGTTGCGGTAGCGTTGGGCGACTTCGGCCTGGGCCTCGAGTTTTTCCAGATTCGTGCCGAGCTCGCGCAGAATGTCTTCCACACGGACCAGGTTCTCGCGGGTGTCGGCCAGCCGATTGGAGGTCTCGCGGCGCCGCTCCTTGTAGCGCGACACCCCTGCCGCCTCTTCCAGGAAGATGCGCAACTCTTCCGGTTTTGCCTCGATCAGGCGGTTGATCATTCCCTGACCGATGATGGCGTAACCGCGTGAACCCAGCCCAGTGCCGAGAAAGATATCGTGGATGTCGCGACGCCGGACTTGTTGGCCGTTGATGTAATAGCTGCTGTTGCCGTCGCGCGTCAGGACCCGCCGCACGGAGAGTTCTGCATAGGTGCCCCACTGCCCGGGCACACGGCCTTCGCTGTTGTCGAAAACCAGCTCCACCGAGGCCCGGCCGGCCGGCTTGCGATTGACGGAACCATTGAAGATGACGTCCTGCATGGACTCGCCGCGCAGCTCTGACGCCTTGGTTTCCCCCAGCACCCAGCGAACGGCATCAATGATGTTCGATTTGCCGCAACCGTTGGGGCCCACGACGCCGACCAATTGGCTGGGCGTGGGAATGCTCGTCGGCTCGACAAACGACTTGAAGCCCGCGAGTTTGATCTGTGTGAGTCGCACAGTGCTGGATGGAAAATGAAGAGTGTCTCAGACGCCGCCTATGATAACCCAGGGAGGGTGCGGCGCCTCGGAGGAAATCCCTCTCCCGGGCCGGGTCGACGCCTACTGGCGGCAGCGTCGGCGCTCTCAGTGAAGCAGGAATCCGACTTGCTCCGAGCACTGCGGCTGCACGGCGAAGGACGGCCGTGCATCCCGGGGAGATCCGCACCAGTCGGCGCGAATGTAACAATTTCGTTGCCTGTTTCTGAATGCAAGCTTAAAAACGCGTTATTATTTTTCGCTTCCAGCCTTCGCTGGCCGCTATACTCAGTAACCTTTTTTAACCCAGAGCCACAAGACCGGCAGGAAAGCCGAGCTTCCCTACAGGGTAGGCTATAGCAACCGGGATCAGCGTTGAACAGAGGATTCTATCTCGTCATGGCCGCCCAGGCGTTGTCGTCCGTCGCCGACAATGCCTTGTTGATTGCCGCAATCGCCCTGATCGCGGACCTCCACGGCCCGGACTGGATGGCTCCGATGATGAAGTGGTGGTTCGCCCTGGCCTATGTGGCCCTGGCCGCCTTCGTCGGCGCCTTCGCGGACACCTTCCCAAAAGGCAGGGTGATGTCCATCACCAATGCCATCAAGATGGCAGGCTGCGCGCTCATGTTCGGTTGTCAGAGCATGGGGCTGTCGACGCAATCGCAGCTCAGCGCGATTTTCATCGCCTACACCCTGGTGGGCGTTGGCGCCGCCGCTTACTCACCGGCCAAGTACGGCATCGTGACCGAAATGCTCCCCCCCCAGGATCTGGTCAAGGGCAACAGCTGGATCGAGGGCCTGACGGTGATCTCCATCATCGTGGGCACGGTGGTGGGCGGGCTCCTGATCAACCCCACCGTTTCGGCGAAACTGCTGCATGAGACCTGGGTGGGTTCGCTGGTCGAGACGCGAACGGAAGCCGCCATCCTGCTGATCGGCATCGTCTATCTTGCCGCGGCACTCACCAATCTGGCCATCCCGCGCACCAACGTCACCTACCCCCGCCAGGAACGCAACCCGGTCAAGTTGATCGCGGTCTTCTGGGGCTACGTGAAAATTCTCTGGAAAGACAAGCTGGGCCAGATCTCGCTCGCCGTCACCACCCTGTTCTGGGGGGCCGGCGCCACCCTGCAGTTCATCGTCATCGAGTGGGGAGCCCAGCACCTGGGCTACCGCCTGGATCAATCCTCCGTGCTGATGGGTGTGGCGGCCATCGGCACCGTGGTGGGTGCGGTTTTTGCAGGGCGCGTCCCGCTGCGCAAGGCCTTGTCCGTCCTGCCCATGGGGGTGCTCATGGGCTTCACCGTCATGCTGATGCCGGTCGTGCACGACAAATGGGCGGTCTACAGCCTGCTCCTGCTGGTGGGCGGTCTCTCGGGCTACTTCGTGGTGCCCATGAATGCCCTGCTGCAGCACCGGGGCCACGTGCTGCTGTCCGCCGGCCACTCCATTGCCGTGCAGAACTTCAACGAGCAGATCAACATCCTGCTGATGCTGGCCGTCTACAGCCTGCTGCTGTGGCTGCAGTTGCCCATCAATGTGATCATCATTTTCTTCGGTACCATGGTGGCCGCCCTGATGTTGGTGATCATGAAATGGAACAAGCGCAATCACCTTGAGAACCCGGGTCTGGCGGCCACCATCGGCCAGCACGGTCACGGGCAGGCGCTCAAGCATTGATCGGAGGTCCGGCACCGGGGCTCCGGGGGTGCGATGATCGGCGGCACGTGCCGCAGCACGATCAGCAATACTGTTCCCCTGAACGGATCAACCATCCGCTGCACAGCGCATGGGCCGGACTCAGCGGCTCAGGCTCATCAACAGATTCAAGTCGCGCCAGGCTTCCGCCTTCAGTTGCCCGTGCAGCAACAGAGAAGCCGGATGATGGGTCACCACCAGCGGAATCGACCTGCCGTCTTCGTCGACATACGCATGCACACGGCCACGCAAGGTTTCCAGATCCACATCGCCGCCCAGTAACGCGCTGGCCGCCACTCGGCCCAGCGCCACCAGACTGGCCGGTTTCACCAGGCGGATCTGACGGCGCAAGATGGGCATGCACGCGGCCACCTCGTCTGCGCGCGGGCTGCGATTGCCCATGGGCCGGCACTTGAGCACATTGGTGAAATATGCAGGCGCGTCGGCCGCAATGCCGGCTGCCCTGAGCATCGCGTGCAGCAGTTCGCCGGGCCTGCCCTGAAAGGGCCGGCCGATGCTGTCGTCCCAGCCACCCGGGGCTTCGCCGACAAACATCCATTGCGCCCCGGTCGCCGCCCCTTCGCCAAAAACGATACGCCCCCTCACCTCATTCAAACCGCACGCCTGGCACGCCTCCGTGTAGGCCTCCAGGACACCCAGGCTATCTGCCTGAGCGGGGTCGGACACCTCGGTCGGGCGGGTTGAAGCGGGTTCAGCTTCAGTGCCAGACGCTGGCTCGGGCACGACACCGGGCGTGCGAGGGGAATCGGGACGGGCCTGAACGCCGGGCACCTGGGCCACCGACGTCTGCTTGAGCAGTTCGCCCAGGCGTTGCGGCTCGGGCGCTGCAAACGGTTCGCTGCTGAAATGCGCCAACATGCGCGCATCCAGACCGATTTCCCGAAGCCAGCTGCGCTGAACCGCGCTCAGGACCGGCCGTTCCATGCCCTGCCCTCCCTCAACCATCAGGATTCAGGGTCTTGCGCATGACGAAGGCGTCTTCGCGCTTGCCCCCCGCTGCAGGGTAGTAGGCCCTTCGTATGCCGACCCGGTCGAAGCCATGATGGCGGTAGAAGGCCAAGGCCTTGGCGTTCGAGGGCCTGACTTCCAGCATGATGGCCGGCAGCTTGCGCGCCAGCGCTTCCTTTTCACAGTGGCGCATGAGCGCCGTGCCCACACCGCCGCGCTGGTCTTGCGGGGCCACGCCCAGCACGAGCAGGTGCGCAATGTCGGGCGCGTGCAGGGTCATGCTGAAGCCGACGACCCGCCCATGGCGGTGCGCCACCCAGGCACTGTAGCCGGCGCGCAGGCCATCGGCGAAATTGCCGGCCGTCCAGGGAAAATCCTGCACGGCCGCCTCGATGGCCGCCACCTCGGGGACGTCGGCCGTCCCCATGGGCCGCAATGCCACCCCCAAGCCCGGTGCCTTGGGGTTGCCCCCGTGGCCCTGCTCACGCTCTCGTGTGGTGAAGGCAACCTTTTCCCGTACGTACAGGGGCGCGGCCTGCTCCGGGGGAACATGCTGGCGCTGCTGCCACAGCTGAATGCCCAGCTTGCCCACGGAGACCGCATCGGGACGCAGCGCGGGACCGTATTGCAGGGAGCCTCCGGCCGGCAGGCGCATGTCATCGAGCCCGGCGCACAGCGACACGCCGTCTCCCACGAGGCGGATCTTGCCGCAAGCGGGCAGCAACATGCCGGGTTGGGCGCACGCCTGCTGCAGCCAGTGCCCGACATCGCCCGCTGCCAACAGCAGCGGGGCCTGCAGCACGCTCCAGCCCCCTTCGGGTAGCGGGGAATAGGCGGCCAGATAGACTTCCCCCATACGGGCGTCCTGTACCACAATGCGAATCACGGGCTCTTGTTCCGGAGCGGCGTCGGCATCGCGCTGAGCGACCGCCATCAGGCTGACGACCGGCACTACGGGAATCTCGAGAGCAAAGGCAATGCCTTGCGCAATGCCGCAGGCGACGCGCAGCCCGGTGAACCCCCCGGGCCCCTGCCCGAATGCCACCGCCGTCAGCGCCTGACGACCCAGCCCCTGCTCGGCCAGCAGTTCGTCCACCATGGGCAGCAGGCGTTCGGCATGCTCGCCCGTGCCCTCATGTTCACGACGCGCGATGCTGAGCTTCCCGTTCCGACGGGAGATCAGGGCAACGCCGCATACGCTGCCGGAGGTTTCGAGGGCGAGTAGGTGCTCTGTCATGGCGATGATTTTAGCGTGCCGCTGCCCTGCTTCAAGCAGGCGTGAGCCCGAGCGAAAATCGGCAGCGCGCCGATTCGCTCGGCGACGGCGAGCACCCGCCAGGCCCGACGGCGGGCGGACGCGCCCACCGAAGATTGGCACGCGGGCGCATCGCACCAGGCATGCAGGTTGCTGACCGGGCCTTCCAGTATCCGAACGTCTCAGTATCAAATCAGTACCGTTTTCGTATGAATTCCTCTAAGATCAGCCATATAGCGGCGTCCACGCATTTTTTGCCCTATCGGCCATGCAGCCGATTCCTACGGCTTGCATAAAATGTAATATCTTGCTACCGGCCCTTCACCGCCCCTCTCGACCCTGTTACATTTTCCTCATGAACACACAGAACCAATCCTTATCCCGCAAAATCCTCATCGTCGATGACGATCCCCGCTTGCGTGATCTCCTTCGCCGGTATCTGTCCGAGCAAGGGTTCAATGTCTTCGTTGCCGAAGACGCCAAGGAAATGGGCAAGCTGTGGCAGAGGGAACATTTCGATCTGCTGGTGCTCGACCTCATGCTGCCAGGCGAAGATGGCCTGTCCATCTGCAGACGCCTGCGCGGGGGGCACGACAACACGCCGATCATCATTCTCACAGCCAAAGCAGAGGAAATCGATCGCATTGTCGGTCTGGAAATGGGTGCGGACGACTACCTCTCCAAACCCTTCAACCCGCGTGAGCTGCTGGCGCGCGTCAACGCCATCCTGCGCCGTCGCGGCACCGAGGAACACCCCGGCGCGCCCAGCCAGGAAAACGAATCCATCGAGTTCGGCCCCTATGTGCTGAACTTGTCGACACGCACGCTCACCAAGAACAATGAACCGGTTCCCATCACGACCGGCGAGTTCTCGGTGCTGAAGGTCTTCGCCCGGCACCCCAAGATTCCGCTGTCGCGTGACAAGCTGATGGAACTGGCGCGCGGCCGGGAATACGAAGCGTTCGACCGAAGCCTCGATGTGCAGATATCCCGCCTGCGCAAACTGATCGAACCGAACCCCTCCAAGCCTGTCTTCATCCAGACGGTCTGGGGCCTGGGCTATGTCTTTGTGCCGGACGGTGGCCAGTAAAAACAAACCGTCCCGCAACGAGCCTGCCGATCCGGCAGGCCCGCACATCCCGAGCAGGCAAGCAGGTCAGGGCTGACTTCTGCTGGTGACCTGCTTCAGGTCCGAGCGGCATCTGCCATGTCGAAAACACCGAAAATGCGGGCTCGATCCGCGCCGCGCTTGCGCCTGGGGCTGTTCAGCAGGTCTTTCCTGCTGCTGGCAAGTCTCATGCTGGTGAGTCTGGGCGCCTGGCTGCAGGTCTTCTTCAGCATGGAAGAAGGGCCCCGCGCCCGGCAGATGGCCCAGCGTGTCACCACCGCCGTCAGCATCACGCGCTCTGCGCTGATCTATGCGCCCACCAGCGTCCGCCCCGCCCTGCTCCTCGATCTCGCGACCAAGGAGAGCCTGCGCGTGCAGCCACGCGAGCCGAGCGACGTCATGGAGCCACTGCCCGATTCCAACTACTGGAAACACGTCGCCGCGCAGATCCGTGACAAGCAGGGCATGGACACCCTGGTCATGTGGAGTGTCAACCAGATTCCGGGCGTCTGGGTCAGTTTCGAGATCAACGACGACAAATACTGGCTTGTCTTCGAACGCGAACAGCTCGCCCTCACCGCCGGCGTCGAATGGCTGGGCTGGGGCGCGACGGCACTCCTGCTGGCCCTCATCGGCGCGGCCGTGAGTGTGCGCTTCGTCAATCGTCCCCTGGCGCAGCTGGCCAAGGTGGCCCAGCAGCTGGCCCGGGGCGAAACCCCTTCGCCACTGCCGGAAAAGGGCCCGGCCGAGATCCGCGACATGAACATTGCCTTCAATCGCATGGCGCGTGACATCCGCCAGGCGGAGGCCGACCGCGAGATCATGCTGGCCGGCATCTCGCACGACCTGCGCACACCGCTGGCCCGCATGCGCCTGGAAATCGAAATGAGCAATGTCAGCGATGACACGCGTGCGGCCATTGACGAAGACCTGGCGCAGATCGACCACTGCATCGACCAGCTGATGGAATATGCCCGGCCGGCCGCACAGGTTCCGGAACAGGGCATTGATGTTTCTTCCGTGCTGCGCGAGCTCTATGAGCGCGAACGCAGCCACACGGAATCGCTGGGCGGCAAACTCGAAGCGCAGATCGAGCCCAATCTCTATGCCTGCATCAATGCGCACGACCTCAAGCGCATCGTCGGCAACCTGATCGAGAATGCCCGCCGTTATGGTCGCACGCCAGAAGACGATCGGGCGCACATCGAACTCTCGGCCCAGCAGAATGGCAACGTGGTGGCGATCGAAGTGCGCGACCATGGCCGCGGCATTGCCGCCAACGACATCCAGCGGCTGCTGCGTCCCTTCTCGCGCGGCGAGTCGGCGCGCACGGGCGTCAGTGGAGCCGGCTTGGGGCTTTCCATTGTGGAGCGTCTGCTGGGCCAGGTCGGCGGCCAGCTCGAGCTCATTTCACAGCCGCCCGGCGGCCTGGTCGCCCGAATAGAGATTCCCAAATATCGTCCACGCAGCTACGCTGTCGATACGCACAGTTAATCGACGAACACTCATCAAGGAGCTTGGATGAAAACCGTAGGTGACAAACTCGAATCGTTCAAGGTGACGGGCGTGAAACCCGGCTTCAATGAACACGAAGAAAACGGCGTGTCCGCCTTCGAGGACATTACGGAAAGCTCGTTTCCCGGCAAGTGGAAGGTCATGTATTTCTACCCGAAGGCCTTCACCTTCGTGTGCCCGACCGAAATCGTGGGCTTCAACAATCTCGCCGATGAATTCACCCAGCGCGACGCGGTGCTCATGGGCGGCTCCGTCGACAATGAATTCGTGCATCTCGCTTGGCGTCGCGCCCAGCCCGAGCTCGACAAGCTCGGCCATTACCAGTTCAGTGACCTCACGGGCTCACTGGTGGATCAGCTCGGCATCCGTCTCCGCTCGGAAGGGGTGGCATTGCGCGCCACCTTCATCGTCGACCCGGACAACATCATTCAGCACGTCTCGGTCAACAATACGAATGTGGGGCGCAACCCGGAAGAAATCCTGCGCATTCTCGACGCCTTGCAGACGGACGAACTCTGCCCCTGCAATCGGCGGATCGGTGGCGATACCCTGTAGGCCGCTCAGGCGCCGGCCAGCAGCACGACCACGGTGGCGGCAATGCCTTCCTTGCGCCCCAGGTAACCCAGGTTTTCGTTGGTCTTGGCCTTGACGTTCACGCAGCCGCCGTCCACTCGAAGATCCGCCGCAATGTTCGCCACCATGGCCGCAGCGTGTGGCCCGATCTTCGGTGCCTGCGCATGGACGGTGGCATCCACATTCACCACCTTCCAGCCGGCCTGCTCCACTTTGTCCATGGCCGCGCGCAGCAGCACGCGACTGTCCGCGCCGGCGTAACGAGGATCGGTGTCGGGGAAATGCCGACCGATGTCACCCAGCCCCGCCGCGCCCAGCACGGCGTCCGTCACCGCGTGCAACAGCACATCGGCATCGGAATGCCCCAGCAGCCCGTGCGTGTGCGGGATCGTCACCCCACCGATGATGAGGTCCCGCCCTTCCACCAGGGCATGCACATCGAACCCTTGCCCGACTCTGATCTTCATGAAATTCTCCGTGGCCGGCTGCCTTGCGCCGGCCCGATGGTCAGTGACTGCGACGGCGTCCGGCGTGACGGCGTCGGCCTCGGGCGCCAGTAGGCGTTCCATCAGCGCGAACTGCTCGGGCCAGGTCACTTTGAAGTTACGCAGGGAACCCGCTACCAGCAGCGGCCGATGGCCGGCCAGTTCCATGGCCGATGCTTCATCGGTGACGCGGGGGTCATCGCTGAAGGCGTCGAGCGCCGCCCGCAACGCGCCGGCCTGAAACATCTGGGGCGTCTGGGCCAGCCAAAGGCCGTCCCGGCTGACGGAGGTTTCGACCCGACGAGCGCCGTGGGTCGGCGCCTCTGTCTCTGCCCGCTTGACGGTATCGGCCACGGGTTCCGCCAGCAGACCGCCCTGCCCGTGCTGCGTGCACAGGTCGATGAGCCGGCCCAGCGCGTCGGCAGGCAGACCGGGCCGCGCGGCATCATGCACCAGCACCCAGTCCGCGTCATGCAACCCGGCATCACGCAAGGCGCCCAACACC
Source organism: Alcaligenaceae bacterium (assembly GCA_029263615.1). GTDB lineage: Bacteria > Pseudomonadota > Gammaproteobacteria > Burkholderiales > Burkholderiaceae_B > Yanghanlia. The sequence continues at coordinate 8,315 of JAJUFT010000032.1, read as the reverse complement.
GTGGCCGCCCGGGTGGGGCCGCCGCAAGGGCGGCAGACCGTGCGCGGCAGGTCGGCCAGCAGCGGCGCAGCCACGGCATCGTCTTCGGCGACCGCCACCCGCACCTGCTCGACCCGATCATCGGCCAACAGTGCACGTACCGCCCAGCGCAACATGGCCTCGCCCCGCAAGGGACGATATTGTTTCGGGTAGGGGGTGCCCGCCCTCTGGCCAACGCCGCCGGCGGGAACAAGGGCAATGATTCGAGGTCGATCGCTACTCATGGTGCGGGCATTTTATAATGCTCTGCTCAATGGCCCATGTTTCTCTCTCCGTGCCTCCACTCAACAGCACATCCCGGGTCCTCGCCGCACTGCGGCCCGGACAGCGTCACGCTCACCCCCTTCCTCCCGGTTCCGGCGACGGCTATCTGCTGGCCGACCTGGCGCGGCAGTCGGGCCGCACGATTGCCGTGCTGTGCTCGGAACCACTGGCCGCCCAGCGCCTGACCGAAGAGATTCCGCTGTTCGCGCCCGAGCTGCGGGTGCGCCGGCTGCCGGATTGGGAAACCCTGCCGTACGACGGCTTCTCACCGCACCAGGATCTGGTGTCCGAGCGCCTGCGCACCCTGCATGCGCTCATGCAGAATGAGGTGGACGTGCTGCTAGTGCCGGTCACCACGGCCCTGTACCGGCTGGCGCCGCCCGAATTCCTGGCCGCCTACACCTTCTCCTTCCGTCAGGGCGAAGCCCTCAACGAGGAAGCCTTGCGCCAGCAGCTGATGCTGGCCAATTACTCGCATGTGACGCAGGTCACGGCGCCGGGTGAATTCAGCATCCGGGGAGGGCTGATTGACCTCTTCCCCATGGGCTCGGCGCTGCCCTATCGCCTCGACCTGTTCGACAACGAGATCGAGTCGATCCGCAGTTTCGACGTGGACACGCAGCGCAGTCTGTATCCGGTCAAGGAAATCCAGCTGCTGCCCGGGCGCGAGTTTCCCATGGACGAAACGGCCCGCAACCAGTTCCGGGCACGATTCCGCGAAGTGTTCGAAGGCGACCCCTCGCGAGCCCTGCCCTACAAGGACATCGGCAACGGCATCGCCTTTTCCGGCGTGGAATACTATCTGCCGCTGTTTTTCGAACGCACGGCCACCCTCTTCGACTACCTGCCGGAAGCTGCCTTCACCGTCACCTTGGGCGACCCGGCGGCGACGATCCGCAATTTCACTCAGGATACCTACGGGCGCTGGCAATTTCTGAAAAGCGATCGGGAACGGCCTGTCCTGCCCCCGGAAGCGCTCTTTCTGAATGACGAGCAGCTCTTCGGTGAGCTCAAGCGCTTTCCGCGCCTGAGCCTGAGCAACGAGCAGCCTTCTGCCGACTTCCTGCCCGTGCCCAATGTGGCGGTCTCGCGGCGGGCCGATGACCCCGTGGCCGCGCTGCGCGCCCTGCTCGACGGCCACCCCGGGCGCGTGGTGCTGTGTGCCGATTCTGCCGGTCGGCGCGAAACGCTGGACCAGATGCTGCGCGAGTTCGGCCTGCAGGCCGACACCTCGATTGAATCCCTGGCCGAATGGCTGACTCAGCCCCGCGAGACCGCCTCATTTTCGCTGCTGGTGGCACCGCTTTCGGCGGGCTTCGGCCTGGTCGACGAAGCGCTGTTCCTGCTCACGGAAAACGACCTCTACCCGACTCAGGCCCGCACCGGCCGCCGTGCGCGCCGCGCTCAGGAGCGCACCAGTGATCTGGAGGCCATGGTCCGCGACCTGTCGGAACTGCGAGAGGGCGACCCGGTGGTGCACGCCCAGCACGGCATCGGTCGCTACCTGGGCCTCAAGGAAATGGATCTGGGCGAAGGGGTCATGGAATTCCTCAACCTGGAGTACGCAGGCGGCAGCACACTCTACGTGCCCGTCTCACAACTGCACTTGATTTCCCGCTACAGCGGGGCTGATTCCGAGAATGCGCCGCTGCATCAGCTGGGCTCCGGCCAATGGGACAAGGCGCGGCGCAAGGCCGCCAAACAGGTGCGCGACGCCGCCGCAGAGCTGCTCGCCCTTTACGCGCAGCGGGCGGCGCGCGAAGGCCACCGTTTCAAGCTTCCCATGCAGGATTACGAAGCGTTCGCCGAGGGCTTCGGTTTCGAGGAAACGCCCGACCAGGCGGCCGCCATTCAGGCCGTCATCGAGGACATGACTTCGGGTCGCCCCATGGATCGGCTGGTGTGCGGGGACGTTGGTTTCGGCAAAACGGAAGTGGCCCTGCGCGCGGCCTTCATTGCCGTTGCCAACGGCATGCAGGTCGCCTTGCTGTGCCCCACTACTCTGCTGGCCGAACAACACGCCCAGACCTTCTCCGACCGTTTTGCCGACTGGCCGGTGCGCGTGGTGGAGCTGTCTCGCTTCCGCTCCTCCAAGGAAGTCACCGCCGCCCTTGAAGGCCTGGCCAGCGGTTCGGTGGACATCGTCATCGGTACGCACAAGCTCCTTTCCAAGGAGACCCGCTTCAAGAATCTGGGCCTGGTCATCATCGACGAGGAACACCGCTTCGGTGTGCGCCAGAAGGAAGCGCTGAAGAAGCTGCGCGCCGAAGTGGATGTGCTCACGCTCACGGCAACACCGATTCCACGCACCCTGGGCATGTCGCTGGAAGGCATACGGGATTTTTCCGTGATCGCCACCGCCCCCCAGAAGCGCTTGGCCATCAAGACCTTCGTGCGTCGGGAAGACAACAGCACCATCCGCGAGGCGCTGCTGCGCGAGCTGAAGCGCGGCGGCCAGGTCTACTTCCTGCATAACGAGGTGGAGACCATCCACAACCGGCGCGCGCGACTCGAGGAGCTGGTGCCCGAAGCGCGGATTGCCGTGGCTCATGGCCAGATGCCCGAGCGCGAGCTGGAAGAAGTGATGAAGGGCTTCTACCAGCAGCGCTACAACGTGTTGCTGTGCACCACCATCATCGAGACCGGCATTGACGTGCCCACGGCCAATACCATCGTCATCCACCGCGCCGACCGACTGGGTCTCGCCCAGCTGCATCAGCTGCGGGGCCGGGTCGGGCGTTCCCATCACCAGGCCTACGCCTATCTGCTTACGCCGCCGGAAGACGCCATCACGGCCAATGCCAAGAAACGGCTGGAAGCCATTCAGGCCATGGAGGAACTCGGCTCCGGTTTCTTCCTGGCCATGCACGACCTCGAGATCCGCGGCACGGGCGAAGTGCTGGGTGAATCGCAGTCGGGGAATATCCAGGAAGTAGGCTTCTCGATGTACACGGACATGCTCAACGAAGCGATCCGTGCACTCAAGGCGGGCGAAGAACCGGATCTGGAATCTCCCTTCGACGTCAAGTGCGAGGTGAACCTACATGCCTCCGCCCTCTTGCCCAGCGACTATTGCCCCGATATTCACGCCCGTCTGGGGCATTACAAGAAGCTGTCCCATGCGCGTGATGAGGACGAGATCATCCTGATCCAGGAGGAACTCATCGACCGCTATGGCAAGCTTCCCGAAGCCGGGCAGAACTTGCTGGCGAGTCACCGGCTGCGTCTGCTGGCCGAACCGCTGGGTGTCGTGAAGATCGATGCGCCCGAAAGCCACGCGCTGATCCAGTTCTCGGCCAAACCGCAGGTTGATCCCATGCGCATCATCGAGCTGGTACAGACGCGTCGGGACATCCGGCTCTCCGGGCAAGACCGGCTGCGGATGGAGTTCAAGGAAGGGTTGCCGCTCAAAGGGCGGATCGACGCCCTGCGCGAACTGCTGCGCTCACTGGCGAAGAAGGCGGCCTGAGGGTTCGCTTCGCGGTCAGAAGGACAGTCGGAACCAGTTCAGGATCGCGTCCAGCGGGCTGACATTGAGCGCAAAGGCAGCCTGCTCGCGCACCACCGGCTTGGCCCGGTAGGCCACCGAGTAGCGGGCATGCGACATCATCTGAAGATCATTGGCGCCGTCACCCACGGCAATGATCTGTTCCGGCCCGGCGCCGAGCGTTTCCGCCAGCGCCTTCAGATGCGCTGCCTTGCCGGCTGCATCCACGATGTCGCCCAGTACCCGGCCGGTCAGCTTCCCGTCCACGATCTCGAGCACATTGGAATGAGCAGCGTCCAGATTCAGACGCTCACGCAGGCGCTCCGTGAAGAAGGTGAAGCCGCCGGACACCAGGAGCACCTTCAGGCCGTGCTTCTGGGCCGTGGCCACCAGCCGTTCGGCACCGGGGTTCAGACTCAGACGCTGTTCATAGACTTCCAGCAAGGCCGACTCGGGCACCCCTTCCAGCAGGGCGACGCGGCGCCGAAGGCTCTCTGCGAAGTCCTTGATCTCGCCGCGCATGGCCGCTTCAGTGATGGCGGCCACCTGAGGCTTGCGCCCGACGGCGTCGGCGATCTCGTCAATGCACTCGATGCTGACGAGCGTCGAATCCATGTCCATGGCCAGAATGCGCATCTCGCGCAGCAGATCGATCTTGGGCAGAAAGGCGTAGTCGATGCCGTAGCGCTCGCATTGCGCTGCCACCGCGGCTGTCTCGGCGTCGTCCGCTTCCAGCAAGCGCACGGCCGTGGGCCCCAGCTCCTGCACGCCCGAGGCAGACACCAGGGCCGCAATCTGTTCGACATGCGTAGCACTCAGACTGGGCGATTGGAGAATGAGATGAGACATGGAGTGTGAATCCGGATGAGGCGCCGCCTCAGTGGGCGGCCATGGCGTCTGTTTTGGCGCGGTGCTCGGCACGGGCGGCGCTGCGGCGCTTCAACAGGTAGCGCCATACGAAACCGGGGTAGCCCAGTACCACGAACAGACACAGGGTGATGGCATAGAACTCCCAGCCTTGCTGGAAGCGGTTGCCCAGATTGGCTTCGAAGGCGAATCCGAGCACGCCCACCAACGCATAGAAGACCAGCAATTCCAACAACCGTTCGAAGACGTTCTTCTGGACCTGCACGTCGCGGTTGCGCCAGCCGGGATAGGCCATCACCACCACCGTCAGGGCAGAGAGGGCCAGCAGAATGCCCAGGAAGCGCGCGACCGAAGCGGTGTCGGTGGCCGCAAACACGCCCTGACCGATCAGAACCATCGCCGCGCCACCGAGGCCGGCCAGTACGGCGAAGAAAATGAGGGAAGTCAGCCACTGCAGCCAGGCAGGCCGGTCGGCCTCGCCCTTCTGCTTCCAGGGAAGCGCCAGAAAAGGGCGCTCCACCAGAAAGGGCAGGTTTGCCGTGATCAAGGACAGCAAAATCAACAGCCAGACTGCGAAAGACTGATTCATCCGCCTGCTCAGAACTGCAAGGATTGACGGATCACGCTGACGCACAGGGTCATCAGGCCACCCGGAAGAATCCCGAGCAACAGGACCAGCAGCCCGTTCAGCGTCATCAGGCCATTGGTCAGCATGCCGTTGTCCAGCGCACCGACTTCACCGGCCGGCTCGTCGAAGTAGGCCACCTTCACCACGCGCAGGTAGTAGAAGGCACCGATCAGCGACATGACCACCGCGAACACGGCCAGCCACAGATAGCCCGCACCGATCACCGCCTGCAGCACCGCCAGTTTGGCGTAGAAGCCGGCCAGCGGCGGAATGCCTGCCAGGGAGAACATGGACAGCATCAGTACGGCAGCCATCAGCGGGTTGCGGCGATTCAGTCCGGCGAGATCGGAAATGTTCTCGCATTCGAAGCCGCGATGGCTCAGCAGCATGATGAGGCCGAAGGTGACCAGGGTGGTCAGCACATAGATCACCATGTAGAACAGCGAGGAGCCATAGGCCAGGCCGGCGGCGTCAGAGGCACCGTCGAAAACGCCGGAGAGCAGTCCCAGCAGCACGAAGCCCATGTGCGAAATGGTCGAGTAGGCCAGCATGCGCTTGAAGTTCTTCTGCATGATGGCCGTCAGGTTGCCGATGGCCAGCGAGAGTACCGACAGCACGATCAGCATGGGCTGCCAGTCGATGGCCAGACCGTGCAGACCGTCGATCAGCAGACGCAGGGTGATGGCCAGTGCCGCCAGCTTGGGCGCCGCCGCGATAATCAGCGTGACCGAGGTGGGTGCCCCCTGGTAGACGTCAGGCGACCACATGTGGAACGGTGCGGTGGCCAGCTTGAAGCCCAGGCCCGTCACGATGAAGACCACACCGAAGACCAGGGGCAAGCGTTCCGCCTGACCGGAGCCGATGACGTCGGCGATCCTGGCGAGGTCCAGCGTGCCGGTGGCCCCGTAGATCATGGACATGCCGTAGAGCAACACACCCGAGGCCATCGAGCCCAGAACGAAGTACTTCATGGCCGCTTCGCTGGAAGGCAGGTGGTCGCGACGAACGGCCACCAGCGCATACAGGGCGAAGGACATGAGTTCCAGACCCAGATACACGGTCAGCAGGCTGCCGGCGGAGATCATCACCATCTGACCCAGCAGGGCGAACAGCGTCAGCGAATACAGTTCGCCGCCGTTGCGGGTCATGTCGCGGGCTTCGTTGTACCCCCGCCCGTAGATCAGAGTGGCAATGACCGCCAGGTAGGACACCACCTTCAGGAAGTGGGCCAGCGGATCCACCACGAACAGCCCGCTGAAGGTCGTGCCGGAGACCCCGGCGTTCCATTGCAGGATGGAAATGCCGGTGACGATCACCAGCGATGCCAGGCTCAGGAGAAACGTGGCGTGTCGCGTCTCGGATTTGCTGAAGGCATCGATCAGCAGAACTGTGCCCGCCATGATCAACAGCAGGATCTCGGGCAGAGCCAAAACGAAGTCAAAAGAGGTTTGCATGGTCATCGAGGCTTACAGTTTCGAGATGGCGATGTGCTGAAGCAGCGCATCGACCGACACGTGCATGACATCCGTAAAGGGCTTGGGATAGATGCCCATATAGAGCGTCGCGATCGCCAATACCCCGAGAATGAAGAACTCACGGCCGTTGAGGTCGCTCATGCCGCGCACCTTGTCATTGGTGATTTCACCATAGGCAACGCGCTTGAGCATCCACAGTGAATACGACGCCCCGAGGATCAGGGAAGTCGCAGCCAGCAGGCCGATCCAGAAGTTGTACTGGACCGAAGCGATGATGACCATGAACTCACCCACGAAGCCCGAGGTGGCCGGAAGACCGGCGTTCGCCATGGAGAACAGCACGAAGAAGGTCACGAAGCGCGGCATCACATTGACCACGCCACCGTAGTCGGCAATTTCACGGCTGTGCAGACGGTCGTACAGCACGCCAATGCAAAGGAACATCGCGCCGGATACGAAACCGTGCGAGATCATCTGCACGATACCGCCTTCCAGACCGCCCTGGTTGAAGATGAAGAAACCGAGGGTGACGAAGCCCATGTGTGCCACGGAGGAGTAAGCCACCAGCTTCTTCATGTCCTGCTGGACGATGGCCACCAGACCAATGTAGATCACGGCGATCAGGGACAGCGCGATCATCAGGCCCGACAGGGTCTGTGACGCATCCGGAACGATGGGCAGCGAGAAGCGCAGGAAACCGTAGGCGCCCAGCTTCAGCATGATGGCCGCCAGCACGACAGAACCACCCGTGGGCGCTTCCACGTGGGCATCCGGCAACCAGGTGTGCACCGGCCACATCGGCACCTTCACGGCAAACGCGGCCAGCAGCGCCAGGAAGATCAGGACTTGCGGAGTATGGCCCAGCGCCGTCTTGTGCCAGGTCAGGATGTCGAAGGAACCGCCCGACACGTGCCACAGGTACAGGAAAGCCACCAGCATGAGCAGCGAGCCCAGCAGCGTGTAGAGGAAGAATTTGAATGCCGCGTAGACGCGATTCGGACCGCCCCACACCCCGATGATGAGATACATCGGGATCAGCGTGGCCTCGAAGAACACGTAGAACAGCATGGCATCCAGTGCCGCGAACACGCCGATCATGAGCCCGGACAGGATCAGGAAGGCCCCCATGTACTGGGACACGCGGCTGGTGATGACCTCCCACCCGGCCAGCACCACAATGATGGTGATGAAGGCGGTGAGCAGCACGAACCAGAGCGAGATCCCGTCGACCCCCAGGTGGTAATTGACCGAGAAGTTCTCGATCCAGGGGGTCAGTTCAACGAACTGCATGTTGGCTGTACCGGGGTCGAAACCCGTGTACAGCGGAATGGTCACCAGGAAGCCGAGGACGGCACCGATCAGCGACAACACCCGCGTGAGTTCCGGCCGATCATCGCGGCCGACCAGCAATACCAGCAGGCCGGCGACGATGGGCACGAAAATCGCAAGCGTTAACCATGGAAATGTAGAAGACGCCATATCGCTAGCCATCAGTGAACCGTCAGCACGAAAAAGGTTAATAAAGCCATGATCCCGATGATCATTGCAAAGGCGT
>JAJUFT010000049.1 GCA_029263615.1 Alcaligenaceae bacterium | reverse complement strand
TGTCGAGCGCGACCGAGGGTTTCTCGGCGATGATGAGGGTTTTAGTCATGTGTTCTCAAGGACCGCTTTTGGGCAGCAATAGCGCGGATAATACGGGCGCTCAATCAAGGCGCGCAAGTTGACAATAATAGGCTATTGGTTGGAAATGCAATGTCGGGCTGCCCAGGCCGGCAAGGCACGCGCCCAGAAATCCTGGATGCTGTCGGCCGGAAAGGCCGGGAAACCCAGGCCCTGCCAGGCCCGCTGCAGCGTCTGCAAGGGCTGGTTCAGGTCGAGTGCCGGGGCGTGATTCTGTTTTGAAAGCTTGCGCCCTTCGCTGTCATACAGCAGGGGTACATGCATCACCCGAGGGGGGGTGAAGCCCAGCATGCGGGCCAGCAGCCGCTGGCGCGCGGTGGATTCGAGCAGGTCCGCGCCGCGCACCACGTCGGTGATGCCCTGCAGGCCGTCGTCCACCACCACCACGAACTGGTAGGCCCAAAGGCCGTCGGCGCGACGCAGGATGAAGTCGCCCACCTCGCGCGCCACATTCTGAGTCTGGGGACCGAACCAGCGGTCCACGAAGGATTCCGTGCTGGCTTCGCCTTCCGGCACGCGCAGCCGCCAGGCCCGCGCCCGCTGCCCGGGGGGCAGGCCGTGACGGCAGGTCCCGGGGTAGGGGCCGCCGGTGAGCATGCGACGCGTGCAGGCACAGCCGTAGATCAGGCCGGCCTGCTGCAGGCGGGCAAAGGCCGCTTCATAAAGAGAGAGGCGCTGCGACTGCCAGACGGGCGCTTCATCCCAGTGCATGCCCAGCGCCTGCAGTTGCTGCTGAATGACGGTATCGGCGCCCTGGACCACGCGGGGGGTGTCGATGTCCTCAATGCGCAGCAGCCATTGGCCGTGGTGGGCGCGTGCGTCCAGGTAGCTGGCCATGGCCGCGAGCAGCGAACCGTCGTGCAACGGCCCGCTGGGGCTGGGGGCAAAGCGCCCACGGTAGGAAGGGGCTCGCGCATTCATGCGAGGCCAGGGAGCGTGGTGGGCCGCCTAGTGAGACAGCGTGGACCGTTCCCCGTTGAGCAATTCTTCGAGCAGCAGGTGATCGACTTCGGTTTCCTGGCTCCAGAGCACCATGAGGGCTATGATGCGCATGCGATCCAGAGAAACGGGGGATTCGTCGGTGGCCTGGGCGCGCTCGATGAGGATTTCGCGCAACGCCGGGCGCAGGACGCCGGAGTTTTCCAGGAAGGTGATGAAGCCGATGGCCTCGCTACCCAGGGTGTGGTATTCCTCGTCGGAATAGGCCCTGAGGCTGGCACCGGATGCGTGCTCAATGGGCGCGAAGCGTTCAGTGCTTTGAGCCAGGCCATGCAGCCAGCCGAGGGCTTCATGGATGTCTTCTTGCTCGAAGCCGACGGCAGCCAGTTTGTGGGCCAGGACATCGGCCTTGGGACAGGCCTGGGGGGTATAGTAATTTTCGAACAGATAAACCAGGATGTCGTACATAGCGCCTTCCGGATTCCGGGAGCGTGTCAAGAGTGGAACAGGCAGGTGGCTCGGGAGCCGACCGCCGTTCCTGACTTTACGCTGTTTCGAGCAGCGGGGCAAATTGGAATTTGGCGGGGGACCCATGGCGGAAGAAACCATTGCAAGCGTCTTGGTCGGTGAAACGGCGGGCGTTCTGCCCTTGCCGAAGCTGGCCAGGGAGGGAGACCGTCTCGAGGACGTCGACACACCGGCGCTGATCCTGGATCTGGATGCTTTTGAAGACAATCTGCGCAGCATGCAGGCGCTCGCGGAAACGCATGGAGTGGCGCTCAGGCCGCATGGCAAGGCGCACAAGTGTCCGGAGATCGCCTTGCGCCAGGTGTCCCTGGGGGCCCGTGGCATCTGTTGTCAGAAGGTGTCCGAAGCCGTGCCCTTCGTGCGGGCGGGGCTGACCGACATCCTCATCAGCAATGAAGTGGTCGGCCGGCAAAAGCTGGAACTGCTGGCGCGGTTGGCCTCGCGGGCCCGGTTGACGGTGTGTGTCGATCACCCCAAGGCCCTGGAGGCCCTGTCCGCCGCCCTCGACGCGCAGCACAGCTGCGTCGATGTGCTGGTGGAAGTCGACATCGGTCAGAAGCGATGTGGCGTGCAGACGCATGAACAGGCGGTGGCCCTGGCTGATCTCACACTGCGGCTGCCCAATGTGCGGTTCGCGGGGGTGCAGGCCTATCATGGCAGCATTCAGCATACCCGAAGCTTCGACGAACGCCAGCGTGCGGCGCGGCAGGGCGCCGCGGCCGCTGCCGGCTTTGTCGATGCCCTGCGACAGGCGGGCTATGCCTGCGAGGTGGTGACGGGGGGCGGCACGGGCACGGCCCTGTTCGACGCCGCCTCGGGCGTGTTCACGGAACTTCAACCGGGCAGCTACGCCTTCATGGATGGGGATTACGGGGCTATGGAATGGGGCGAGGTCATCGGCCTGCAGCATGCGCTTTTCCTGTGGTCCACGGTGATCAGCACGCCCGCGCCCGGCAGAGTGGTGCTGGATGCCGGCCTGAAATCCACGACCTCGGAAAGCGGCCTGCCGCACGTCTTCGGCCACCCGGGCCTGCGCTGCACGGCGCTGAACGACGAACACTGCATCGTGGCGGTGGACGTGCCGCAGGCGAGCCCGGCGCTGGGGGAAAAACTGCGGTTGGTGCCCAGCCATTGCGACCCCACCTTCAATCTGCACGACGAGCTGGTGGGGGTGCGCAAGGGCGTGGTGGAAGCGGTGTGGCCCATTTCTGCACGCGGCCTGAGCCGCTGAGACAAGCCGTTCAGGCTTCCTTGATGGCGATCAGTTCGGTGCCGTCGGTGACCTGATCGCCGGGCTGGAAGAACACTTCTTCCACGACTCCGTCGCGGGGCGAGACGATGGTGTGTTCCATCTTCATGGCCTCCATGACCAGCAGCACATCGCCGCTCTTGACCGCATCGCCTGCCGCCACCGCCACGGCAATGATCTTGCCCGGCATGGGGGCCGTCAGGCTGCCGCCATGGTCGCTGCCTTCGTCCTGCGCATGAGCCACCGCATCGTGCAGGCGCACGATGTGCGATTCCCCGTTGCGGTAGACCGTCAGGGTCTCACCCTGAATGACGACATCGCCATGGCAATCCCGGCCGCCCAGACGCAGACGCAGTTGCTGCCGACCGGGGCGGGATTCGCTGGCCGTCCATTCCAGAGACTGGCTCTGGCCGTTGCGGGTGTACTGCCAGTGTCCGTCGTCGCAGCGCAGTTCCAGCGACAGCACCTGCCCCTCGGCATCGAGGAACTCCAGCTCCCGCTTATGCTGCCCTGACACGCGCCAGCCGTCGGCCACGCTCCAGGGGTCGGAGGCCGGCGTGGTCACATGGCTGTGGGACCCCGCGTAACCCTGAGTCTGCAGGGCCGCTGTGGCGGCCAGGGCCAGGATGTCGTCAGGCAGCTGGCTGGACGCTGGAAAGAGGGAGTCGTGGCGGCGTTCGATCAGGCCGGTATCCAGGTCGGCCGAGGCGAAGGCCTGGTCGGCGATCAGGCGGCGCAGGAAGGCGATGTTGGTCTGCAGGCCGGCCACACGCATGTCGCCCAGGGCGCGCAGCATGCGGGCCCTGGCCTGGTCGCGATCCCGGCCGTGCACGATCAGCTTGGCGATCATGGGGTCGTAGAACGGCGTGATGGTGTCGCCATTGCGCACGCCGCCGTCCACGCGGATGGCGCCCCAGGAGAACTCGGTGTGCTCCGGGAACTCCAGGGTGCTGAGCGTGCCGATCGAGGGCAGAAAGCCTTTCTCCGGGTTTTCTGCGTAGATACGCGCCTCGATGGCGTGGCCGTCCAGCCGCAGCTGTTCCTGCTGCAGGGGCAGGGCTTCGCCCGCCGCCACGCGCAGCTGCCATTCCACCAGGTCCTGGCCGGTGATCAGCTCGGTGACCGGGTGCTCCACCTGAAGCCGGGTATTCATTTCCATGAAGTAGAAACGGCCGTCGGGTTCGGCGATGAACTCCACGGTGCCGGCTCCCACATAGCCCACGGCGCGCGCCGCAGCGATGGCCGCCTCGCCCATGGCCTGGCGGCGCTCCGCGGTCATGCCGGGTGCGGGCGCTTCCTCGATGACCTTCTGGTGGCGGCGCTGCACCGAGCAATCGCGTTCGAACAGGTGGACGTAGTTGCCGAGGCTGTCTGCGAAGACCTGGATCTCGATGTGACGGGGTTTCTGCAGATAGCGCTCGATCAGGACGCGATCGTCCCCGAAGCTGCTGGCGGCTTCGCGCTTGCACGAAGCCAGGGCATCGTCGAATTCGACGCTGGAGTTCACAATGCGCATGCCCTTGCCACCGCCGCCGGCACTGGCCTTGATGAGCACGGGGTAGCCGATGGCATCGGCCTGCTGGCGCAGGAAATCCGGGTCCTGATTGTCGCCGTGATAACCGGGAACCAGCGGCACGCCGGCTTTTTCCATGAGGGCCTTGGCGGCCGACTTGCTGCCCATGGCGGCAATGGCGCTGGCGGGCGGCCCCACAAAGACGATGCCGGCGTCGGCGCAGGCTCGGGCGAAGCTTTCGTTTTCGGAAAGAAAGCCGTAGCCCGGGTGAATGGCATGGGCGCCGGTCTGGCGGGCCGCTTCCAGAATGGCCTCGGCACGCAGATAGCTGGCACCGGGTTCGGCGCCGCCGATATGGACGGCCATGTCGCAGGCAGCCACGTGACGGGCATCGGCATCGGCATCGGAATAGACCGCAACGGTGCGCAGCCCCATGCGGCGTGCCGTGGCGGCAACGCGGCAGGCAATCTCGCCGCGGTTGGCAATCAACAGGGTTTCAAACACAGTGACTCCTTACATGCGGAAGAGGCCGAAGCGGGTGGCTTCGATGGGGGCATTCAGCGAGGCGGACAGCGACAGGGCGAGCACGCGCCGCGTGTCGGAGGGGCGGATGATGCCGTCGTCCCAGAGCCGTGCGGTGGCGTAATAGGGGTGCCCTTCGTGTTCGTACTGTGCGCGGATCGGGGCCTTGAAGGCCTCTTCCTCTTCAGCGCTCCAGCTGCCGCCGCGCGCCTCAATGCCGTCGCGCCGCACCGTGGCCAGCACGCTGGCCGCCTGTTCGCCACCCATCACGGAGATGCGTGCATTGGGCCACATGTAGAGCATGCGCGGGCCGAAGGCGCGGCCGCACATGCCGTAGTTGCCGGCGCCGAAGGAGCCGCCGATGATCACCGTGAACTTGGGGACGGCCGCCGTGGAGACCGCCGTGACCATCTTGGCACCGTGACGGGCGATACCTTCGTTCTCGTACTTGCGACCGACCATGAAGCCGGTGATGTTCTGCAGGAAGATCAGCGGAATGCGGCGCTGGCAGCACAGTTCGATGAAATGCGTGCCCTTCTGGGCGGCTTCCGAGAACAGGATGCCATTGTTGGCGATGATGCCGACCGGCATGCCGTGGATGTGGGCGAAGCCCGTCACCAGAGTGGTGCCGAAGCGGGCCTTGAATTCGTCGAACTCGGAACCGTCCACGATGCGGGCGATGACCTCGCGCACATCGTAGGGTTTGCGCGTGTCGGCCGGAATGATGCCGTCGAGCTCCGCGGGGTCGTAGAGCGGGTCCTGAACGGGGCGCAGGGCAAGCTGCTGCGGCTTCGTGCGGTTCAGGGCGGCCACGGCATTGCGCGCCAGCGACAGGGCATGCAGGTCGTTGTTGGCCAGATAGTCGGCCACTCCGGAAAGCCGGGTGTGCACATCGCCGCCGCCCAGGTCTTCGGCGCTGACTTCTTCGCCAGTGGCGGCCTTGACCAGGGGCGGGCCGCCCAGGAAGATGGTGCCCTGGTTCTTCACGATGATGGACACATCGCTCATGGCGGGCACATAGGCGCCGCCCGCGGTGCACGAACCCATCACGACGGCGATCTGGGCGATGTCCTGGGCCGACATGTTGGCCTGGTTGTAGAAGATGCGGCCGAAATGCTCGCGGTCGGGAAAGACTTCATCCTGGTTGGGCAGGTTGGCGCCCCCCGAATCGACCAGGTAGATGCATGGCAGATGGTTCTGCTGGGCGATTTCCTGGGCCCGCAGATGCTTTTTCACCGTCATGGGGTAGTAGGTGCCCCCCTTCACGGTGGCGTCATTGCAGACGATGACGCATTCTTGACCCGCCACGCGCCCGATGCCGGTGATGATGCCGGCGCCGGGGGCGTCGTTGTCGTACATGTCCAGGGCGGCCAGGGGAGAAAACTCCAGGAAGGGTGAGCCGGGGTCCAACAACCGTTCGACACGATCGCGGGGCAGCAGTTTGCCGCGGGCCAGATGCTTCTCGCGGGCGGCCTCGCTGCCGCCCAGGGCATTGCGAGCGAGTTTCTCGCGCAGGTCCTCCACGAGGGAGCGCATGACCGCGGCGTTCTCGGAGAATGCCGCGGAGCGTGTGTTGATGCTGGATTCAATGACAGCCATTGCACTTCCTGAAGGTTGAAAAAAGGGCGCCGCCTTGCGGGGCGCCCCGGGTCAGGGTCAGATCATTTCGATGGCCAGGGCAACCGCCTCGCCGCCGCCGATGCACAGCGACGCGATGCCGCGCTTGCCACCGGTCTTGCGCAGGGCGCCGACCAGGGTCGCCACCAGACGCGCGCCGGATGCGCCGATGGGGTGGCCCAGTGCGGTGGCACCGCCGTGGACGTTGACCTTGTCGTGCGGCAGGCCGAGCTCCTTCATGGCAGCCATGGTCACGACGGCGAAGGCCTCGTTGATTTCGTAAAGGTCGACCTGGTCAGCCGTCCAGCCGATCTTGCCCAGCAGTTTCTGCATGGCGCCGACCGGTGCGGTGGTGAACCATTCCGGTTCATGCGCATGCTGGCTGTGTCCGACGATGCGGGCCAGCGGGGTGACGCCCAGTTCCTTGGCGGTGGATTCACGCATCAGTACCATGGCAGCGGCGCCGTCGGAGATGGAAGACGCGTTGGCGGCGGTGACGGTGCCGTCCTTCTTGAAAGCGGGGCGCAGGGTGGGGATCTTTTCCGGCATCGCCTTGAAAGGGGCTTCGTCCTTGTCGATCACCACGTCGCCTTTGCGGCCGGCGATGGTCACCGGCGCAATTTCCCAGTCGAAGCTGCCGTCTTCGCTGGCGGCGCGGGCACGGCGCAGCGACTCCAGTGCGTAGTTGTCCTGGTCTTCGCGGGTGAAGGCGTATTTGTCGACGCAGGCCTCGGCGAAAACCCCCATGGCCGTGCCACGCTGGTAGGCATCTTCCAGACCATCCAGTGCCATGTGGTCATAGACGGTGGAGTGGCCGTAGCGGTAGCCCTGACGGCCGCGCAGCAGCAGATAGGGGGCGTTGCTCATGCTTTCCTGACCGCCCGCCACGACGACGGTGGCGCTGCCGGCAGCCAGCAGGTCATGGCCGAACATGGCTGCCTTGAGCCCGGAGCCGCAAACCTTGTGAATGGTCGTGCAGGGCACGCCCTTGGGCAGACCGGCGCCCAGGGCAGCCTGACGTGCGGGGGCCTGGCCCTGGCCGGCCTGAAGCACGTTGCCCATGATGACTTCGTCCACGACGTCGGGCTGAATGCCGGCGCGTTCGATCGCCGCCTTGATGGCGACCGAGCCAAGCTGGTGAGCCGCCAGTTCAGAGAGGCTGCCCATCATGCCGCCCATGGGGGTGCGGGCGACGGATACCAATACGATCGGGTCAGACATGTGATGCTCCTGATGGTTGCGTTTTGATGTGTGTTGCCGCCGGTGCGGCGACGGCCCTGTGGGGAAGGCGGCGGTCGGGGGCATAGGGGAAGATGTCTTCCATGCGCCCTTGGGCCACACGCACACGGCACGCCCGCCACCACGAAGGATCGAGGAGGTCGGCATGGTGCTTGAGGAATGCGGCTTTTACGCGCGGGTCTCCCAGCAGGAAATATTGAAATTCCTCGGGAAATACATCGTTGGCATCCACCGGGTACCAGGGTTCACCGGAAAGCTCGGCTTCCGGGTTCGGGGCCGGCGGGATGTTGCGGAAGTTCATTTCCGTCATGTGCTGAATTTCATCGTAATCATAGAATACGACGCGGCCCAGGCGCGTCACGCCGAAGTTCTTGTACAGCATGTCACCCGGGAAGATGTTGGCGGCCGCCAGCTCGCGGATCGCGTCGCCATAGCCCTTCACGGCGCGCTCCAGGGAGGCATCGCCGGCCCGCTGCAGATACAGGTTCAGCGGGGTCATGCGCCGCTCGATGTAGACGTGGCGCAGCACCAGCTGGTCGCCGTTTTCCTCGAGCTGTGAGGGGGCCTTCTCCTGCAGTTCCTCCAGCAGGCGAGGCGAGAAACGCGCGCGCGGCAGGGCGACCTGAGAGTATTCCCAGGTGTCGGCCATGCGGCCCACGCGATCATGCTTCTTGACCAGCATGTACTTGCGCCGGACCGTCGCCGGGTCCATGTTCGGCTTGGCGATGCGGTCGCGGATCAGCTTGAACACATAGGGATAGGACGGCAGGGTGAACACCACCATGACCAGCCCGTGGATGCCCGGCGCAATGTCGAAGTGGTCGTGCGAATGCGCCAGATGCTGGAGAAAGTCTCGGTAGAACAGGGTTTTGCCCTGCTTCTGCAGGCCGATGGTAGTGTAGAGCTCCGCCTTGGCCTTGCGCGGCATGAGCGAACTCAGGAAGTTCACATACGCGGCCGGCGTTTCCATATCGACCAGGAAATAGGCGCGGGTGAAGCTGAACAGCGCACTGAGGTCGTCTTCGCCCAGCAGCAGGGCATCAACATATATATGGCCCGACGGCCTGCGCAGCAGCGCGATGGCAAAGGGCAGGGTGGTGCCGTGGTTGATCAGCCGCCCCACGGCATACGCCCCCTTGTTGCGGAAGAACAGCGTGTTCAGGACCTGGATCTGGCAGTCAGGTGCCAGCCGGCGGGTGTCGTGGCGCGGCAGCATCCGACGCAGGGCGCGCAGCGCCTGCCGGGCCAGCATCCGCGTGTCGCGCGGCAGGTCCTCCATGGGGGCGGCCAGGCCGAAGCCCGCCAGCATCTGCATGAGGGCCGCTTGCAGCCCCTGACTGAGGGGGTAATACGAGCGATACGAGGGTAGCCGGCTGTCGAGGTAGTCGGTGGCCACGGCCGGGCGCACGAACAGGAAATCATTGTTGTAGTGATCGCGATGCAGAATGCGGCAGGACACCGAATTGAAGAAGGTCTCCGCACATTCTGGCTGGCGATGGCTGGCCAGCAGGCCGACGAATTCGGACCGGACTTCCTGCCAGAAGGCCTGCTGCTCGGGCGTCAGGCTGCCCGCTTCCGCGCCCTGCGGGGCGAGTTTGCGCAAGGCCGGCGCCAGATGGGCTACGCATTCCCTCACCCGAGTGTCGTAGTATTCGATGCGTTCGCTCGATAGTTGCTGGATCTGGTGCCATTCGCCCCCTTCGAACAGGCTCTTGGCGCGCTGCGCGCTGTAGCGGAACAGGGCGTAATGGCGATTGAAGCCGTCCAGGATGGTGGCCGCCACCCGAGCCGCCGACACGCGTGCGGGCGCCGGCAGCTCGATCTTGCGGTGGTCTCCATCCTGAATCATGGGGGTGTGATGCCTAGCGAGTTTCGTTGAACAATTCCCGGCCAATGAGCATGCGGCGGATCTCGCTGGTGCCTGCGCCGATTTCGTATAGTTTGGCGTCGCGCCACAGGCGGCCGGTGGGGTATTCATTGATGTACCCGTTGCCGCCGAGGATCTGCACGCCGTCGCCGGCCATGCGGGTCGCGTTCTCGGCGCAATACAGAATGACGGCGGCGCAATCCTTGCGGACCTCCCGGACATGCTGGGTGCCGAGGGAATCGAGGTTCTTGCCGACCGCATAGCAGAAGGCACGGCTGGCCTGCATGGTGGTGTACATGTCGGCCACCTTGCCCTGAATGAGCTGGAATTCGCCGATGGACTGCCCGAACTGCTTGCGGTCGTGGATGTAGGGCACGACCACGTCCATCACGGCCTGCATGATGCCCAGGGGGCCGCCGGCCAGCACGGCGCGCTCGTAATCCAGCCCGCTCATGAGCACCTTGACGCCGCCGTTGACTTCGCCCAGCACGTTTTCTTCCGGGACCTCGCAGTCCTGGAAGACCAGCTCACCCGTGTGGCTGCCGCGCATGCCCAGCTTGTCGAGCTTCTGCGCCACGGAAAAGCCCTTGAACCCCTTCTCGATGATGAAGGCCGTGATGCCGCGCTGGTGGGCCTGCGGGTCGGTCTTGGCATAGACCACCAGGGTGTCGGCATCCGGGCCGTTGGTGATCCACATCTTGCTGCCGTTGAGGAGGTAGCGGTCGCCCTTCTTTTCGGCGCGCAACTTCATGCTGACGACATCGGAGCCTGCACCGGATTCGCTCATGGCCAGGGCGCCAATGTGTTCGCCGCTGATCAGCTTGGGCAGATAGCGCTGCTTCTGGGCCTCCGTGCCGTTGCGATGAATCTGGTTCACACAGAGGTTGGAATGCGCACCGTAGGACAGCCCCACCGAGGCGCTGGCGCGGGAGATTTCTTCCATGGCGATCATGTGCGCCAGGTAGCCCATATTGGTGCCGCCGTATTCTTCGCCCACAGTGATGCCGAGCACGCCCAGTTCGCCGAACTTGCGCCACAAGTCCATGGGGAACTGGTCGCTGGCGTCGATCTCGGCGGCGCGCGGCGCGATCTCCGCCTGCGCGAACTCGCGGACGGCGTCGCGCAGCATGTCGATGTCGGAACCCAGGTCGAAGTTCAGGCCGGGAAGATTCATGTCGAGGTCTCCGTATTTGCAGCGTTTAATATATTACGTTTACGTAAACGTCAATATCGGGGTTTCTTCGAATGAGCGGAGACGCGCGGCCGGGGCCGCCACGAGGAATCAGTCTTGCTGCTGGATCAGCTGGCGGCAATGCGCGAGCTGGTCGTCGATTTCACGCAGCGTCTGCTCGAGATCGCGGCGTTGCTGTTCCAGAGTGCGCCGATGGCGTTCCAGCACCTCGACGTAGTGCTGCAGCTGCGCGTCGGTGTTGTCGGGCGACGCGTCGTACATGTTGATGAGATCGAGGATTTCCGCCAGCTGGAAGCCCATGCGTTTGCCGCGCAGGGCCAGCTTCAGGCGGGTACGGTCGCGCGGATGGTAGACGCGGTTGCGCCCCTCCCGGGCGGGGCTGACGATGCCCTGGTCTTCGTAGAAGCGAATGGTGCGCGGAGTGATGCCGAATTCGCGCGCAAGCTCGGAGATGGTCCAGGTTTGCTGGCCGTCTTTGCCTGCTTCCGTTGCGCCCTTGGGCGGCGCGCTCTGCTCAGTTCCTGCGTGGCCCATTGATGTACTTCCAGTTTACGTTAACGTAATATCATGCCATAAGGACGCGCCGAGGCAAATCGGCGCAGGCAACATGGAGATCCGAATGAACCCCAATGAGCAGCGGCTTGAATATCCCTTTGGCGACACCCTTGCAGAACCGGGCAGTGCGTTCACGGTGGCGGAGGGCGTGAAGTGGGTACGCCTGCCTCTTCCCTTCGTGCTGGACCACATCAATGTCTGGTTGCTGCGTGACCGCTTTGAAGGGCGCGAGGGCTGGACGATTGTCGACTGTGGTGTGGCCCGACCTGAAGTCAAGGCGATGTGGGAACAGGTGTTCGAGAACGCGCTCGAGGGGCTGCCGGTGCTACGCGTGATCGTCACCCACATGCATCCGGACCACATCGGTCTGGCGAGCTGGTTATGCGAGCGCTGGAATGCACCGCTCTGGATGACCATGACCGACTACTTCCAGGCGCGCAACTGGGCGTTGCCCCCGGGAAGCGGGCAGGTGACGGGCGGGCCCAACGGCGAATCCGCCGTCCGGCATTTTTCCCGGCACGGCCTGCGCGACCCCGAAGCACTGGAACAAATTCGCCAGCGGGCGGGCTACTACCCCAGCCTGGCTGGCCAGCCCCCTCATTTCTTCCGCCGCATCATGCACGGCGACCGGATCGTCATCGGCGAGCGTGAATGGCAGGTCATCGTCGGCTACGGGCACGCGCCCGAGCATGCCTCGCTGTACTGCGATTCCCTGAAAGTGCTGATTTCCGGCGACATGGTGCTGCCGCGCATATCCACCAACGTCAGCGTTTTCGATTTCGAACCCGAAGCCAACCCGCTGCCGCTCTATCTCAAGTCGCTGGAGCGCTACGCCCACCTGGCGCCGGACACCCTGGTCTTGCCCTCCCATGGCAAGCCCTTCCGCGGGCTGCATGAGCGGATCGCCCAGCAGCACGCCCACCACGCCGACCGTCTGGCGGAAGTGATGGAGGCCTGCGTGGAACCCCAGTCCACCGCCGACATCGTGCCGGTGTTGTTCAAGCGCAAGCTCGACCTGCACCAGCTCACCTTTGCCATGGGCGAAGCCCTGGCCCACCTGCATGCCCTTTATTTCGAAGGCCGCCTGCAGCGCCACATGGATGAAGACGGTATCTGGCGTTTCAGCGTTCCGACGTCAGCAGCTTGAGCGCCAGCCCGACGAACACCACCCCGGCGGCGCGGTTCAACCAGCGTTGAACGCCGGGGGAACGTTGCAGGCGCTCGCCGACCGAGCCTGAAAAAATGGCGATGAGGCTGAACACCAGAAAGGCGGCCAGCATGAAGAGCAGCCCCAGCAGGAACATCTGCACGCCGATGGAACCGCGCGCGGGCGACGCGAACTGAGGCAGGAAAGCCAGGAAGAAAATGGTGACCTTGGGGTTGGTCAGGCTCATGATGGCGCCGCGCCGGTACAGCTGCCCCGGCGTCTGCCGCGGCGGGCGATGTCCATCCATCGAGGCGGCACCTGCACGCAGCGCGCCCCACGCCAGGTACAGCAGGTAGGCGGCGCCAGCCAGCTTCACCACCAGGAAGGCGGTCTGTGAGGCCGCGAAGACGGCGGCCAGGCCCACCGACACGGCCAGCGTATGACCGAGCACTCCCGTGCACAGCCCCAGCACGACCCACAGGCCTGCCGCCCGCCCCCAGAGCACCGACTGCGTCAGCACGAAGAGGTTATCCGGCCCGGGGGATAGCGCCAGCAGGGTGGCGACGCCAAAGAACGAGAGGGCAACTTCTGGTGGCAGCAACATGAGGGGCGTCCTGGAATCGGGGTCGGAATCACAGCAAGCGACGGAGCACGATGATAAGCTGTCGCCGTCCCCGTGGGGAACCCTACTCACATACAAAATTCTTGAAAGGCATTGCAATATGGCTGAATCGAATCCCGCGCATCTCGACACCCTGCTTCAGCATACCGGCCTGGCCGAGTTCGATTCCAAGACGGGCGCCGCACCGGTGGCCATTCCCTCCATGCGCACCAGCACCGTGCGTTTCCGTGATCTGGAAGCGCTGGACGCGGCCCACGCGGCGCGTGCCCGGGGCGAACGGGTGGTCACCTACGGGCGCGTCGGCATGGACACGCACGCGGCGCTCGAGGATGTGTTCTGCAAGCTGGAAGGCGGGACGCGCGCGGTGCTGGCGCCCTCGGGCATGGCGGCCATCAGTCTGGCCATGATGGCCTTGCTGAATGCCGGCGACCACGTGCTGGTGGCCGATTGTGCCTATGGGCCGGTGCGCACGCTCGATGCCGCCGTGCTCCAGCGCTTCGGGGTGTCGGTGAGCTATTGCCGGGGTACGGTCGAGGCCTTCGAAGCCCAGCGACGCCCGGAGACGCGCATGCTGTACGTCGAATCGCCCGGCTCCCTGCTGTTCGAAATGCTCGACCTGCCCGCGCTGGCGGCCTATGCCGGGGAACACGGGCTGGTGATGGTGGTGGACAACACCTGGGGCTCCGGCTATATCTACCGGCCGCTCGCGCTGGGAGCGGACGTCAGTGTGGTGGCGGGCACCAAATATGTGGGCGGGCACTCCGACCTCATGCTCGGAGCCGTGGTCGTGAAGGATGCGGCGCTGGCCAAGAAGCTGACCGACATCCACTACGCATTGGGGCTGCATGTAAGTGCGGACGACGCCTGGTTGGCCCTGCGCGGGGTGCGCACGCTGCCCATTCGCATGCGCGAGAGTGCCAGAAATGCCCTGGAAGTGTGCCGTTACCTGTCTCAGCGGCCTGAAGTGGCCCGCATCTACCATCCGGCCTGGCCCGAAGACCCCGGCCATGCGTTGTGGAAGCGGGACTGCACCGGCTCGAACGGCATGCTGGCCGTGGCGTTGAAGCTGGATCAGGCCGCCGCCCGCCGTTTCGTCAATGCCTTGCAGCTGTTCGGCATCGGTTATTCCTGGGGCGGCTTCGAGAGCCTGGTGCAGCTGGTGGACCCGAACGCGCTCAAGCCGCACGGCTATTGGTCAGATGATGGCCACGCCATCGTGCGTCTGCACATCGGGCTGGAATCGCCCGCTGACCTGATTGCCGACCTGGAGCGCGCCCTGCAGGCGGCCGCTTAGTTGCCCGCCAGAATCTGGTCGAGCAGTTTCTGCGCTTCCGTGATGGCCCCTTCATAGGTGCCCGTCATGGAAGGCGAGGTGACATACTTGCCGCCCACCGCAAGGCTGGGCGTGCCTTCGATCTTGTAGATGTTCGCCAGTTCGTTGGCGCGCGCCACCTTGTTGTTCACCCCGAAGGACTGGAAGGCGGCTTCGAACTGGCCGCGGTCCACGCCCTGTTCCTGCACCCAGTCGGCCATGGCCTTGAAGTTCATGATGCGCTTGCGCTCACGATGGATGGCCTGGAACACCTTGCCGTGAAGGTCGAGGCGATCGAGCGCTTCCAGGCTGTAGTACAACTTTTGCAGATCGGCCATACCGGCGTTGAAGGCCACCGGAACGGGCTTGACGACGACGTTCTCGGGCAGGGTTTGCGACCACTTTTCCACCATGGGCTGCATGGTGGCGCAATGCGGGCAGGTGTAGGCGAAGAACTCGAGGACTTCCACCTTGCCGGCCGTGTCGGACGGTTGGGCCGGTTCGATCTTGACGTGAGTCGAATCGGCCGCGTGTGCGTGACCGAGCGGTGCGAAGGCCAGGCTGGCGCCCAGAGAGGCGATGGCCAGCGTGCGGAGAAACAGTGGCTTGAGCAACATGGTGGTTCAGCTTCCTGAGTTCAAAAGGGTTATGACTCCAGTGTGCTGCACAGGTTCCCCTGAGGGCTACTGCCGCACGACTGACGTCTCGATCTTTTCACTGCCCAGCCGGCTGCGGGCCTGGTTCATGTCGTCCAGCCCCTTGAAGGGGCCGACCCTCACCCGATGCAGGGTGGTTCCGTTCACGGTGGCGGCTTCCACCCGGGCGTTCAGGCCCAGCATCAACACGCGGGCCCGCATGGCCTCGGCGTCGCTTTCGGCCCGGAACGCGCCGGCCTGCAGATAATACGTGCCCTGCTTGCCGGCCGCCGCAGCGGGAGGCGGAGCGGGAGCCTCTGCCGGTGGCGCGGGCGTGGCCACCTGACGCGGGGTCGATACCTGGTTCTCCACGCGTGCGGACTCCTGACCGAGGCGCGCAATCAGGTTGCCCAGGTCATCGGGGGCCGTTTGCGGCTGAGCCGGTGTCTGGCCTGCTGGCGGCACCTGAGAGGGCGTGACGCCGGTGCCCGGTACGGCGGCGCCAGGAACGCCGGCACCCGGGAGCCCAGTGCCCGGGATGGCCGGCGTGCCACGCCCGTGCAGACCGATGTTCGGATCGGGGGCATCCCGCACGTCGGGCAGCAGTACCTTGGGGTCACCGCGGCTGGCCTTGTCGGAAAACGGCATCGGCACCTGGGTGACGAACAGGGCGACCGCCACTGCGGCCGCCAGACCGAGCAGTAGGCCGAGTATCACGCCATACAGCGTGACGCCGCGACCCTTGGCTGTCTTGGAAGAGCGTCGCTTGGTGGCCATGAACCGATTACATCCGTTCGGGCGCTGAAACGCCCAGCAAGTCCAGCCCGTTGGCGATCACGCGCCGGGTTGCATTGGCCAGCCTCAGGCGCGCCAGCTTGAGGGCCGGGTCGTCGACCAGCACGCGTTCCGCGTTGTACCAGGCGTGGAAGTCGGCCGCGCAGTCGCGCAGCCAGAACGCCAGCTGGTGCGGGGCCAGTTCCTTGGCCGCAAGGGCCAGCAGGGTGGGGAACTCGGCGAGGCGGCGCATCAGGGCGAATTCCGTGGGCGCGGTCAGTGGCGAGGGGTCGGCCGAGGTCAGGCTGTCACGCAGCTCGGGCGACTGGTTCAGCATGGAACAGATGCGGGCGTGCGCATACTGGATGTAGTAGACCGGGTTCTCGTCACTCTTGGAGAGGGCCAGATCGACATCGAACACGAATTCGGAGTCGGCCCGACGCTGGATCAGGAAATAGCGGACGGCGTCCTGGCCCACCCAGTCGATGAGGTCGCGCATGGTGACATAGCTGCCGGCGCGTTTGGAGATCTTGACTTCCTGCCCGTCGCGCATGACCTTCACCATCTTGTGCAGGATGTAGGCGGGGTAATCTTTGGGAATGCCGATATCGAGCGCCTGCAGGCCGGCCCGCACACGGGCCACCGTGCCGTGGTGGTCGCTGCCCTGGATGTTGATGGCGTGGTGATAGCCGCGCTCCCACTTGGTGACGTGGTAGGCAACATCCGGTACGAAGTAGGTGTAGCCGCCATCAGTCTTGCGCATGACGCGGTCTTTGTCGTCACCCGTGCCCAGCTCGGTCGTGCGCAGCCAGAGGGCGCCTTCGTGTTCGTAGGTATGGCCCGACTCGATCAGCTTCCTGACGGTCTGTTCCACGCGCCCGGAGGTGTAGAGCGAGCTTTCCAGATAGAAGTTGTCGAACTTGAGGTTGAACGCCTGCAGGTCGAGGTCCTGCTCGCGTCGCAGATAGGCCACCGCGAAGGCACGAATGTCGTCGAGGCTGTCGATGTTGCGGCTGGCGGTGACGGAGCGGCCATCATCGGCCTGTACCGTGGCGCCGGCCAGGAAATCGCGGGCAATGTCCAGGATGTAGTCGCCCTTGTAGCCATCGGCCGGGAAGTCGGGAGAGTCGGGCTCGATGCCGCGCGCCCGCGCCTGCACGCTGATGGCCAGGTTGTCGATCTGGTTGCCGGCATCGTTGTAGTAAAACTCGCGCAGCACGTCGTAGCCCTGCGAGGCGAACAGCCGGCACAGGGCGTCGCCCAGCGCGGCCTGACGCGCATGGCCGACATGCAGGGGGCCGGTGGGGTTGGCGGAGACGAACTCCACCATGACCTTCTCGCCGGTGGGCGCGGCGTGACCGTAGCGTTCGCCTTCTTCGGCAATGGCGTGAAGCACGGCCTGGTGGGCCGCCGGCGCCAGCCGGAAGTTGATGAAACCGGGGCCGGCGATCTCGATGTCGGCGATCAGTTCCTGGAGGGCGGGGTTGGCCTGCAGCCGCTCGACAATCTGCTGTGCAAGTTCGCGCGGATTGCGGCGGGCCGGCTTGGCCAGCTGCATGGCGATATTGCAGGCGATGTCACCATGCGCGGCGACTTTGGGGCGCTCGAGCGCGACGGCAGGCTGACTTTCCGGCAGCAGTTCGCGCACGGCGGCTTCGATATGGGAAATGAGCTGTTTTTGTTGCCCGGGGAGCATAAAGCGATTTCGTTCAGAGGTTCAAGCCAAAATGATACCGTGAATAAGGCCCCGGGCGCTTGGCAGGTGGGCGCAAGGGCCCGGCCCGGGTTCAGGGCGACCAGCCCAGCGTGTCCTCCAGCCAGCGTGCGTAGGCCTGCATGTCCAGTGTGCCGACCCGTTCGGTGTCCTGCCTGCGCCACTCGTCGATGCGGTGGATGAAAGCCTCGGTCTGCTCGCGTGCCGCACGCCCCAGGCGCGGGTCGTCGTCCTGATAAGTGTGCCGCAGGGTGCCGGCAGGTGACTCGACGGCGCGGTCACCTCGCTGGATGGAGCGGGCCAGCGGGCTGCGCATGTCCCGTAAAACGGGCTGCCGGATCGCCTGCTGGTCGACCGGCAGGTCATCGAAGTCCACTGATGCGGCCTGCGCCTGCCAGTGCATCCAGGCCAGTGCGACCTTCGCCAGGTCGCTGTCGGCCGAGGGGGCGTCGCCCGCCTCCGCTTCCGCCCGGCTCCCCTCGGGCGCCAGCAGGGCCACGCCTCCGCCAATATCGGCGTGTGCGCCGACGAAAGGCGCTTCCACGACATTGCCGGCCCCGCCAGCATCGGCACTCAGCAGGGGAAAGGTCCAGCGATGTTCATGCAGGGCCACGGCGTGCGCCACCCAGGACCACATTTCCGCGACGCCGAAGTCGTACAGGTGGTTGTGCGAGCCGGCGACGCCGAACTGGGCGACGCTGTCGAACAGGCCCATGAAACGCAGGTCGACACAGGCCGAAACCCGGCCGCGCAGCGGGTCATCCAGCGTGAAGACGCCATTGTGCGTATGCGCCGCGATGCGATTCCCGAAATGCCGGGCCAGCGCTGCCCCGCGGGAAAAACCGATGATGTCGATGGGAACCGGGCTGCCTCGCGGTTGCTGTTCGAGTGAGGCCAGCAGGGCCTGCCACTGGTTTTCCAGGATCTGCCCCGCGCGCCATGCCACGATGGCGTCCCAGTCGAGCGTGTCGCTGTTGCCCGGCCCGGCGTGGTAGTGGGCGGGCCCGTCGCGGTAAGCCTGGGCAAGCAGCCAGGCATTGCTCCGTGTGTCGGCGCTGTAGCGGGTGCCGTCAAAGGCGAACAGCAGCAGCCCCAGCGGATCGGCGTGGCGCCAGGGCTGCTGGGCAGCGTAACCCCAGGTATCGGTTCCCGGCGTTGGCCCCATGGGGTCCGGCTCGAGATAATGGCCATCATCCGGCACATATGTGCGCAGCAGGTTGTCGTGCCAGCCGGTTGCGCTGTCTTCATACTGCCCGGGAAAGCGCAGGGGAAACGCAATTTCCCCAGCCATTCGGATGGCCCGGCCAGTGGGGCTGTAACGCGCGAGCCAACGAACCGTGCCGTGCTGATCGGTGAGCAGGCGGGGGGTGCCCGAGAGGTCGGCATGCACGGCAAAGAGTTGAGGGGGCCCGTGTTCGGGGTAGTCGATCATCCCCACGGGCACCCAGCCCGCGTGCAGATAGCGCCGCGTGATGCGTACCGGCTCGCCCGGCCCCCCACTGCGTGCTTCGGCGACCAGCCGGTTCTCCAGGTAGAGAAAGTGCACCGTGCTCAGGGAGAGCTCGCTCCCGAGCGAATGGCCGGCGTGGCGCAGGCTTTGCCGGGCGATGCGATGGCCGAAGGCATTGTGGCGCGCATGAAAGAGCGGCCCATAGTCGTCGGACACCGTCTCTAATCGCCGCTGCGGGCCGTACTTCAGGGTCAGATCGCCGACCTGCCGCGGGAGCCCGGAGGCATCGCGCACGATCAGGGGCACCCGGGTCTTGGTGAGCGACTCGGTGGTTTTGCGAGGGGGCGCGTGCAAGACGGTGTCGGGCGCGGGAAGGCGGCCAGAAGAATCTGGGGCCGGGGCGCCCCGCTCGTGGCGGGCCGCCAGGCGGCCGTCGGCATGCCATGCGTACCACCACTCGTGGTTCGCAGCGGGTTGTGAGCCGGCACCCGCGTCGGAGCGACGGACGGCCACCATGCGCGAGGCGTCGTCGTGATGGAATTCCAGGCGTTCCCACCAGGCGAAGGCGGGCACCTCATGGATGTCGCGCAAGATGAGCCCCCGGGAGTCAACCTGTCGCCGTTGTCGCCAGACGAGCTGGTCACCTCGGCGCAGCACCAGTGTGTCGGTGGAAGCCCCCTGCACGGCCGCCGTCACCACCTCCAGCCCGTTGCCATGGCGATAACCCGGTTGGCCGGCCCGCGACTCGAGCACGACGTGCACCGGCCCCTGCGCTTCTTCCCAGTGCAGGGCGGCCAGGCGGGAACGGCCCTTGGCATCGACCTGCCACCGATAGTGCAGGGCGCCCCCTTCGGGCAGGGTGTGGCGCACCAGACGCCCTTCTGCGTCGTGCTGGAAACTTTCCCGGAAGGTGACGGCCGGTGCATCGAAGAGCGCGGGCCGTTGCAGCCGCCGCTCGATCACTCGCCCATCGTCGTCGTGCAGGCGGGTTTCGATTTCGAAGGGGTGCTCGATTCGTTGCAGCCGTGTCGCGTGCCAGTGGAGTTGCGTGGCCACTTGCTGGCCGTCGCTGTTCTCGTGTACCAGCCGCGCCGGGCGGCCGTGAATGTCGTGGAACAGCCGCATAGTGTCGCCGTTGGCATGGTGCAGGGCAGTGGGGCGCCCGGAGGGGTCGGAAACCAGAGTGGTGGCGCCGGTGGCAGGGCTGAACCAGGTATAACGTCCCGAGACAGGGTCGCGCTGCAGGCGCAGCCCGGGCCAGCCGGGTTCCCCCGTTTCCAGCTCGAGCAGCTGGCCGCTCGCGGACCGGCTCAGCAGCAGAGCACCCAGCCTCCGCAGCCGCCCGGCGTCGTCATAATCGATGTGCGGTGTCTCATCGAGCTGCCGGCCCAGCAGCCGATACTCGCCCGCGCGGCGAAGGAAGTGAACCTCAGTCGGAGCGCGGCCCGCGCCGGTGATGCGGGTCAGCCCCGGCTGACTGCCCCGCGCCGGGCGGACGTAGTCCAGTTGCGTTTCCGAGCCGGGACGGCCGTGAGCATGCGCGGCTAGCACCCGCCCGGCCCGGTCGTAGCGCCAGGTGGCGAGCCGCCATGCCTTGCCAGTGGGCAGCCTGAGCGAGATGCCGGTCAGTGCGTAAGGATTACCCGACTGCAGGGAGGCTTCGTGGTGATACAGGCGGCGCATGCCGTCCGGCCGAGTGACCGATATGAGTCGGGGCGCACGGTGGCCCGAAACGGCCTCGGGCGCCTCGTGGTGATACTCGAAGCGGCCCAGGGGTGTGTCCACGGCCCTCAGCAGAGAGCGCACGCCGCGCACGGCGTAATGG
>JAJUFT010000090.1 GCA_029263615.1 Alcaligenaceae bacterium | reverse complement strand
CAGCCATTTGCATGAAACCACCGTCGCCGCGGAGCAGATGAAGGGCGGCCTGGAGCACAGCGCGCGGGCGACGGCCACCGCGCACGAAGAGGCGGTCGGCGCGAGTCAGGCGGTGGCTCAGGGCGGGCAGGCTATCGCGGACGTCGTCGACACCATGAAGGACATCGCCGAGTCAAACGATCAGATCGCCGAAATGAACCGCCTGATCGATAGCATTGCTTCGCAGACCAATCTGCTCGCGCTGAATGCTGCGGTGGAAGCGGCCCGCGCAGGGCAAGCCGGTCAGGGCTTCGCGGTAGTGGCGGCAGAAGTGCGTCGTCTGGCCCAGCGCAGCGCCGAGGCCGCCGCCGAGATCCGCCGCCTCATCGAAGACAGTGTGCAGAAAAGCGAGCTGGGTGTGCAGCAGGCCGAAGTCGCCGGTCAGGTGATGGGCGACATTGTCGAACGCGTGAACCGCGTGGACAACCTGCTTTCAGAGATCAGCTGTACGGCCGAACAGCAATACACCGGGGTGCGCCAGCTAAGCCAGGCGATGGTGGAGATCGACCGTATGACGGAAGAAAACGCCCATAGCGTCGAACTGTTTGCGGCCGCTGTGCAGGGAACCATCGGGCGTACCAATTTGCTGGCGGATGCGCTGCAGGCATTCGATGCCAAGAGCATGAGGCCGGCGCAATCCGTGGCTACGCAGGGCTGAAGCGCCCACTGGCTGCCGCCTCACATTCGTTCCGATAGCAGCCCCAGAACACCAACAGCCAGAACGCGTAAATCATCACCCCGCTATTGTGCGAGAAAAACGCCTGGGAAAGCCCGAAATCGATATACGCCACGGGAAGCAGGGTGCCCGCCGTCGCCAAAGCCCGCACGCGCAGGTCGGGCGCCCTGAGCCCGCCCGCGAACAGCCGTAGCGGCACAAAATACAGGGCCAGCAACGCCAGCAGGCCCACGATGCCGCGCTTGGCCGCCGCATTTAAGACTTCGTTGTGCGGGTGCCCAAATTTGGTTACGACCTCGTCCGCGCGCCCCTGCTCCACCAACATAGCCAGACCCGCTTCGTAATGAATTTCCCCCCAGCCGAACACGGGCTTCATCAACGCAAGCTGACTAGCCGCCTTCCACATCTCAAAGCGCGCGCCCAGCGAGGTATCGCTGTCGCCTTGCTGGTATAGGTGAATGTCCTCGAATGCGGCATGTACCCGCTGCTGCACGCCCAGTTGCGGCACCTGATACAGCACGCCGGCCGCCACGACCAGCACAACCGGCAATATGAGCTTCATGCGCCGCGAAATGAATTCGCTATACGCCCGGTACAACACCAGCAGCACCAGCGGCAGTCCCACCCAGCCGCCTCGGCTGCCTGAAAGCAGGGAGCCCAGCACCCCGCCCACGGCGCCTGCCAGGAGCAGCGCGATCCAAAGCCGTCGCTCGCGCTGCACGCTCCCCCAGCCCAGGCCGGCCAGGCACAGCAGCCCCGTGAGCATCGCGATATTGCCAAACTGAATGACGTGGGTGTAGCCCATGGCACGGTCCACCTGCAGGAACAGCTTTTGGTAGCCAGACCAAAACGCCGTCAGCATTCCGCCGATAGCCAGCCCTAACCACAGCCATCGGACATCCGGCGGGTATTTGCGCACCACCAGCAGCACCACAGTGGCCAGAATGAACCGTCCAGGCTTATCCAGATAGCGCGAACCGGCCCCATGCGCCAGCAGATCTGCGATCTGCACCGCGCCAAACAGCACCAGCACACCCAGAACGAACCAATCGTCGCGGTTCAACTCCACCTTGCGCCCGGCAAAGAGACTGTACAGCCCACCCAGAAAGAGCAGAGCGGCGCCCGCCGAATAGCCCGAAGGCACCACCAGAGCAATGCTCCCCAGCAGGAAGATAGCCATGCTGGTGTAGGGGTACGTGTCCGGCAGGCCGGATCGATCAAGGGCGGTAAGCATGGTAATCGTACGGGCGGGGCAGGGGTGAACGGAGGGGCAGCCGGCTACTCGAATACGTCGGCCTGCGCGAAAGGCAAGCCCTTCTTATCTTTTTCCGACAGCACCGGGTCGCCTTGCTGCGGCCAGTCGATGTCCAGATCCGGGTCGTTCCAAATGATGCAGCGCTCGTGCTCGGGCGCGTAAAAGTCGCTGGTCTTATACAGGAAGTCGGCCGATTCGCTTAACACCACAAAGCCGTGGCCGAACCCTTCCGGCACCCACAGCTGCTTCTTGTTTTCAGCACTTAACACGGCGCCCACCCATTGCCCGAAGGTCGGCGAGCTGCGGCGCAGGTCCACCGCCACATCGAAAACCTCGCCGGCCACCACGCGCACCAGCTTGCCCTGCGCCTGCTGAATTTGATAGTGCAGGCCGCGCAGCACGTTGCGCGCAGAACGCGAGTGGTTGTCTTGTACAAAATTCACCGGCCGCCCGACAGCGGCATCGAACTGCGCCTGGTTGAAACTTTCAAAGAAGAAGCCGCGGTCGTCACCAAAAACCTTGGGCTCAAACAGAATGACCTCGGGGATCGCGAGGGGCGTGGCTTGCATGCAGGACCTCAAACAATATGTTCTTTCAAAATGCGCATCAGGTATTGCCCGTAACCGTTCTTCAGCAAGGGCTGCGCGAGCTGCTCGACTTGGGCGGCATCAATCCAGCCGTTGCGGTAGGCAATTTCTTCCGGGCAGGCCACTTTCAGGCCCTGGCGGTGTTCCAGCGTGGCAATGAATTGGCCGGCCTGCAGCAGGGAATCGTGCGTGCCGGTATCCAGCCAGGCATAGCCGCGGCCCATGATTTCCACGTTCAACGAACCCTGTTCCAGGTACAGCCGGTTCAAGTCGGTGATTTCCAATTCGCCTCGGGCCGAAGGCTTCAGCCCCCGTGCCAGGTCGACCACCTGCTTATCGTAGAAATACAGGCCGGTCACCGCATAGCTGGACTTCGGCTGGGCCGGTTTTTCTTCGAGAGACAGCACCTTGCCATTGGCGTCGAATTCCGCCACGCCATAGCGTTCCGGGTCGTGCACGTGGTAGGCGAACACGGTGGCGCCGTCTTCGCGCGTACAGGCGCTGCTTAACAGCTTGTGGAAGTCGTGGCCGTAATAGATGTTGTCGCCCAGTACCAGTGAAGAGGGCGAGTTGCCCAAAAAGTCCGCCCCAATGATGAAGGCTTGCGCCAAGCCGTCGGGCGAAGGCTGCACTGCATATTGCAGGTTCAGGCCCCATTGGCTGCCGTCGCCCAGCAGTTGCTCGAAGCGCGGCGTGTCCTGCGGGGTGGAGATCAGCAGTATGTCACGGATACCCGCCAGCATGAGTGTGGACAGCGGGTAATACACCATGGGTTTGTCGTAGACAGGCAGCAGTTGCTTGCTGATCGCCAGCGTGGCGGGGTGTAGCCGTGTGCCGGAACCCCCGGCCAGAATAATGCCTTTGCGCGTGTTCATTTTTCAAAGGGAGCAGATGTCAAGGTGCTTATCATACCTACGGGCGTCGTTTGCCGCATATCGCCTATCTGGCGGCGCTCAGTGCGGGCCGTTCGCGGGCCCGGTTCAGCTCAAGCTGGTAGAAGCCCAGTTTCAGCCCGAATAGGGTCAGGTACGACGTAAGCACCGCATAAATTACTGTGTAGACGCCGCTGCCCAGGTAGCGGAATACCACCAACGCCAGTACAAACACCGCGAATGCAATCGTATTGGCCATCAATACCTTGCCATCCTGACGCAGCGAATACAGGCCAAAATGCGGCACCGCGGCCAGAGTGTGCGCCATGCTTGCCACCAGGGCCAGATACAGAAACGCTTCGTGCCGGGCATAATCCTGCGAACCCATAAAGCTCAGTAGTGCCGGCACCGCCCACACAATCAGCAGCGATAGCGCCGTGCCTAAAAACAGGGTGCTCATCAGCATTCTGTTCTGATTCTTGGAAAGGGCCCCATACCTGCCGGAGCTCACGGCATTCACACTGTCCGGAATCATAAAGCTGAGTATGGCGGACTCCACAAAGGCCACCAGCGACAGCCCGATAGCCATGTAGAACGAATACACCCCCACCATGTCCAGCCCGAAGCGCGCCTCCATGATGTAGCGGTCCAGCACACCCGTCATACGCAGAATCAGCGACGCCACCCAGTAGGTCATGCCCGTCTTCAGCCCGGCTATCACCCAACGCTTATCCAGCGCCATCGCAAACGAGATCGACTTCCCACGGTACAGATACACGTAGGCCAGCACCAGGCTCAAGGAACTCGCGACCATCCAGGCGGCAATCACAAATTCCACATTGCGCGCCGGCTCCACCACGGCCATTACTGCAATGGCCAGCAGCGGCCACGAGCCCGACCGAAGAAACAACAGCACGGCGCTTAACAGCGGCCGGCGCACGGCAATCGCCAGCACGCAGGCTTCGTGCCCCTGGTGCTCCAGAATGGTAAGCACCAGAATCAGAAAGACCAGCGCCCAATTCAGGTACAGGCCCGCCAGCAGGCACAGCAGGAACAGCACCCCATAATTGATCATAAAGACGCGCTGCTGGTGGGACACCACAAAGTCAAACTGCTTTTTGCCCGATACCAGTTCGCGCAGGCAGTAGTTATGGAAGTCCAGCCCCGTCACCGCTACCAGCCACATAACGGAAGCGGTCACCAGCCCGTAGATTCCCACGTCTTCCAAAGCCATTTCCTTGGCCATATAGACGAGCAGCGCAAACTTTCCCACCATGGAAAGCGCTCTAAACATCAGGCTGGCTGCTTTGTCCATTGAGTGCGGCAATCGCATGCCGAGGGCTTATGGATGCAGGGTTTCTGCCAGCATGCGGTCTACGCCAAGCTGCCAGTCAGGCAAGTGCAGCCCGAAGGCCCGGCGCAGCTTGCGGGTGTTTAAACGCGAATTGGCGGGCCGGCGGGCGGGGGTGGGGAAGGCGCTGGTGGGCACCGCCTCGATTGCATCCTGCGCCACCTTGATAGGCAGGCCGGCCGCGCGCGCTTGGGCTATGACATGGCTTGCATAGCCATGCCAGGTGGTTTCCCCGTGTGGGGCTGCGTGATAGATGCCGGCCAGGGACGGATCTTGCAGGGCGGAACGCAGCGCGTGGGCGGTGATATCGGCCAGCAGGTCTGCACCCGTGGGGGCGCCATGCTGGTCGTTGATGACCTGCAGCGCATCACGCTCCTGTGCCAGCCGCAGCATGGTCTTGGCGAAGTTGCCGCCGCGTGCGGCATAGACCCACGAAGTGCGAAAGATCAGGTGCCGGCAACCGCTGGACCGGATGTTTTCCTCGCCGGCCAGCTTGCTGCGGCCGTATTCGTTCAGCGGCGCCACCGGGTCATCTTCGCGCCAAGGCGTCACCCCTTCGCCGTCAAAGACATAATCGGTGGAATAATGCACTAGCCAGGCGCCCAGCCCCCTGGCGGCTTCCGCCAACATCCCCGGGGTGACGGCGTTCACTGTCATGGCGGTGTGGCTGTCGCTTTCCGCCTTATCGACCGCCGTATAAGCCGCAGCGTTCACGATGACGTCCGGCGCCAGAGCACGCACGGTGGCGGCGACATCAGACGGCCGAGTGAAATCTGCACATGGTTTGTCGCCCCTGCCCAGTGCTACAAGCTCACCCAGCGGAGCCAGGCTACGTTGCAACTCCCATCCGAGCTGGCCGTTCTTGCCAAACAGAAGAATTCGCATGATATGTGAAGGGGCAGTAGAAGCTGGGTGTGAACGGGTCATTCTACCACCGGCGCTTTAGCGCCCTGCGCCTCGTAGGGGCGCGCCGGCGATACAATGCCACCCAACGATCGCCCCGCCACCACGCCGAATCCGCATGAAGCCGCAGACCCCGTACAACCCCACCGCTGCCGAGCGTTACCCCCTGGCCTTTCTTGCGGGGCTGGTGGATTTCCTGCTGATCATCGCCGGCAGCTATGTGGCTCACTGGCTGCGCTTTAACGACTGGTTCATGCTGGATCACTATCTGGTCGCCACACTGGTGGTGGCTGTGGTGTTGGTGGGCTGCCAGATGATGCTCGGCACCTATCTATCGTGGCGGGGGCGACACTTCTGGGCCCAGTTGTGGCGCATGTATGTGGGCTGGATGCTGGCGCTGGCAGTGGTGGCCAGCATCGCCGTGCTGCTCAAGGTGGCCGAGAACTATTCCCGTATCTGGCTGGTCAGCACGCTGGCGGTGGCCCTGGGCTTTGTCACCGTTTTCCGGGTTATTGTCTTTCTCTTCCTGCGCCACCTGCGCATGCGCGGGCGCAACCTCAAGCAGGTGCTGGTGGTGGAAATGCAAAACGCCGCCGCGCCGCTGCGCTCTGTACTAGGGGCGCTGCCCGAACAAGGCTACCGGGTGGCCTGTTTCCTGCCTTTGGGTAACGACGACCATTGGTATGAAGAACTGCGCGACAAGGTGCTGGAAAGCGGGGTGCATGAAGTCTGGTTATGCTTGCCGTTGAACCAGGGCGAAGCGATCAAGAACGTGATGGTGGCGCTGCGCCACCAGACGGTGGACGTGCGCTATCTGCCCGACCTGGGCGACCTGCCGCTGTTGAACCACCGCATCAGCAATATCGGCGGCTTGTATGCGCTGGATATCTCGCGCAGCCCCATGGAAGGCCCCGCACGGGTGGTGAAGCGGCTGGAAGACCTGATCCTGGGCAGCATTATTTCCGTACTGATTCTGCCCGTGTGCCTGGTCATTGCGATTGCCATCAAGCTGACTTCCAAAGGGCCGGTCATCTTCAAGCAGTACCGCATGGGCATCAACGGCCGCCGCTTCAAAGTCTACAAATTCCGTTCAATGGAAGTGCATGAAGAAAGCTCCGGCCAAGTCACCCAGGCCAGCTTCGGCGACCCGCGCATCACCCGCCTGGGTGCCTTCCTGCGCCGCAGCAGCCTGGACGAGCTGCCGCAGTTCTACAACGTGCTGCAGGGGCGCATGTCCATTGTGGGGCCTCGCCCTCATGCCCTAGCACATAACGAATACTACAAAGACCTGGTGGAATCCTATATGCAGCGCCACAAGGTCAAGCCGGGAATCACCGGTTGGGCGCAGGTTAACGGCCTGCGCGGGGAAACCGATACGGTCGAGAAAATGGAACGGCGCGTGCAGTACGACCTCTGGTACATCGACAACTGGTCGCTGGCGCTTGACCTGAAAATCATCGCGCTTACCGTGTGGAAGGGGTTTTTTAATGACCAGCCCTGAGCCGGCCTCGCCGCTAAACGTGCTGGTGATGGTGCCGGTCTATAACGGCGGCGCCCTGTGGCGGGAAGCGGCCAAGGCGCTCGCCCACGCACGCGACCACAGCCGCCACCAACTTCGTATCAAGGTGGTGGACTCTTCTTCGCGAGACGACTCCGTGGCCACGGCACGTGCCCGGGGCTTTGAGGTGACGGGCATTTCCAGCGCGGACTTTGACCACGGCGGCACACGCAATGCTGCCGTTATGAATGAAGCGGCCGATGTCTATGTCTTCCTGACCCAGGACGCCGTGCTGGACCATCCCGCGGCACTGGATACCCTGGTGGCCGCCTTCAACGACCCCGCAGTGGCCGTGGCCTATGGGCGTCAGCTGCCGCATCACGATGCTAACCCCATTGCCGCCCACGCGCGCCTGTTCAACTACGGCGCCCACAGCCACGTGGCAGGCATGGAAGACGCGGCCCGCATGGGCATCAAGACGGTGTTCGCATCGAACTCGTTTGCGGCCTATCGCGCTGCCACCTTCCAGGAACTAGGCGGCTTCCCCGAGCGCAATATCCTGAGCGAAGACATGTACCTGGCAGCACGCTCAGTACTGGCCGGGGGCAAGGTCGCTTATGTGGCCGAGGCCTGTGTCAGGCATTCGCACAACTACACGCCCCTGGAAGAATTCCGCCGCTACTTCGATATCGGTGTGTTCCAGGCCGACCATGCCTGGATCGGCGAGCAATTCGGCGCGGCCGAAGGCGAGGGCATGCGCTTCGTTAAATCCGAAATCCGCCATTTGCTGGGGAAGGCGCCCCTATGGCTGCCGCGTGCTTTCCTGCACAATGCCCTTAAACTGCTGGGCTACCGCCTGGGTCGCCGGTATCAGCGCCTGCCAGAATCCTGGCTGCCCCTGCTTAGTATGCAGCCCAGATATTGGAAAGCGCGTTGAACCGGCGGCAGGGCTTGATTCACCCTCGGGTAAAATGCCTGCTTTCGTCCGCGGGCGCCTGCTGCCGCGGCCATTTTCTTTATTAACGTCTGGATGCTAAAACCCGCTCCCGGCCGACGGCCCCCTTCGCTATTCATGCTGGTATTGGCCTGTACCCTGGCGCTGGGGGGGTGTTCCGTACTGGAAAACTGGCGGGGCTCTGACGTAACGGCCCCGCCACCCGAAAGCGTACCTACACGAAATACGGAAGGCGCCCAGGAGGACAAGCCCGCAGGCGATAGCCCCACGTGGAATCTCTCCACGCTGGAAGCCCTGCCCGACCTGCAGGCCGACGACGTGCTGACGCTGGAGCACGCCTGGTATCTGGCGGTAAAGAACGACCCCGACTACCAGGCCGCCCTGAGTGGCCGCGCCGCCGCCCAGACCGAAATCCGCCAGGGCCGTGCCGCCATCCTGCCGCAAGTGCAGGCCGGCTATTCCCGCAGCAAGATCAGTGGGCTGCAGCGCAACTTCACCACCATGGGTACGCGGGAAGGTGACCTGGACTACGACTCCACCTCGGCCTACGTACAGTTACAGCAGCCCCTGTTCAACATCGATCGCTACGCGCAATACCAACGCGGCAAGGCTCGAGCGCAGCTGGGTGAAGCCGAATTCGCCCAGCAGGAATACGAAGCCGCTATGCGGCTGGCCACCGCCTTTCTGGATATGGTGGAAGCTCAAGGCCGCCTGAAGCTCGCACAAGCGCTGGCCGACTCCCTGGACGAGCAGGCCCGCACACAAGATGCGCTGTTTAAGCTGAACGAGGCCAGCCGGGTCGATGCCCAAGAAACCCGTGCCCGGCTCGCCCTGGCTCAGGCCGATGTCATTGCCGCCCAAGACGAGCTGCGTGTCGCGCGCCGCCAACTGCAAGCGCTGATCGGGCAAGAGCCGCCGGATCTGGCAGGGGTGGATAACGTAGAACCATCTCGCCTCAGCATGCGCGACAGCCTGATCCAGTGGCTGGAACGGGCCCGTCACCATAGCGCGGTCATACGCAGTGCCGAAGCCCGCCTGCAGGTGGCCGACACCGAAGTGCGCCGCGCCGAAGGGCGCCACTTCCCCACGGCCGACCTGGTGGTGTCACTGGCCGATGCTGATAGCGAAAACCTGGATTCCTTAAGCCAGCGCAGCAACACCTTTCAGGTAGGCGTGCGCATGGCGATCCCGATCTTTAGCGGCGGCTACGACACCGCCAGCCATGCCCGCACCCGCCACCTGCGCCGCCAGGCCGAGCACGAGCTTAGCCAGGCCCGCGAAGCTATCGCGGCCGAAGTCACCCGCCAATACAACGCCGTGCAAAGCGGAGCGGAGCAGATCGATGCCTTAATGGCCTCTGTACGCGCCGGAGAAGAAAGCCTGCACGCCGCCCGTCAGGGCTACGAATACGGCGTTTACAGCAATCTG
>JAJUFT010000079.1 GCA_029263615.1 Alcaligenaceae bacterium | reverse complement strand
TTTGGTGCCGACGGCGAGACTCGAACTCGCACAGCTTTCGCCACTACCCCCTCAAGATAGCGTGTCTACCAATTCCACCACGTCGGCGGTGAAGTCAATAATATTAGCACATATTTTTTCAAATAGGCAAGCGCAGGGCCGGCTTAGTTGGCCTTTTCCGGTTCGGCGGCCGGGGCATTGGATTCTGCTGAGGGCGCTACAGGCACCGACGCCGATTCAGCTGGTTTTTCCGCTGCAGGCGCGGCCACGCTGGGCACGGAAGCATCCGAAGCCGCTGCCGGGGCAGCAGGCACGCTGGTGTTCGGCACCGACGGTACGGAGGCCGGAACCTGGGGCACTTCGAAACCTTGCATCACGCCGCTGTCAACACGACTGCCTGCCGGCTGGTGAGAAACCCATGCCAGACCGGCCGTGGACGCGAAAAAGGCGATGGCCGCCCATTTCGTTGTGCGCGACAGAAAGTTTGCAGCACCGGCTGCACCAAAAAGACTACCGGCGGAGCCACTACCGAAGGAGGAGCCCATATCGGCCCCCTTGCCTTGCTGCAGCAGCACCAGAACGATGACGCTGAGCGATGAGATGACCTGAACCGCCATCAGGACGGGAGACAACCATTCCATGAAGAATAACTCCGAGGCCTCAGGCGGCCGCTATGCTTAAAAATTCAGATGCCACCAACGACGCACCCCCAACCAGGGCACCATCGATGTCAGGCATCGCAAACAGGCTGGCAGCATTCGAACCCTTCACACTGCCGCCATACAGAACTCGGACCGCGCCCGCACCTGCGGCTTCCAGACGGGAACGGATGAAGGCGTGCACCTCTTGTGCCTGCTCCGGCGTCGCACTGCGGCCCGTTCCAATCGCCCAGACGGGTTCGTAGGCGATGACCAGGCGATTGAGTGCTTCCGCCCCTAACGCCAGCACAGGCGCCAGCTGCCGGTCGATCACGGCTTGCGTCTGCCCGGCTTCCTGTTCCTGGAGGGTTTCACCCACACACACGACAGGGGTGAGGCCCGCGCCCAGTGCAGCAGCGGCTTTGGCAGCCACGACAGCGTCGGTCTCGCCATGATAGGTGCGCCGTTCCGAGTGGCCGACCAGCACCCAACGGCAGGCGAAATCGGCCAACATCGAGGCTGCGGTTTCACCCGTATAAGCCCCTTTTTCATGCTGGCTGACGTCCTGGGCACCCCAGCTCACCCCGGAGCCTTCCAGCAACGACTGTGTCTGATAGAGATAGGGAAACGGCACACACACAGCGACATCGCAATGCTGCACTTGGGCGATACCAGTGCGCAGGCCTGCGAGCAACTGCGAATTGAACGCCGAATCGCCGTGCATCTTCCAGTTGCCGATGACAAGACGTTTGCGGGAAGAATTCACCATACAGGTTGGATCCGTCTGGAAAATTGAAATAACCCGGCATTGTACCTTGGATCAGGCGGGCTTGTGTGCATGTTCTTGCGACGCGGTCTCGCAAGAACATGCATGGGACGCCGTCAGGCAGGATCAGGGGATGAGGATGATCTTGCCGATGTTGTCACCCGCTTCCATCATCGCGTGGGCCTTTGCCGCCTCTTCCAGGGGGAAGGTCGCGTGGATGATGGGCTTGATCTTGCCCGCTTCCAGAAGCGGCCAGACATGCTCGCGCAGCTTGCGGGCAATGGCTGCCTTGAAGGCAATGGGACGGGGGCGCAGGGTGGAGCCGGTAATGGTCAGACGACGACGCATGATGTGCGAGGCGTCAACCTGACCCTTGGGGCCACCCAGCAGGGCAATGATGACGATGCGGCCGTCATCCGCCAGACACTTGATGTCGCGTTCAAGATAATCGCCCGCGACCATGTCGAGAATCACATCGACGCCGCGGCCGTCGGTCGCCTTCTTCACTTCTTCGACGAAGTCTTTCTCGCGGTAGTTGATGCCCATGTCGGCGCCCAGGGCTTCCACCGCC
Source organism: Alcaligenaceae bacterium (assembly GCA_029263615.1). GTDB lineage: Bacteria > Pseudomonadota > Gammaproteobacteria > Burkholderiales > Burkholderiaceae_B > Yanghanlia. Next base: position 10,395 of record JAJUFT010000079.1, on the reverse strand, counting down.
TTGACGCGCTCATCGCTGCCGGCAGTGAAGTAGACGGTGTTGCCCATGGCCTTCGCCAATTGCACCGCCGTGGTTCCGATGCCGCTCGCGCCGCCATGCACCAACAGGGTTTCGCCCTCGGAGAGCTGACCTCGGTCGAAAACGTTGGTCCAGACGGTGAAGTAAGTTTCCGGCAGGCCGGCAGCTTCGATTTCGCTCAGACCCGCCGGGATGGGCAGACATTGCTCCACGGGGGCCACGACGTATTCGGCATACCCACCGCCCGCGACGAGGGCGCAGACCTTGTCGCCCACCTTGAAGCCGCCCGCTTCCGCGTCACCGGCCACAATCTCTCCAGCCACTTCCAGCCCGGGCAAATCGGAGGCACCGGGGGGCGGGGGGTAGGTACCCTGACGCTGGAACACGTCGGGGCGATTCACACCCGCGGCCGACACCTTGATCAGGACCTCTCCGGGACCCGCCTCGGGTACGGGACGCTCAACCGGTTTCAGAACGTCCGGTGCGCCTGGCTGCGAGATTTCCACTGCTCTCATGTCTTCTCCTGTATCGGTTGCATTGTGGCAAAGGCCTTATTATGACCGCAAAGCCCACAAGCGCGCCGACTTACGCTAAACTTTCGGACTTTCCTTAAGGGGAAGCGTGGCCGAGTGGTTGAAGGCACCGGTCTTGAAAACCGGCAAGGGGCAACCCTTCGTGAGTTCGAATCTCACCGCTTCCGCCAGAATGGCCAAGCCATGCGCGCCGCTGGGCCGCACCCTGCGAGCGCCCCGCTACCGCTCGACAAGAAACGTCAATGCACGGTCCTTGAGGTACGCCTCCATGTCAAACCCGCTGATCTGCTGAATGAACTGGAAAGATTGCTTCCCTGTAAGCACCTTCCAGGTGCCAACCTGACACGCTTGAATTGCTGCGGGGAGGTTGTCCTCCCTGAGGATGAGCAACACGGGCTCATAGCCATGCTGCCGCAGTAGCGGGCCGTAAGATTTGAATTTCTTCAACGTGCCTGCGTCACCGGAACCGATCCGGTATTTCGTGTCGATCGCATAACTTCCCACAATCAGATCACAGGGCTCATCGTTCCCACTCTTGAAAGCCGGCTTATAGCTTGGCAGCCCTCTGCACGCTTCGATCACCAAACGTTGCCAGCAGTATCCCAGCTCGCGCCCCCAGTATTGGCGATTTTCCCGCTTGAGAGCTGGAGGGATACCGAAGGCATCCATCAACAGATCGTGGTCATCATTTTCTTCGTTGTAAACCTTGCCAATGAAAGAAGCCTGGTAGGCTTTCAAGACAGTATCCATGCGGTCAAAATCTGACATCGAGTTGCATCCAGCCCAAAAGATGAGATCGTAACTCGAGCAGAAGGATCCGTGCCGACGTGAACGTGGCGGCGCACCTTGCGAACGCCGCGGTCCAGTGATCCCCGCTGCGATACAATCGGTTACCAACACAGGACGGCCGCGCCGTCGCTCTCATTGATACGCGAAGGAGAAGAAGCCATGTCAACAGGGATTCCGGTCGAACAATTCATCAGCCCCAATCCCATTACCGCCAGCGAAGCCACCTCGGTGGATGAGCTCTGGCGTCTGATGGATCAATATGGGGTTCGCCACCTCCCCATCGTGCGCGACGACCAGGTAACCGGCGTGGTCAGCGACCGCGACGTACGCTTGATCCTGGGGCTTTCCGCTGCCGAGAAACTTCAGGTGCAGGCCGTCGACATCATGTCGCCCGACCCCATCGAGGTGCCGGCTGACACTCCTCTGGACGATGTCGCCTTTCTCATGGCTGACCGCAAGGTGGGCAGCGTGCTGGTCACCGACGAAGCCGGCCGGCTCATCGGCATCTTCACCATCACCGACGCCCTGAATGCGCTGGTGGATTTCGTTCGCAAGGGTTCTCAGGGCGCCCGCTGAGGCAGGACACGGCCAGAAGGCCGTGGCTGCCGTCACTGCGTGGCTGCCATCACTTTTTCGATGAAGCGATTCTGCAGTTCACTGCCCCGCACCCGCTTGTGGGACACCACACTGTAAGGCACGCTGAGGTCGAGACCGTCGACCTTGACCTCCACCAGTTCGCCAGTTTCCAGTTCCTTCGTGATACAGGGCCTCGGAAGGCAACTGATTCCCACTTCGTCGACGACGGACCGGATGATCAGGGGCACGCTGTCACTCTCCATCACGACGTTGATGGAAGGGATGCGTTTGAGCACTTCCAGCGTGAACTGGCGCCGGCTGTCGGCAAAGCGGTGCTGCAAACACCACCGCTGACCGGCCAGATCGGCCACGTTCACCGTCTGCTGCCCGGCCAGGGTATTGTCGGGGGAACAGAAGATGGTGAGCCGCTCTTCGCGCCACCGTTTTACGTTCAGCGTGGGGCGAATGGTGACGAACTCCAGCAGGCCGACATCAATGGCCATCTCGTCCACCTTGTTGATGACCTCGAAAGCCGGCATCACGCTCACGCTGAGCCGGCACTCGGGATACTGGTGCATGAACTCGCTACACACCTGATGCAGCATGTACTCACCGATGGTCGGGCTGGCCCCGACCCGTAGTTGAGCCACGCCCACCCCGGGGTCGACCTGCCGCTTGATTTCCTCTGCATTGTTCAACAGGGAGCGCACCATGGGTTGCAGCGCCCTACCCTGTGGCGTGAGCGACATCTTGCGTTGCATCCGTACAAACAGCTCCGTTCCGAGGGCGCTTTCCAGTTGCTGCAGGGCCATGCTGGCCGCCGGCTGCGTCATGGAGAGCGTGTCGGCCGCAAGGCTGACACTGCCTGTACGGGCGATGGCGTCAAAGACAGCCAGCTGTTTCAAAGTGAACATTAAACATCAAAAATATTTATACAAAGAATAAATATTATCACTTGGACGTATGAATCCGGACTGCCTATCATCCCGACATCAAGAATGAAACCAGGAGACAAACGTGCGGATCACTCGCTTGCTCAGCTTCGCGTTCACGACGGCACTCATCAGTCTGCAGGGGCCGGTTCATGCCAAGGCCTCAGACTTTCCGAATCAGCCTGTTTCGATTGTGGTTCCCACTCCCGCGGCCGGGCCGCTGGACCTGTTCTCGCGCCTGATCGGACCCAAGCTCGCCGAGCGTTGGGGTCAGCCCGTGGTGGTGCGCAACCAGCCCGGCGCCGGCACGGCACTGGGAACCCAGACGGTTGCCCGGGCCAAGCCTGACGGCCATACGCTGCTTATGGCGAATATTGCCGTGTCCGCACACGGCGCGCTGAGCAAGCAGCCTCTGTTCGATCTCGAGAAGGACCTGCAGCCGGTGTCCCTGATCGCCAGCACGCCGTTCTTCCTGTTCGTACCCGGGAAGGGCCATACGGACCTCAAGTCCATCGTGGAGGACGCGCGCAAGAACCCCGGCGACCTCAACTTCGCCATCATCCCGAATTCGCAGCAGCACCTCGACACCGTCCGCGTGCTGAACGCGCTGGGTATCGAAGCCACCCTCATCCCCTATCAGGGCACTGCGCCGATCACGGTCGCCCTGCTCTCGAATGAAGTGGACGCATTCCTGGGGTCCCTGGGTGGCATGCAGGCCTACCTGGACGAAGGCCGCCTGCGAGCCCTGGCATCGACCGGCGCCGAGCCGTCGAAGCACCGCCCGGAGATCCCCACTTTCCGTTCGCTGGGTTTTGATATCGACATGGAGCCCTGGTATGCGATCTTCGCGCCCGCGGGGTTGCCTGCCGACCGCCTGCAGACGCTTCACGAGTCCCTGCTCGCCGTCATGGCCGACCCGGAAATTGTCGAAAAGATTTCCGCCGCCGGTTACGACCCGAAGACCTCGTCTCCCGAAGCCCTGGCAAAGATTGCCAGCGACAACCTGGCGCTCTCGAAAACCATTGTTCGCGACGCCAAGATCGAAGCCCAGTAATTCCTGACCCGTTCCCGGGAAACACCCGCCGCAAGGCCTGCCCCGACGGCAGGCCCGGCCCTCTGCACCCGTTTCCCCGGAGCGTGCGCCATGAAATCGAGCCGAACCATCACGAGGAAACCATGAATTTTCAGCACATACTTCTGGAACAGCGCCAGGGGGTCGCGCACCTGGTGCTGAACCGCCCGGACAAGCGCAATGCGCTGGGGTTCGGTCCGGACTCCAGCCGCGGCGAAATCGTGCGCGCGCTTCAGCAGGCAGACCAGAATCCGGACGTTCGCGTCATTCTCATTTCGGCGCGCGGGCCCGACTTCTGTGCGGGCGGCGACGTGAAAGGGCTGCCCACGGACCCGACGCCTGCGGATGACCTTTGGGTGATCCAGCAGGTGGATGCCTTTCATGAAGCGATTCGCGCCATTCGCAAGCCGGTAATTGCGGCGGTGCACGGCCGCTGCCTGGGCGCGGGGCTTTCCTTCATCAGCCAGTGCGATTTCGTTCTGGCAGCAGAATCCGCGCAGTTCGGCTTGCCGGAAGGTCGCTTCGGGCACCCTGGCGGTTCAGAGCTGGCTGCGGCCATTGGCCCGGCCTGGGCGAAGTTCCTCATTTTCACCGGGGAACCGATCAGTGCGGCGCACGCCGTCCGACTGGGCCTGGTGTTGATGACCCTGCCGGACGCCGAGCTTGCGGACGCGGCCACCGACCTGTGTGAACGCATTGCCCGAATGCCGGCCGACGCAGTGGTGCTGAACAAACGCGCCATCGAGAAGGCCACGGAAGCCGGCGGCCGGGCCGCAGGGCGTGCTGCGGGGCGTTCTTCCGACGTCATCACCAAAGCCATGAGCCGACGTGCGGCCGCGCCCGACGGGCGGCCCTTCGAGCACATCATCTCGACGGAAGGCACGCAGGGGCTGAAGCAGGCGATGGCGCAGCAATACACAGAATCTTGGCTCAAGAGGTATCACGATGCATGAACAGAACACGAGCATGGCCCCCTTGAAGGGCCTGCGCATCATCGACATGAGCAATGTGGTGATGGGGCCCTACGCCACCCAGGTCCTCGCGGATTACGGAGCAGACGTCATCAAGGTGGAGGCGCCCCGTGGTGATACGACGCGCCAGATTCCGCCGATGCGCAACGCGGACATGGGCTGCCTGTTCCTGCACCTGAACCGGAACAAGCGCAGTGTGGTGCTGGACCTCAAGGACCCGGACGGCGTCGAGGCCCTGCTCACGCTGGCCAGTGAGGCCGACGCTCTGGTGTGCAATGTGCGACCGGCCGCCATGGCCCGTCTCGGTCTGAGCTACGAACGCCTGGCGGAGCGCAACCCGCGACTCATCTGGGTCAGTCTGGTCGGATTCGGCAGCGACGGGCCCTATGCCGGGCGCCCTGCGTACGACGACCTCATTCAGGGGCTGACGGCCATTCCTTCAATGTTGGTGCAGGCGGGCTCGGAAACCCCGCATTATGTTCCGCTGTCCTTCAATGACCGCGCCGTGGGCCTGCATGCCGCCATTGCATTGCTGGCCGCCGTGAACCAGAGGCATCACACGGGGGTGGGCCAGGCCATCGAAGTGCCGATGTTTGAAACCATGGTGCAGTTTTCCCTGGGTGACCACATGGGTGGCAACAGCTTCGAGCCCCCCATCGGTCCTCCGGGCTATACAAGGACCCTGACCAAGGAACGTCGGCCTTACCGCACGAAGGATGGCTACGTCTGCGCCATCATCTACACCGACAAGCACTGGCAATCCTTCTTCGAACTGGTGGGACAGCCGGAGCGTTTTGCCAGCGACGCGCGGGTGAACAGCCTGCTGGCCCGCACGCAGCATGCGACCCTGCTCTACCAGGAAGTCGGCGAACACCTGCTTTCGCGCACGACAGACGAGTGGCTGCAGGCTTTCGCGCGGGCGGACATTCCGGCGGCACCGCTGCACACCCTGGACACGGTCATGCATGACCCGCACCTCGAGGCCACCGGTTTCTTTCAGGAAGTCGTGCATCCGTCCGAAGGCCGCATCCGGCAGATGTCCGTCCCGACGCGCTGGACGGCGTGGACACCCGAACCCCCGGCTCCCGCCCCGCGACTGGGAGAGCATTCCGAGGAAGTCCTGCGACAGGCAGGCGTGCCTCAAGCAATGATCGAACGCATTCTGGAGAAGACCCATCATGGCAAGTAAGACCATCGAGATTCCCATCCTGATCGCGGGGGGTGGCCCGGTCGGCCTCGCTCTGGCACTGGACCTCAACTTTCATGGCACGCCCTCCCTCGTGGTGGAAAGAACGGCAACAACAGGCAAGGAGCCGCTGGCCAAGGCCGGCACCTTCAATGAACGCACCATGGAGTTCTGCCGCCGCTGGGGCCTGATCGACCGCATCGCCGAGGGCTTCCCCGACGACCTGCCGCGCGACACGGTGTACTGCACCGCCTTGGACGGCGAGCTGCTGGGAAGAAGCTCCGTACCGTCAGCACGTGACCGCGGCATTCCCCCGGTGAGCCCGGAGATGATGCGGCGCTGCCCCCAGTACAAGTTCGACCCGATCCTGGCTGACGGGGTCATGGCCAGCGAACATGCCGGCATTCGCTACAACACGCGAATGGACCGCTTCGAACAGGATGAGGACGGGGTGACTTCCTGGCTCACCGACCTTGAAAGCAACGAGCAGATCATCGTTCGCTCGCAATATCTGGTCGGGTGTGACGGTGTCAGAAGCACGGTGCGGGAAGGGCTGAACATTCCCCTGGAGGTGATCGCCGACCTGGACTATTCCCTCAGTGCCATGATCGAGATCGACGACATCGACCCCTTCCATACCTTCGGGCGTTGCGAACGCTTCATGTTCATCGGGCCCGAAGGGACGTGGGCAAACATGACCTCGGTCGATGGTCTCAAGCTCTGGCGCTTCACCGTGGTGGGTGTGGAAGCCTCGCTGCAGCCCGAGAAATTCGATATCGATTCCGTCATTCGCCGGGCCTTCGGCAACGCCGGCGTGCCCTACACCATCAAGAAGGTGGTGCCCTGGCGACGCGCCCAGACCCTGGCCCGCCACTACGGCCACGGCCGCGTCATGCTGGCGGGCGACTCCACCCACACCACCTCTCCCACCGGGGGACATGGGGTGAACACCGGGATTGCCGACGCGGTCGGGCTGAGCTGGGTTCTGAGCGCGCTGGTGGACGGCTGGGGCACACCGGGCCTGCTGCAGGCCTATGAAGCCGAGCGCCGCCCCGTGGCCCTGCGCAATTTCGGCAGTTCGACAGAAAACTACAAGGTCTGGGTGGCCAAAGGCATGGACAATGTCCTGGCAGACGGACCGCTGGGAGTGGCCGCACGCCGCAACATTGGAAACTTCATGCAGTCGGGACTGCAACAGGAATGGTATTCGCAAGGCATCGCGCTGGGTTACCGCTACGAAAACAGCCCGGTGATCATTCCCGACGGCACGCCTGCGCCACAGGACCATCCGAGCTTCTATTTTCCCACCGCTCGCCCCGGCCACCGCGCGCCCCACGCCTGGCTGGCCGATGGCCGCTCGATCATCGACCTCTTCGGCCCGGGCTTCGTACTATTGGACTTCGGGGCCGAACCGCAGGATGTCGACGCCCTGTGCAGGGCAGCGCAAAGCAGCGGGGTTCCGCTGCGGATTGAGCGCATCGCCCAGCCGGAAGTCGCGGCCCTGTATCAACGCAAACTTGTGCTGGTGAGGCCCGACGGCCATGTCGCGTGGCGCGCCGATGTCGCGCCCGCAGACACCCATGCAATCTTTGAACGCCTTCGCGGCGCCCACCTTATTCTGGAGCAGCAACATGTCTGAAGCATTCAACGCCGTCGTCATTGATGAGCACGAGGGCAAGGCCCGCAGCGAAATCCGTCAGCTCACGCTGGCCGACCTTCCCGATCTGGACGTGCTCGTCGAGGTCGAGTATTCCGCCCTCAACTATAAGGATGGGCTGGCCCTTTGCGGGAACAAGAACAAGGTCGTGCGAAGCTATCCCATGGTGGGAGGCATTGATCTGGCCGGCACCGTCGTGGAATCGCGCTCGCCCCATTGGAAGGCAGGAGACAAGGTTGTGCTGAACGGCTTCGGCCTGTCGGAAACCCAGTGGGGCGGTTTTACCCGCTACCAACGCGTCAAGGCCGAGTGGCTGGTGCGCCTGCCGGATGCCTTCAGCCCCCTGCAGGCCATGGCCATCGGCACGGCCGGCTACACGGCGGCGCTGTGTGTGGAAGCCCTCGTGCAATGGGGCCACGCACAGCCCGGCCAAGGCAAGGTGCTGGTCACCGGTGCATCGGGCGGAGTGGGCTCGGTCGCCATCGCCCTGTTGGCACAGGCCGGCTTCAATGTCACCGCCTCCACGGGGGATGCCGCCTCCCACGACTACCTGCGTGAACTCGGCGCCCAGGACATCATCGACCGTGCCAGCCTTCAGGAAGCGGGACGCCCCCTGCAAAAGGAAACCTGGGCGGGCGCCGTGGACTCCGTCGGCGGGCAGACGCTGGCCAACATCCTCGCCCAAATGGAATACGGCGCAGCGGCCACGGCCTGCGGTCTGGTCGGCGGCATGGACCTGCCCGGAACGGTGCTGCCGCACATCCTGCGCAGCGTCGCCTTGCTGGGCATCGATTCGGTGATGGCCCCGCTGTCCAAGCGCGAAGCCGCATGGGCGCGCCTCGCCCGAGACCTGGATCCGTCCAAGCTCGAGGCCATGACCACCGTGGCACCTATGTCGGAAGTCCAGTCCTGGGCCGAACGGATTCTGCAGGGCCGCACCCGGGGCCGCGTCGTCATCGACGTCAATCGCTGATCCACACCAGGTCCGCGGGGGCGCAGACACATTTTGTTTCACACAGGTGACTTGAAACCGGGGAAGCCATCCCTATTCTCTCATTCGACGCCCGCCCCCGCGGGCGTTCCTCCCTCTCAAGACTCAATTTTCGTCATAGGTATCAAGGAGATTGATCATGGCGATTCGTCCCCTGCACGACCGGGTCATCGTCAAACGCATTGAAAAAGAAACGCAAACGGCTTCCGGCATCGTCATCCCCGATACGGCTGCGGAAAAACCCGAACAGGGTGAAGTGATTGCCGTCGGGCCCGGCAAGCGCCTGTCGGACGGCAAGATTCAGGAGATGGCCGTCAAGGCTGGCGACAGGGTGCTGTTCGGCAAGTACGCCGGGCAGACCGTGAAGATCGACGATGAGGAAGTTCTCGTGCTGCGTGAAGATGAGATTCTTGCAGTGATCGAGGACAGCGCAAGCAAAGTCAGGAAAGCCGCCTGAAGCATTTGATACAGGAGTACGAACATGGCAGCGAAGGAAGTTCTCTTCAATGATCACGCCCGTACACGTATCGTCAATGGCGTGAATATTCTGGCCAATGCCGTCAAGGTCACACTGGGCCCCAAGGGCCGGCATGTCCTGCTGGAACGCAGCTTTGGCGCCCCCACCATCACCAAGGATGGTGTCAGCGTCGCCAAGGAGATCGAACTCAAGGACAAGTTCGAGAACATGGGCGCCCAGATCGTGAAACAGGCCGCCTCCAAGACGGCCGACGTCGCCGGGGACGGCACCACGACCGCCACGGTGCTGGCACAGGCCATTGTTCAGGAAGGGGTGCGCTATGTGGCGGCCGGCCTGAACCCCATGGACCTCAAGCGCGGCATCGACAAGGCCGTGGCCAAGGTGGTGGACGCCCTGGGCGGAATGTCCCGCACCATCACGACCGGCAAGGAAATTTCTCAGGTGGCGACGCTTTCCGCCAATGGCGATGCCTCCATCGGCCAGATCATTGCCGACGCCATGGAGAAAGTCGGCAAGGAAGGCGTGATCACTGTGGAAGACGGCAAGTCGCTGGAAAACGAACTGGAAGTCGTGGAAGGCATGCAGTTCGACCGAGGCTACCTGTCCCCCTACTTCATCACCCAGCCGGAAAAGCAGATGGCGGTGCTGGAAGATCCGCTCGTGCTGATTCACGACAAGAAGATCTCCAATATCCGTGACCTTCTGCCCGTGCTGGAAACCGCCGCAAAGGCCGGCAAACCGCTGCTCATCATTGCCGAGGACGTGGAAGGCGAGGCGCTGGCCACACTGGTGGTGAACACGATTCGCGGCGTGCTGAAAGTGGCTGCGGTCAAGGCGCCGGGCTTCGGCGACCGCCGCAAGGCCATGCTCGAAGACATCGCCATCCTCACCGGCGGCACGGTCATTTCCGAAGAGACCGGCAAGCAGCTCGAGAAGGCCGAACTGGCCGACCTGGGCAGCGCCAAGCGCATCGAAGTGCGCAAAGAAAGTACCGTCATTGTTGGCGGGGCCGGCGATCAGGCCAAGATCGAGGCGCGCGTCAAGGCGATCCAGGCTCAGATCGAAGTGGCGACCAGCGACTATGACCGCGAGAAACTGCAGGAACGCGTGGCCAAGCTGGCCGGTGGCGTGGCAGTGATCAAGGTCGGTGCCGCGACGGAAGTCGAGATGAAGGAGAAGAAGGACCGTGTGG
>JAJUFT010000126.1 GCA_029263615.1 Alcaligenaceae bacterium | reverse complement strand
TATTGAATTCCTAGAGGTGGCCATGTTGGATCGTGAAGGCTACCGTCCCAATGTCGGCATTATCCTAGTAAATCACAAGAACGAGGTTTTCTGGGGCAAGCGTATACGGGAACATGCCTGGCAGTTCCCGCAAGGCGGCATCAAGTATGGTGAAAGTCCGGTGCAGGCCATGTATCGGGAACTGCACGAAGAAATCGGCTTGCTCCCCGAGCACGTACGCATATTGGGGCGGACGAGGGACTGGCTGCGCTATAACGTACCGAGCAACTTCATACGTCGGGATTCGCGCGGTCACTATAAGGGCCAGAAGCAGATCTGGTTTCTGCTGAGAATGATGGGTCGGGATTCCGACGTCAGCCTGCGAGCCACGGATTCTCCCGAATTCGATGCCTGGCGCTGGAGTCACTATTGGGTGCCGCTGGATTCTGTCATCGAATTCAAGCGTGAAGTCTACGCGCAGGCGCTCAATGAACTCGCCACCATCCTGTTCCGCCGCAGCCGCGAGAATCGCTATCTGCGTCAGCGAGTGCACGGAAACAAGAAACCTGGTCTGACGGAAAACCGATCCGATGCGCATCCTGCTGGTTGAAGACGAGCTCGAAATGGCCGCCTGGCTGCAGCGTGCGCTCGCTCAGAGCGGCTTTGTTCCGGAACATGCCAAGGATGCCCAGACGGCCGAGCAGATGCTGCGGGTGGGCGGGTACGACGCCGTGGTGATGGATTTGCGCCTGCCCGACAAGCACGGCCTGGTCCTGCTGCGTGAAATGCGCAACCGGGGTGACATCACGCCGGTGCTGCTGCTGACGGCACAGGGCTCGTTGCAGGACAAGGTCCGCGGTCTTAATCTGGGGGCCGACGACTTCCTCTCCAAGCCCTTCGCGCTTGAGGAGCTCGAGGCGCGTCTGGCGGCATTGGTTCGTCGCAGCAAGGGTCGGCCCTCTCCCAATCTGCAGTGCGGCCCCCTGAATTACGATACTGAAAGCAAAGCTTTCATGCTGGACGGCTCCGTCCTCCATCTCACACCGCGTGAACACGCCGCGCTGGCGGCGCTGATTGCGCGCGCGCGTACGCCTGTCGAAAAACACCAGCTTTATCTCAAGGTCTTCGAGGAAGACAGCGATGCCAGCCCCGATGCCATCGAGGTGGTATTGCATCGCCTGCGCAAGAAGCTGCAGGGAAGTGACATCCAGATCACCACGGTACGCGGCCTGGGCTATATGCTGGAAAGCACCGCTGCGGAAGGCTGATCATGGCGAGATCCCGGCCCCGCCGGAGTATGCGCTTCTGGCTGCTTGTGCTGCTGATCCCGGGCGTGGTGTTTCTGCTGGTGGTGGATGGGCGCAATGACTATCGCGCGCTCGATCTGCTCATCCAGGATGTCTACGACGATGCCTTGTTGGAACCCGCCAAGGTGCTCGAGAACAGTGTCGACATCGATGCCGGTGGCCAGCTCGTCATCGAACCACCTTTCTATGTCCAGGTGATGCTCGAGTCCCGCGCCGGGAATCGAAAATATTACCGCGTGGAGGAAATCGCGCCGGTCCAGCTGTCGCTCGGGGGAATGGAAACGCGCGAGATGACTGGCCGCACCCTGATGGGCATGCCGGGTCTCCCGCGTCCGCCCCGACTGGCACAGGAAGAGGGGGTGCCCATTTTCTACAACGCCATGTACCGCAACGATGAGGTGCGTCTGGTCGCCGTGTGGCGCGATCTCCATTACGGGGGCAAACGGCGCCAGGTCCTGATTCTGGTCGGCGAGAGCGTCGACCAGCGCCTCAAGACCCGGCAGGAGATGTGGCGTGAGAGCTTGTTCCGCGACATTCGCATGGTGGTGTTGGCCGTCCTGCTGGTCTGGATCGCCGTTCAATGGACGCTCTGGCCGCTCAGCGATCTGCGTCGCGAGATTCGCTCCCGGGAAATCGATGACCTGATGCCGCTGGATCAGGAATCGGTTCCGAAAGAAGTGATCCCCCTTGTGAAAGCCATCAACCACCACATCGATCTGTCTCGCGAGGTCTTGAATCGCCAGGCACGTTTTCTGGCAGATGCCTCGCATCAGCTCAGAACGCCTCTGGCCATCATGCGTACCCAGGCACAGTATGCCCGGCGTGAGCAGGATGTCACGCGGATGCGGGAAACGCTGGATGCCATCATCCATCAGCTCGGCCGCACGTCGCGCCTGACCGAACAACTGCTGTCGCTTGCCCATGCCAGCCGCAACGACCCTACCCCCCATATGCCGGTCGATCTGAGCGCCCTTGCACGGGAGGTCGTGCTGCTGTATTTGCCTCTGGCCCGTGAGAAACAGCAGGATCTCGGCTGGATGGACGGGGAGGGAGCGGAAACGGCGAGGGGCTCCGTGTGGGTGCTGGGCAGCGACGCCGAGCTGCACGAATCGATTGCCAACCTCGTTCACAACGCCATCAACCATGCCGGGGACGGATGCACCATCACCGTCTCGGCCGGCAGCGATGGGGAAACGGCCTGGGTCTCGGTGTGCGACAACGGTGTCGGCCTCGACCCTGAACTGCGGGAAAGCGTGTTCAGCCGCTTCGACCGCGGGACCCGAGACCGAAAGGGGACGGGCGGAGGGGGGTCCGGGCTGGGCCTGGCCATTGCTCTGGCTTACGCCCAGCGGAACCGTGGCAGCATCACCCTCATTGATGGCGACCCCTCTCCCCAGGGTGGGGTCGGGCTGTGCGCCACCCTGAAACTGCCGGCGTATCAGCCCGGTGCCGAGGCCTGAGACGGCCCGACACGCTGAGGGCAGGTCAGAGCTTGCGCAGCCGTTGAATCAGGCTTGAGGTGTCCCAACGGCCGCCACCCATTTGCTGGACGTCGGCGTAGAACTGGTCGACCAGCGCCGTGACGGGAACGCGTGCGCCATTGCGCTTGGCTTCGTCCATGACCAGCCCGAGATCCTTGCGCATCCAGTCGACGGCAAAACCGAAATCGAACTTGCCGTCCACCATGGTGCCGCCCCGGTTGACCATCTGCCAGCTCTGGGCCGCGCCCTTGTCGATCACGTTCAGCACCTGCTTCATGTCCAGGCCGGCGGCCAGGCCGAAGGCAATGCCTTCAGAGAGGGCTTGCACAAGGCCGGCAATGCAGATCTGATTGACCATTTTGCTCAGCTGACCCGCACCGGATTCACCCAGGAGGGTCACGGCCTGCGCAAAGTTCATGGCCAGCGGCTTGATGACCTCGAAATGTTCAGGCGTGCCGCCGCACATGACGGTGAGCTTGCCATTCTGCGCGCCCGCCTGGCCCCCTGAAACGGGGGCATCGACGAACCCCACGCCTTTCTGGGCAGCGAGGTCGAACAGCTCGCGGGCAACCTGGGCCGACGCGGTGGTGTGATCCACGAAGATCGTGCCTTCTGCCATGCCGGCCAGGGCGCCGGAATCGCCCATCACGACATCGCGCAGATCGTCGTCGTTGCCCACGCAGCAGAAGACGACCTGTGCGCCATCGGCGGCTTCACGGGGAGTGGCAGCCGAACGACCCTTGAATTCTTCGACCCAGGCTTGCGCCTTGGCAGGCGTGCGGTTGTAGACCGTGACCTCATGCCCGGCCTTGGCCAGGTGGCCTGCCATGGGAAAGCCCATGACGCCGAGCCCCAGGAATGCTACACGCACGGGGGACTGGGTTTCGTACTCGCGGGCGTTGATTGAAGACATGAATTTTGCTCCTCTCTAATTGACGTGTTATGTGACGCTGAGTGTCGCGTTCCAGCGGGAAAAGAGTAACGCATTTGGGCAAAAAAAAGTTCAGGCGCCACGGGGGCGCCTGAACGGGAGTCGAGCGAAGGAGCGCGTCGCGCTCCTTGTGCCAGGCTTATCAACCTTCGTCGACGAAGGCTTCTTCGCGCTTGGCCTTGATGGAGGGCAGTGCCACCAGGGCAACCAGGATCGCGGCCATGACCAGCAGGCTGAGCGACAGCGGGCGAGTCACAAAGGTGGAGTAGTCACCGCGGGCCAGCAGCAGCGCCCGACGGAAGTTTTCTTCCATCATGGGGCCAAGCACCAGGCCCAGCAGCAACGGCGCCCCTTCACACTTCAACTTGGCCCAGATGTAGCCCACCAGACCGAAGGCGGCCGTCACCCAGATGTCGAACACGTTGTAGTTCAACGAGTAGACCCCGATGGTGCAGAACACCAGAATGGCCGGGAACAGGATGCGGTAGGGCACGGTCAGCAGCTTGACC
>JAJUFT010000118.1 GCA_029263615.1 Alcaligenaceae bacterium | reverse complement strand
TCCCGCCGATGCAGGAGCCTAACATTGAATGTGACAAAATGTTCGGCGATATTAGCCATGTATGAAACCTATACGTATGACGATGAAACCGTTGTTCCGCCAGCGGTACGAGCCCGCTGGGACTTTTTGGAAACAAGTTCTTCCTGCGCTGTTTTGCGTTCCGTATGTCCAAAGGAATGTCATGACATCCTAGAAGTCTTGACGCGGTTCGCGCTTGATACGGTTCGCTGGATGAAAAAGGGGGTAACCGTGGTGACGTAGCGCGCGAAATCGATGATATGTTCGGTGCGCTCGGATGGCGAGAGATGCGCATTGACTTACAGACGCAAGGCATCCTTTTATCCCGCAAGGGAGTGGAAGTCGACCGATTGCCACCACTACATCAGGAAGGTTATCTGGTCGACAACTTCAAGGGTCGCGTGGCGTTGGATGTGGAGTGGAATGCGAAGGATGGCAATCTCGATCGTGACCTTTCCGCCTATCGGGCTTGGCACGAAGCTGGCATCATTTCGGCTGCCGTTCTGATCACACAAAATCGGGTCAAGTTGAAAGCGTTGGCTGAAAGATTGTGGAAAGATTACCAGCAAGGTCTGCCCGACTCGCAGCGGACTGCGAAATTACCAATAGATGTGGGAACGTCTACTACGACGAATCTTGAGAAGGCCGCGTTACGTGTGAGACGCGGAGTGATGGGCACTTGCCCGCTCTTGATCGTCGCGGCCACTGATCGAACCTGGAACGGTAAACCTTATTCGGCCGTTTGAAATAGGTCGCCTGAAAGGTTGTATTGTGAGGTGCGGCCACGTGGGCGCATGGGTGTTTCGACGGCTTCCAGCAGGCTGCGGACTCGTTGGATCGAATATCCCGTTTCAGCAGCCAGCTGACGGATGCTTCGCCCCCTTTTGTAAAGCATGCTCAGGTGTTGCCCTAATATTTCGGCGCGTTCGGGGTCAAGATGCTCATTGGGTTTGAGTTGCGGAAGTATCGGTCCGCCTTCGTACCCTTTATGTGTGATGCCGCGCGGCGTGACATCCTCATCAGCTTCATTTCCCCATGCTGTCCAACCCGACCTCGGGTAACGGGCAAACAACTCAAGATACGGGCCTGGGGAACATGCTTCTATCAGGTCGTATTGTTCGTCGGGTTTGCGCGAGTGTTCACGTTTGCGGGTTTCGATCATATTGACCTGGGATCTTCCCGGTGCCAGAGTACGCATTGATCCTCGCACACCGAACAACAGGAGTTCGGTGACGTTGCGAAAGTAGAACCCTACTCCACGACCATCAGGGCCGCCGTCTTTGCGGCGCTTTGCCCATACAATATTCGTTACATATCGGAACCCCCAGCACTTCATCACTTCCAGGCCTTCCGGAAGCAAAGCATTCGGCACCCATAAATAGAGATGGGCGTTTGTTGCCAGCGTTTCGTGTACCGGCAATGCCTTGATTTCATCGAGGGACAGCGTGGAGTAGCGGTCGAGTCGGCGGTGTTCTGGGGCTACCTTGCCTGTTCGATTGGCGAAGCGCCAGGGAGGATCAGCAAGGACTGTGGAGAAGCCGCCGGCAATTTTCGGCAGGGGCGCTATCGCTTCGTTTGCTGATGTGCGTATGGTACTCATTTGAGGGATTTTATCGCAAAGATCTTTCTATAGATCTATTTTTGGGTGTGGTGATCAGGCGGATCGAATGAATCGTACGTCGCAGAGCGGCTTGGGGAAGTGGGTTCGGGACATTTCGATTACTGCGTGATGAGCAAGTACGTTCCCTGGCCCAGGTACACCGCACCGATCACCATCACCAGGGTCTGCGTCCAGCGCCGGAACTGCTGGTCGCTCAAGTGCTCCAGAACGAACTTGCTGAGGCTCGTGCCGGCCATTGCAGCGACCACGGTGAGGGCCATCACGCCGGCCGGAACCGGGTGCTCGCCACTGAGCGCCTGGCCGAAGTAGACGAGCTTGGCCAAATGCGCGCAGGCCTGGCAGGCGGCCTTGGTGGCAACGACGGCGCGCCGGTCCATTTCGGTGCGAATGAAGAAAACGTCGAGCAGCGGCCCCGAGACGCCGGCCACGAATTGCATGGACGTGTTCAGCACCCCGCACAGCTGCGCGCCACCGCGGTCGGTGACCTGGGGCACGTGGCGGCGCGGAATCGCCAATGCAAGAAAGGGCGTGAGGCCCAGAGCGATGAGCACCAGCGCGCGATCGGGAATGAACCCGATGAAGTAAAAGACGACCCCTGCAAGCAGCAGCCCGAGCAGGAAGCGGCCCACTATGTCGAAGTGTATGTGGCCGCGCCACAGTACGGCGCGCCACCCATTCGAGGTGAGCTGGGCCGTGCCGTGCAGCACCATGGCGGCCGAAACCGGCATCATGGCAACCAGCACGCCCATGAGGATCATGCCCCCGGCCATGCCGAACACGCCGGAGATGAACGACGTGACCAGTACCGAAATGGCGATGAGTGCAAGAAGGCCGGCGTGCAGCATGCGTGCAAGCATACACCTCGGGCACCGTCATGAACCGGCCGGACGGGGTACGATTAGGCCCTGTTGCAACAGGGTACCGTCATGAGTGAGATGCAGAATAATTCCAGTGGTCCGCGCGTATTCCTGGCGTGCGATCTGCCCGACATCGTGCAGCGCGTTTTCTTCGACCGCTTTCCCACCACGGCCAACGACAAGGGCCGCACACTGACCTCCGATGAGCTGCTGCAGGGTGTGCAGGGTCACGACGTGCTGGTGCTCACGGCCACCGACCGGCTCGACGAACGTATCGTGGCGCAGTTGCCCGATTCCGTGCGGGTGGTGTGCACGTATTCCATCGGCATGGAGCACCTTGCCATCGAGGCGCTCAAGGCCCGTGGCATTGCCGTATTGGCCACGCCTGACGTGCTCAGCGAATCGTGCGCCGATGTGGCGATGCTGCTCATGCTGGGGGCGGCCCGGCGCGTGATCGAGAGCAGCGCCCTGGTGCGTACGGGCGAATGGCGCGGCTGGACGCCGCGGCAGTTGCTGGGGGTCGACGTATGGGGCCGGCGACTCGGCATCCTGGGCATGGGGCGTATCGGGCGGGCCATTGCCAAGCGGGCACGCGGCTTCGATATGGAAATCCACTACCACAACCGCAGCCGCCTCGCGCCCGAGCTGGAAGCCGGCGCCACGTACCACGACAGCCTGGCGCAGCTGGCGGCGCACAGCGACTTCCTGTGCGTGGCGTGCCCGTCGAACGCCGGCACGCGCGGGCTCGTCAATGCCGAGATCATTGCACGTCTGCCCGCCAATGCCATCGTCTGCAATATCGCACGGGGCGACATCATCGACGACGCGGCGCTGGTGGCCGCGCTCGAAACCGGGAAGGTGGCCGCGGCCGGCCTCGACGTGTTCGCCGGCGAGCCCGACATTCACCCCGCATATCGCACGCTGCCGAATGTCTTCGGGTTGCCGCATATCGGCAGTGCCACCGAAGCGACGCGGGTGGCGATGGGGCGGCTTCTGTGCGAAGGGATCGACGCCTTTTTCGGAGGGAAGGAGCCCGTCAACCGGGTGGCCTGAAACGGCTTTCCTGAATCGGATGAACGATCGCTGAATGGCCGGTTGCCGAATCGGGCGGCGCGTTCAATAATGGAAATTCATGCCCTTCCACGGAGAACGCCATGCCCGGTCTGCTTCCCAACGTCGACCCCGATGGTCTGCTGGAATATTCGGTCGTGTACACCGACCGTGCCGTCAATCACATGTCGCGCCTGTTCCAGGGGGCGATGAACGACATCAGCCGTACTCTCAAGCATGTGTACAAGGCCCATTCGGCCATTGTCGTGCCGGGCAGCGGCTCGTTCGGCATGGAAGCCGTTGCGCGCCAGTTCGCCACGGGCCAGCACTGTCTCGTCATACGCAACGGCTGGTTCAGCTACCGCTGGAGCCAGATCTTCGACATGGGTGCCATTCCGGCGCAAACCACCGTGCTGTGTGCGGCCCAGGTGGCTCAAGGCAGTCAGGCACCCTTTGCGCCGCCCCCTCTCGAGCAGGTGGTGGCCACGATTCGCGAACAGAAGCCCGGCGTCGTGTTCGCGGCCCACGTCGAAACGGCCTCTGGCATCATGTTGCCCGATGACTACCTGCGAGCGGTGGCTGACGCCATCCATGCGGAAGGCGGGCTGTTCGTCCTCGACAGCATTGCCTCGGGTGCCATGTGGGTCGACATGCAGGCCGTCGGCGCCGATGTGCTGATCAGCGCGCCTCAGAAAGGCTGGTCGGCACCGGCCTGTGGCGCGCTGGTGATGCTTGGCCAGCATGCCCGTGAACGCATTGAGCACACCACCAGCACCAGCTTTGCGTGCGACCTGCGCAAGTGGCTGCAAATCATGGAAGCCTACGAGGCAGGTGGTTTCGCTTACCACGCCACCATGCCCACCGATGCGCTGGTGGCCCTGCGCGATGCCATGGCCGAAGCCGAGGCGCGCGGTTTCGATACGTTGCGGGCGGCCCAGCTCGAACTGGGGCAGCGTGTGCGTGCGCTGCTGCGCGAGCGCGGCTTTCCCAGCGTGGCGGCTGCGGGCTTCGAAGCGCCGGGCGTGGTGGTCAGCTACACCACCGACGACGGCATCCAGTCGGGGCGCAAGTTTGCCGAGGCGGGTGTACAGGCCGCCGCGGGTGTGCCGCTGCAATGCGGTGAGCCGGCCGACTTCAAGACCTTCCGCCTGGGCCTGTTCGGTCTCGACAAATGGGCCGACGTCGACGCTACCGTCGAGCGCCTTGCGCGGGCGCTCGATCAGATCAACGCTACGGTTGTCGCCTGATCACGGCCACGGCTGTCTGCCCGTTATCGTTGCGCTATCCGGGCCACGTTTGCGTGCCCGGGGGCGCACTGACCCGGTGCGCGGCAAGCCTCGGCCTTCAGGGCCGGGGAAGGATAGCGGGGACGCCGTAGGCGTCCTTTGGGCGGTCAGTGTGGCGTCTGCTGCTGTTGGATGTACTGGCGGATGATCTCGATGGGTGCACCGCCGCAACTGCCTGCGAAGTAGGAGGGCGACCAAAGCGC
>JAJUFT010000114.1 GCA_029263615.1 Alcaligenaceae bacterium | reverse complement strand
TGCTGGAAACGCTTTCCGTGCGGGACGCGGTGAAGGTGGCCGCGAAAGTCAGCGGCGCCCCGCGCGATGCGCTCTATGCGCGGGCACTGGAGAAAGGCGGTTCAGTGTAAGCGAACCTATCCCGATGCTGGTTCGCCGCCCGCCGCTCACGGCGCCGCGGGTTCAGGCATAGTGATGTGGTACACGAAACTCCGCGAGCGCGCTAAGTTCCGGTGTAATGCCCAGGCCAGGCGTGTCCGGTAACCGGATGCGGCCTTCCACCGGGCTCAATAGCTCACCCGCAAGGCGGTCGCGCAAGGGGTTGGGGTTGGAATCGACTTCCACAAAACCGTCGCCACCCACCGCTGCCTTCAGGTGCATGCTGGCCACCAGGCCGACCCCGCCGCCCAGCCAGTGGGGGCAGAACAGGCGGGTGTGGCGCAGGGCGGCCCTTCCCACTTCCACACACTGGCTGAAGCCACCCCATTTGCCGAGATCAGGCTGTATGACGGCAAAAGCGCCCGACTTCAGCGCTGCGGTGAATTCGGCCTGGCCGCGCATGTTCTCGCCAGCGGCCAGAGGTATGCTCGAACGGCTGGCCAAATATTGCCATTGGTCCAATGTATGGTCAGCCGTAATCGGCTCTTCCAACCAGATCGGGCCGCATTCTGCCAACTGTTCACTCATCTTCACTGCCGTCGCCATGTCCCAGCCCTGGTTGGCATCCACCATGAGTGGTGTGTCCGGACCGAGCAGCCGGCGCAAGCGCCGCAGGTTTTCAAGGTCGCGCTCCGCGCCGAAGCCGACTTTGAGCTTGAAGGCGCGATAGCCTTCTTCCCGTTTTTGCTGGGCCAGTTGCTCAGGACGTGTGGGACTGAGGCCGGAGGCATAGACCTGAACTTCAGGGCCACCGCCCAGAAGTTGCCATAGTGGACGGTTCAGCCGGCGAGCGGCGAGATCCCACAGGGCGATGTCCGCACCGGCAATCGTCTGCGCGATGGGGCCCGGCTCGCCGGTTTGCAGGGCCAACACGTGCAGGCGGGCAGTGATGGCTTCAAAGGCCTCCGATGGGTGCGCCCAAGTTCTGGCCATGAGCAAGGGACCTACGCAGGATTCCAGCAGGCGGGCGCGGTGTTCGGCGCCGACAGCCGGAAAGTTGCACCAGATCTCACCCCAGCCGCTGCAGCCCTGCTCATCCTGCAGATGCACGAGGACGGCAGGCCGGTCGTGCATGACGCCAAATGAGGTTTCCACGGGTTCGAGTATGGGCGCACGGAACACGTGCGCTTCCACCTTCACAATGCGGAGGGGGGCGAGCTCGGGCAAGGGAATCATGTCTTGGTCCACATCAGAAGGGGTCGTTGAGCACGTGGTGGGCGCCTTTCTCGCCTATCATCAGCGCCGTCGCATTGGTATTGGCCGAGACCATGTCTGGCATGACAGACGCGTCGATCACGCGCAGGCGGGTGACGCCGTTCACTTTCAGGGTGGGGTCAACCACTGCCGTGGCATCGGAGCCCATGCGGCAGGTGCCCACGGGGTGAAACACCGTGCCGCCGCATTCACGGGCAAAGTCGATGAGGTCTGCCCGGGTTTTGCGGTGACTGCCCGGCAATACTTCAGCTTCGACAAGTTCGCGGAACGCCGGCTGGTTGTAGATTTCGCGCAGCATCTCAATACCCGCTGCCAGAGTGTTGCGATCGATTTCCTCACCCAGGTAGTTGGTTTCGATACGCGGCGCAGCCATGGGGTCGGCGCTGCT
The DNA here is from genome assembly GCA_029263615.1 of Alcaligenaceae bacterium. Lineage (GTDB taxonomy): Bacteria > Pseudomonadota > Gammaproteobacteria > Burkholderiales > Burkholderiaceae_B > Yanghanlia. The sequence goes on along the minus strand of JAJUFT010000114.1, from coordinate 3,666 downwards.
TATCTGCAGCCTGCCGCGCGAGGCGGGCCGGCACTGGCAGGCTGATGCGGTGAAACCCGGGTAGTCGTGCAGGGGCGTACCAGGTTTGTCGACCGATAGGGGCATGACATTGAATTGCATGTCGCAGCGGCCGTCCTGCGCGTATTCGGTGCGGGCGAAGCCGCCGACCTGGCCCGCGCCCACGGTCAGCGGGCCGCTGCGCTTGAAAAACCACTCCAGCCCCATCGATGCCAGCTTCAGCGGGTTGCGCACATCGGTGTTGAGGGATTGCTTCTGTTTCAGACGTACGATGGTACGGGCTTGGTAGTGGTCCTTCAGGTTCTCGCCGACTTCGGGAGCATCCACCACCACAGGGATGCCATGGCGTTCGAGCAAGGCTGCAGGCCCTATGCCCGAAAGCTGCAGCAGTTGGGGCGACTGAATGGCTCCCGCCGAGAGAATCACTTCCCTTTCTGCCCTGGCGCTATGCAGTTTTCCCTGATGCAGCCATTCCACCCCTGTGGCCGCCGACCCTTCAAACAAGATGCGTGTGCTGAAGGATTGGGTGAGAACCGTAAGATTTGGCCGCTTCAGCACTGGACGCAGGAAAGCGACTGAGGCGCTGCAACGCCAGCCGTTCTTGATGGTCAACTGGTAAGGGCCGACGCCGAATTCGCTGGCGCCATTGAAGTCCGGGTTATAGGGCAAGCCTAGTTCCATGCCGGCTTCCACCCAGGCCCTGCAGTAGGCGTGGTCATTCTTGAGTGATGAAACGCCCAGTTCCCCGCTGCCTCCGTGGTATTCGTTTTCGCCACCTTCAAAACATTCCGAACGTTTGAAGAAGGGCAGTACGGTGCGGTAGCCCCAGCCCGCGGCGCCGCGCTCCTGCCAGTCGTCATAATCCGCATGCTGCCCGCGGATGTAGAGCAGGCCGTTGATTGAACTGGAACCGCCCAGTACGCGGCCCCGAGGCCAGACAATATTGCGCCCGGCGGTTCCTTCACAGCCGATGGTGTCGTAAAGGCGCGAGAAACGTTCGTCGTAAATGGTTCGGAAATAGCCGACCGGAAGATGCAGCCAGAGGTTGCGGTCTTTGTTGCCGGCTTCCAGCAGCAGCACCTTCACAGACGGATCTGCAGACAAACGATTGGCGAGAATGCACCCGGCGGAACCCGCCCCGACGATGATGTAGTCGTAGGCCTGCCGGGAGGTGTGCGCTTGGCTCATGCCTTCACGGTCTCGAGATACAGGCTGGGGTCAAAGTACTGCGAGGCCGGCACGGCGTTGGGGATGCTGGCAAAGTCGACGAAGAAGTCGGTGACTTGCTGCAGCCACTGGGTGACTGTGCCGTCCTTGTACATCTTGGCCCATTCCTGCGAGGTGAACATTTTCTGCGCCTGATACTGTTCCTTGATGTCGGCCAGGGGCACGTTGGGGTAGTACTTCTGCTGAATGATGGCCAGAGATTCTTCCGTGTTGCTGATCAGGTGGTCATTGGCCACGACCCAGGTGGAGATGATGCGTTTGAGCACGTCCTGGTTCTGTTCGAAGTAGCGGTTGCCGGCTGCCCAGCCCCCCACAATGGCGGCTTCCGGGTAGTACTTGGAGGCATCCACCAGCATTTTTGCGTTGGGTACGTGATTGCGCACGGAAATATTGAAAGGAACCCAGAGTGCGACTGCGGGCACGGCTTTGGAAATGAAGGCCGTGACGGCATCCTGCATGCGCTGGTTGACGATCTGGATGTCCTTGCGCGGGTCCAGGCCATTGGCGCGCAGGGCGCGGTCAAGGAATACGTGGGCGGTGGTGCCGGCGGTGGTGGAAATTTTCTTGCCCTTGAGGTCGGCAAAGCTGTTCACGCCCATGTCGGGGTGTACCCAAAGCTGGGCCGTGGCGAACTCGACGTTATTGATGAGAAACGCCTTGCCTTGGCCACGCGCCGGGAAGTTTGACAGCACTGCGCCGGTGGACAGCACATCGATGGAACCACCGGTCATGGCCTGAAACAGTTCGAGCCCCGTCTGGAACTGGATGAATTCCGGGTTCAGGCCGTTTTTCTCCCAGAGGCCCATGGAGTCTGCAAGCCAGATTTGGCCGTCCACGGCCAGGGTGTGCAAGTAGCCGATCTTGAGCTTCTTGGGTTGTGCCCGGACGATGGCCGGGGCGGCGAGGGCCGCTGCGGACACCGCTGCCAGCTCGAGAAAGTTGCGACGTTTCATGGGTTGTCTCCTTTGTTGTAGGAAGAATTCGCGATCAGGCGGTGAGGCGGGAGGATGCCTGGGCTTCCTGCGCGGCATATTCACGCATGACCGAATCGTGAATGTGAGAGCGCAATGCGTTGAATTCCGGCGTTTCCTGCAGAGAGCGATGCCGGGGGTAGGGGAAGGGAATATCGACCACCTCCCGGATGCGGGAAGGGCGGGCGGAGATCACCAGAACTTTGTTGGAGAGGTAGACGGCCTCTTCGACCGAATGGGTGATCAGCATCACGGTCTTGCCTTCGGCATTGAGAATGTCCAGCAGCAGGTCATGCATGGCGCTGCGTGTCTGGGCATCCAGTGCACCGAATGGTTCATCCATGAGAATGAATTCCGGGTGGACGGCATAAGTTCGAGCCAGCGCAAGGCGCTGACGCATTCCCCCGGAAAGCGTCTTGGGAAAGGCCTTGCGGAAATCGCTCAGGCCCATGAGTGCCATATAGCGTTCTACCGTCTCCTTCTTTTCAGCGGCGGACACATGACTTTTGTTTTTGAGTTCCAGCCCGAAGGCGATGTTCTGTTCGACAGTGAGCCAGGGAAAGACGCCGTATTCCTGAAACATTACGCCTCGGTCTGGGCCGGGACCGTCGATCTCCCGCCCGTCCAGCGTCACCGAACCGGCGGTGGGGCGGATGAAACCCGCTGCCATGTTCAGCAGTGTGGTCTTGCCACAGCCCGAGGGGCCAACCAATGAGATGAAGTCTCCCTGGTTGATTGTGAAGGAAATGTCGCGCACGACTTCCAGCAGGCCGTGATCGGTCTGGAAGCTCTTCGAGACATTGTGAAAGCCGATGCGGGGCTGTTGCTGTTCCATGTCAGTTCTCCGTCTTGTCTTGCCAGCTCACGAGTCGGGCTGAGAGGCGCCGCAGGGCAAGGTCCATGAGCAGAGCCAGTGTTCCTATGCTGATGATCCCCAGGTAGATGGTGCGCAGGTCGAAGAAAGCCGAGGCGTTCTGGATCATTGCGCCAAGGCCTTCCTGAGCGGCCACCAGTTCCGAGGCGACCAGTGTGGCCCAGGCGACGCCCAGGGCAACGCGCAGGGCCGTGAGCATGTGAGGCACGGTCATGGGCACCATGACTTTGCGGAAGATTTCGAAGTCTGTAGCTCCCAGGGTGCGGGCCACCCGGATATACACGGGGCTGATCTGGCTCATGCCCTCGTACATGACGATGACGGCGGCGAAGAAGGAGGCGTAGAAAAGAATGGCAACTTTGGCTACTTCGCCTATGCCCAGATAGACAATGGCCAGGGGAATGAGGGCAATTGGCGGAAGGGCGCGGAAGAAATTGATGAGTGGGTCCACAAAGCGGCGCACGGGCCGGTACCAGCCGATCATGAAGCCGATGGGCACTGCCAGCAGCATGCCCAGCAGCAGCCCGAGCACTACGCGCTGAACCGACATGTACACATTCAGTACAAAGTTGCCTT
>JAJUFT010000152.1 GCA_029263615.1 Alcaligenaceae bacterium | reverse complement strand
GATGGCGGAGGTCTCGATGACTTGCTCGGGCTGGCGGTGATTGGACGTGAGCGCGGCACCGGCAACTGGCTGGTGTGGAATAAGGCCTGGGCGCATCCCTCGGTGCTTGAGCGTCGCAAGGAAATCGCGCCGCGGCTGCACGACTTTGCCGCCGATGGTGATCTGACGCTCGTGGACAACATCGGCGAGGACGTGGCCGATCTGGCAGAGATTCTGGCCGGGATCCATGGGCGCAACCTGTTTCCCGCCAAGCATGGTATCGGGCTGGATCAGATTGGCATCAACTTCGAAGAGTCCTTCGCTGAAGCCGGATTGCCCGACGATTTGCCGATCGGCATCGCGCAGGGCTTCCGCTTGGCAGGCACAATCAAGAACACCGAGCGCAAGCTCGCCGAGGGCACCCTGTTGCATGCCGGCCAGCCGCTGATGGCTTGGTGTGTAGGCAACGCCAAGATCGAGCAGCGCGGTAACGCGGTGCTGGTGACCAAACAAGCGAGCGGCACCGCAAAGATTGACCCCCTGATGGCCGTGTTCAACGCCGCGCACTTGATGGAGCGCAACCCGGCTGGCCAAGGCCGTTCATTCTGGGAAAACCTATGAAGAAAGTACTGACGTCGATCCTGCCTGACACGCTGATGCTGGCCGGTGCTGGCGGCCTGTCGTACGGCGCCTGGCTGATTTATGAACCGGCTGGGTTCCTCGTGGGCGGCGCGCTCACGCTGGTCGGCGGCATTCTCTGCGCCCGGGTGGTGGTCAAGTAATGGGGATCCTCGCCAAATCCATCGTCGAGCGCAAAGGCTCTACCGACTCGGTCGATACTTCGCTTGACCTATTCCGTCTGCTTGGCGGATGGATGAATACCAAGTCCGGCACGGCGGTGAACCATAAGACGGCGCTGCAGGTCTCAACGGTGCTCGCATGCGCCCGGGTAATTGCCGAAGGCATTGCGCAGGTTCCGTTCAAGCTTTACCGGCAGGATGGCGATAGCAAGCACCCGGCAACCGATCACCCTTTGTATCGCCTGCTGTACCGCAAGCCGAACGGCTGGATGACCAGCTTTGAGCTGCGTGAAACCATGGCAATCCACGCCGTGCTCACCGGCAATGCTTACGCATTCATTAACCGCCTGCGCGGTGAGGTGCGTGAACTCATACCGATTCCGCCGAACTGCGTATCAGTGAAGCAGGAAGACGACTACCGGCTTACCTACACGGTGACGGCGCCCAGCGGCAAGGTACAGGAGTTCCCGCAAGAGGCGATCTGGCACTGGCGGGGGCCGTCGTGGGATGCGGTCGTCGGCCTGGATGCAGTGAAGCTTGCCCGCGAGGCAATTGGCCTGGCCATGGCTGCCGAGGCTACGCAAGCCCGTATGCAGGCTGACGGCGCCGCGATGACTGGGGTGTATTCGGTCGATGGAAACCTGACCGATGAGCAGTACAGGATGCTGCGCAAGTACCTGGACCAGGAGTTCTTCTCGGAGAAGGCATCCAAGGTAAAGCTGCTGGATCGTGGGGCGAAGTTCTACCCCATCAGCATGACGGCGGTCGATGCGCAGCTGCTGGAAACCCGTAAGTATCAAGTCGAGAAGATCTGCGAGGCGATGCGGGTGTTCCCAATCATGATCGGGCATACAGGCGACAAGGCCAACACCTTTGCCAGCGCCGAACAGATGTTCATCGCGCATGTCGTGCACACACTGTCGCCCTGGTACCAGCGCATCGAACAGTCTGCCGAATGCCAACTACTGACAGACAGGGAGTTGGACCAGGGGTACTTCGTGAAATTTACGGCTGCTGGACTCATGCGAGGTTCACACAAGGATCGCGGCGAGTTCTATTCGCGCGCCTTAGGTGCTGGGAACGCTCCCGCCTGGATGACGCCCGATGAGGTGCGCGCCCTGGAAGACTTGAACCCGCTTGGCGGAGATGCCGCCCTGCTGCCCAAGCCCACGAACGGGGGCACTCAACCAAAGGAAGATGAAGATGGACAACCTGATCTGTGATCTGGTCGAGCTGAAATTCGCCCCAACCGAGGGCGAGGGCAAGACCGAAGCCATGACCTTCAGCGGCTACGGCGCCGTATTCGGAAATGTGGACGCATATGGCGATGTGATCGAGCCCGGTGCCTTCGCACACTTCCTGTCCGACCTGCAAGCAAAGAAGGTCGCATGG
>JAJUFT010000002.1 GCA_029263615.1 Alcaligenaceae bacterium | reverse complement strand
GTGCCGGAACTGCCGTAGGAATACTTGCCCGGATTGTTCTTCAGCTCCTGCAGGAATTCCTTGAAATTCTGGGCGGGGAACTTGGGATTGACTTCGATGACATTGGGCACGTTGGCGAAGTTGGTGACCGGCATGAAATCCTTCAGGGGATCGTACGGCAGGTCGTCGGGCCGGCAGGCCTTGTTCACAGCCATGGTGGAGACTGTGGCAATGGACAGCGTGTAGCCGTCCGGGGCCGCGCGCGCCGCCTCCTGGGCACCGATGGCGCCGCCGGCACCACCCTTGTTCTCGACCACCATGGTCTGGCCGAGAATCTGGCTCATCTCCTGGGTGACGATACGTGCGACGATATCCGTCGAACCGCCCGGTGCAAACGGGACGATCACGCGAATGGCCTTGTTGGGATAATCATCCGCTGCGATCGCCGGGGTGCCACACACCGCGGCAATGGCGCCCGCGATGGCCGCAGCTGCAAATTTGCTGCTCAGGTGTTTCATATACACTCACTCCTTTAAAAACTCCTCCTCGTGGGAGGATTGAGGCCGGATTCTAGCGAAACTTTTTCCGGTTCGAATCAATTTTTCTCATTCACCCGCTACCACCACATGAGCATCGTCACGCTGGTACTTCCTGACTTCCTGCTGATCGCCCTCGGGTGGTGCCTGCTGCATCTTCTTAAGTACAAGGCGGAGTTTTTCACTACGGCGGAGAAGCTCGTCTACTTCGTGCTGTTTCCTGCCCTGCTGTTTGTCTCGATTGCACGTGCCCCACTGAGCCCTGGGGACGCTTCGGCGCTCATTCTGGCGACCCTGACCCTGATGGCCTGCGGCGTTGCCCTGGCCTGGCTGGCAGGGCCGGTGCTGAAGGCCGACCCCAGCGTGCAGGCATCGCTCGCGCAGTGTGCCTATCGCTTCAACACCTACATGGGCCTGTCCATTTCCCTGAGTCTGGCCGGGAAAGACGGTCAATCCGTGATGGCAATCATCGTCGGATGTGCGGTCCCCCTGGCCAATATCGCAGCGGTCACCGGGCTTGCAAAACGTCAGGATACCCGCATTTTGAGCGAACTGTTTCGAAATCCACTAATTGTTGCAACTGTCGCCGGACTGATGTGCAACCTCAGCGGAATCGAGCTGCCCGCCTTCGCCATGGATACCCTGCAGCGCCTGGGCGCCTGCGCCATTGCGCTGGGTCTGATCTGCGTGGGCGCGACTCTTTCCCTGGATGGATTGCGCGCCGCGGCCCACGTCATGAGCTGGATGATCTCGGTGCGACTGCTCATCATGCCCGTTGTCGCCCTGGCGATTGCCTGGCTTTTTCCCCTGGCGCCGCTCGAGCAGCAGATGCTGCTGTTGTTCAGCACGCTGCCCACGGCTTCGTCTGCCTACATTCTGGCTGTGCGCATGGGAGGCGACGGGCGTAGCGTGGCCGCCACAACGTCACTGATCACCCTGCTGTCCGCGCTCACCATTCCGCTGTGGCTGCATTTCAGCCCGTTCTGAGGAAAGGACCATGAACCCTGATCGATCACGAGAACCCGTGATTTCCCTGAAATTGCCCGACGAAGAAGCCACGGAGGCGCTCGCCGCCTCGCTGTCGCCCCTTCTATGCGGCCAGCGGCCCGGCATCCCCAAAGGGGGCAGAATCCACCTTCGCGGCGACCTGGGCGCAGGCAAAACCTGCTTCGTTCGGGCGCTGCTGCGGGCCGCCGGAATACGGGGACGCATCAAAAGTCCCAGCTATGCGCTGGTTGAAAGCTATAATCTTTCTAGCTTACACTTCTATCACCTTGATTTTTATAGATTTAGCGATTCTCGTGAATGGCTGGATGCCGGGTTTCGGGACATTCTCGAAGACGAAGCCGTCGTTTTGATCGAGTGGCCAGAGCAGGCCGGAGAACATTTGCCTCCCCCCGACCTGGAAATACAAATCAAGCATGAGGACGAAGGGCGCAGCGCTGTACTGACGCCGTACAGCGAAAAAGGATCACTATGGCTGACGACTCTCTTTCCCGCCACGCCGGCACCCCACCTGCCGACCTCGCACGACGGCGCCTGATCGCGGGCGCCACCACGCTGCTCCTCATTCCCATTGTTCCGAGGGTGGCCCACGCCGCCAGCATTGTGGCCGTGCGGACCTGGCCGGCAGACGAATACACCCGCGTCACCCTGGAAATGGACACCGAGCTCAAAGCCGAGCATTTCATGCTCGACGGCCCCGACCGCCTGGTGGTGGACATCGACGGCCTGACGCTCAACAGCACGCTCAATGAGCTGGTGTCGAAAGTCCGGCCCAATGACCCCTACATCGGTGGGGTGCGGGTCGGTCAGAACCGCCCGGGCGTGGTGCGCCTGGTGCTGGACCTCAAACAGCCGGTCGCGCCGCAGATCTTCACGCTCAAGCCGATCGGCGAGTACAAGTATCGTCTCGTGCTCGACCTCTATCCGAAGGTCGCGCAGGACCCGTTGCTGGCCATTCTCGACAGCAAGGATCCCGACCCCCTGGCCGACGTGCTCGAGCAGCTGGCCCAACAATCCAGCGACGCCCCCGTGCCCTCGGTACAGGGCCAGACCCTGCCCCAGACGGCCAGGAAACCCGACCTGCCTTCTCCGCCGGCCGGCTCCTCCCGGCCGCGCAGCACGCCGCCGGCCACCGCCCCCGCCCCACATCCGCAGCGGCGTGGGCAGATCCTCGTGGCCCTGGACCCGGGCCATGGGGGGGAAGATCCGGGCGCCATCGGCCGCAACGGAACACGCGAAAAAGATGTGGTGCTGGCCATCGCAAAGCGCCTGCAACGCCTGATCGATTCCACACCGGGCATGAAGGCCTACCTCACCCGTGACGGCGATTATTTCGTGCCGCTGCATGTGCGCGTGCAGAAGGCCCGCCGCGTCAAGGCCGATCTCTTCATTTCCATCCATGCGGATGCCTGGGTCAAGCCCACGGCGCGCGGTTCGTCAGTCTATGCCCTGTCGCAGAACGGCGCCACCAGCACGATGGCGCGCATGATGGCCCAGCGTGAAAACGAGGCCGACCTCATCGGAGGCGTGAACCTGGGAACGCACAACGCGCAGGTGGCCAAAGTGCTGCTCGATCTGTCCACTGCCGCCCAGATCAATGATTCCATTCGCGCGGGCAGCAAGGTGCTGAACGAAATCGGCAAGATCAACCGGCTGCACAAGCGTCAGGTGGAACGCGCAGGCTTCGCGGTGCTCAAGGCGCCGGACATCCCGTCCATCCTGGTGGAAACTGCCTTCATCAGCAACCCCACGGAAGAAAGCCTGCTGCGCAGCAACAAATATCAGGATCAGGTGGCACGCGCCATGTTCGCCGGCATTCAGGGCTATTTCCGCGACAATCCGGCGCTCGCCCGCCGCAGCTGAGACTCCGGGGCCGGCTGAGGCGCCGGCCACCCCCCGGAATGCCCCGGCCATCATCCCGCAACGTCCGGCTGTGCCCGGGTGGGCGTCGATCAGGCGCCCCGTCGTGACGCGCGCTGACCTGCTGTTCTCCGCCGCTGCTTGCCTCCGTTGCGGACAATCAACATGTGTGTGCGCGCCGGTTAGAATGTGTCGTCTGTCTATTTGCTTTTGCCACACGCCCCGGACGGATGACCGAAAGACGCTCCATTGCCCCCCTTCCCGACCTCCTTGTCAGCCAGATTGCCGCCGGCGAAGTCATTGACCGCCCGGCTTCGGTCCTGAAGGAATTGCTCGAGAATGCACTCGATGCCGGCGCGCGCGCCATCGAGGTTCGCCTGGACGGCGGCGGAATTCGCCGCATAGCCGTGATCGACGACGGCAGCGGCATTCCGCCCGAGGAACTGCCCTTGGCGGTGCGTCGCCATGCCACCAGCAAGATTGCCTCACTCGACGACCTGGAAAGGGTCGCCTCCATGGGTTTTCGCGGCGAGGCGCTGGCCTCGATCGCCTCGGTGGCCCGGCTGACCCTGCTTTCCCGCACACCTGAGGCCGAGCACGCATGGCAGATCGACGGCAGCAGCCTGCACGTCGACGCCGCGGCCGGGCCGGTGGGCACGACGGTGGATGTGCGCCAGCTCTTCGATGCGGTACCGGCGCGCCGTAAGTTCCTGCGTTCTGAAACGACGGAATACGGCCATTGCCTGGATGCACTCGAGCGCATCGCCCTAGCCCACCCCGACGTCGCCTTTCGTCTTTTTCACAACGACAAACCCCAGCGCCACTGGCGGGCGGGCGACATGGCGCTGCGTCTGCGTGACATTCTCGGTGCGGAGTTCATGGACCAGGGCATTCTGGTGGAACGGGATCACGGCCTGATCTCGCTGCGCGGGCTCATCACCCGGCCCACGCTCGCCCGCGCACGAACCGACCGCCAATACCTGTACGTGAATGGTCGCTTCGTGCGCGACCGCGCCGTCTCTCATGCCGTGCGTCAGGCGTATGCCGACGTGCTGCACGGCGACCGCCATCCCGCCTACGTGCTGTTCCTGAATGTGGAACCGGCCGTCGTGGACGTCAACGTCCATCCGGCCAAGCACGAGGTCCGTTTCCGCGACAGTGGTGCCATTCACCGCTTCGTGTCCCAGACGCTCACCGAAGCGCTGGCCAGCACGCCCGGAATGCACGACGCCCCCGCCACGGCAGGCGCTCCTCTCGATACGACAGCCACCGCCCCCGCCGCATACCCTGCGACCCCGTCGGGCTCCGCCGCGCCGCCTTCATCCGGGCAGGCGGGAAGCTTCCGCCCGCTCCAGCAGGCCTTCGCGCTGCGGGAACGTGCCGCTCCGGCCGAAGGCTGGCAGTCCCTGTATCGGCCGCTGGGTGAAAGCCCGGCCGGTGCAGCCGTGGCGGACGCCTGCTCCGCGTCGCCCGACACGCCACCCGGCCTTCTTCCCGCGGCAAGTACCGCTGCCAACCCTGGCGACCCCGATGACCAGCCGCTCGGGCAGGCACTGGGTCAGTTGCACGGCATCTACATCGTCGCCCAGAACCGCAAGGGGCTGGTGCTGGTGGACATGCATGCGGCCCACGAACGGGTGGTTTATGAAGCCCTGAAACAGGCGCTGGACGCCCGTTCTCTGCCTCGTCAGGATCTGCTCGTCCCAGTGGTGTTCAGTGCGACGCCGAGCGATCTCGGCCTGATCGGGGAATACCGGGAAACCCTCGAATCGCTGGGTCTGGTCATGACGCCCGCCGGGCCCGCAGCCATTGCCGTACGCACCGTGCCGGCCCTGCTGGCGCGCGGAGACATCGAATCCCTGGCGCGAGGTGTACTGCGCGATCTGGCCAACGTCGGTCATTCCAGCTTGCTCACCGAACAGCGCAATGACCTGCTTTCCACCATGGCCTGCCATGGAGCGGTGCGCGCCAATCGAAAGCTCACCCTCGACGAAATGAACGCCCTGCTGCGACAGATGGAACAGACGGAACGGGCCGATCAGTGCAACCACGGTCGTCCCACCTGGCTGCAATGGCCCCTGGGCGAACTGGACCGCATGTTCATGCGCGGGCAGTGAGCATCATGACGCCTTCCGTACTCTGTCTTGCCGGCCCGACCGCTTCGGGCAAGAGCGCCGCGAGCCTGGCCCTGGCCGCCCGTTGGCCGGTGGAAATCATCGTGATGGATTCCGCCACCATCTATCGGGGCATGGACATTGGCACGGCCAAGCCCTCGGCGGCGGAGCAGGCACAGGTTCCGCATCACCTCATCGATATCCGGGACCCGGCAGAAAGTTATTCGGCCGCCGAGTTCCGCCAGGATGCCCTGGACCGGATCGGGCAGATCCGCGCCCGCGGGCGGCTCCCCTTGCTGTGCGGGGGCACCATGATGTACTACAAGGTGCTGCGCGAAGGCATCAGCATGTTGCCGGCCGCCGACCCCGCCTTGCGCGCTGCCATCGACGAAGAAGCCCGTATCAAGGGGTGGCCCACCCTGCATGCGGAACTGGCACGCCATGACCCCGTCACGGCGGCGCGTCTGGCACCGAACGACAGCCAGCGCCTGCAACGCGCCATCGAGATCTATCGTAGCAGCGGCATACCGATGTCCGAATGGATTGCCCGCAGCACCCCCGAAAAGGCCTCCCCCTACCGTTTCATCACGATCAGCCTGGAACCCTCGGATCGGTTGCAACTGCATGCCCGCATCGCGGCACGCTACGGAGCCATGCTGGAGGCGGGTTTACTGGAGGAAGTCAGGCAGCTGCATGCCCGGGGCGATCTGCACATCGGGCTGCCTTCGATGCGCTGTGTGGGCTACCGCCAGCTATGGGAACATCTGGACGGCAGGATCAGCCTGGAGACCGCGGTCGAGCAGGCAATCGCGGCCACCCGTCAACTGGCCAAACGGCAGCTGACCTGGTTGCGTTCCGACCCGGAGCGCCACGTGGTGGAATGCCTGTCGGACCACGCCACCGGCCAGGTGATTGACCTGGCCCGTGCCGCGTGGCCCGAGCCTTGAAGCTTCAGGCGATGATGACCTGGGCGGCGTCGCTGCCCGGACGCTCGACGATTTCGCCCAGCGTGTAGACGGTTTCGCCGGCCTGACGGAAGGTGTGGGTGACGGCCTGCGCCTGGGCTGCCGGCACGATCACGACCATGCCGATGCCGCAGTTGAAGACGCGGAACATTTCCTCGTCGGCCACATTGCCGTTCTGCTGCAACCACTGGAACAGCGGCGGCAAGGTCCAGGCGTCGCGATGCAGACGCGCGGCGAGGTGGCCTTGCAGCACCCGCGGGATGTTGTCGAGCAGGCCCCCGCCGGTGATGTGAGCCAGCCCGCGGATATCGCGCCCGTGTGCCGCCAGCGCCGCCAGCACGGATTTCACGTAAATGCGGGTCGGCGCCATGACCACGTCTTCAAGCGAGCGGCCGTCCAGTTCCTGCGATGGCCGGGCGTTCGCGTGGCGCAGAATCTTGCGCACGAGGGAAAAGCCATTGGAGTGGGCCCCGCTGGAGGCCAGACCGAGAAGCACGTCGCCCGGCTGGATCTGCTTGCCGTCGATGATGGCGGATTTCTCCACCGCACCGACCGCGAACCCCGCCAGATCGTACTCCCCTTCGGGATACATGCCGGGCATTTCGGCCGTTTCACCGCCAATCAGGGCGCAGCCGGCCTGTTCGCACCCTTGCGCGATGCCTTGCACTACACTGGCGGCGGTATCCACCGACAATTTGCCGCAGGCGAAGTAGTCCAGGAAGAAAAGGGGCTCGGCACCCTGTACCAGAATGTCATTGACACTCATGGCAACGAGGTCGACCCCCACGGTGTCGTGGCGGTTCCATTCGAAAGCCAGGCGCAACTTGGTTCCCACGCCATCTGTGCCTGACACCAGCACGGGCTCCTTCATATGGGGAGGCACCTCGAAGAGGGCGCCGAAACCGCCGATGCCGGCCATGACTCCCGCCCGCATGGTTCGCGCGGCCATGGGCTTGATGCGATCCACCAGCGCTTCGCCGGCATCGATGTCGACGCCGGCGTCGCGGTAGGTCAGGGAGGCAGAATTTTTGTCAGTCATGAGAAAAGTCGTGGGATGTGCAAGAATTGCGGGTTGAACTGTATATCAGGCCGGATTTTACGATGAACTGGAAATTCCGGCCTGTGAATGAGACATGGCACAGCAACTGATTCTGGATCTCCATCCTGCGCCACCCCCCTCACTGGAAAATTTCGTGGCGGGTCGCAATGCCGCCGCGCTGGACGCACTGCGGCAATGCGAACGAGGCCGGGCGATCTATCTGTGGGGGCCGCACGGCGTGGGGCGCAGCCATCTGCTGCATGCCGTGTGTGCAGCGCACGACGGCCATTATCACGCAGCCGATGCCCCGGCCGGCGCCCTACATGACATCGCCACCGCCGACAGCCTCGACGTACGTCTCGTCGCCGTGGATGACGTGCAGGACCTCGACGCCGAGGGCCAGGCCGCCCTCTTCACACTGTACAACCGCTGGCGCGAAAGCGCTGCCACCCGCCATGCCTTCACCCTCGTGCTGGCGGGCGACCGTTCACCGCTGGCCATGGACGTGCGCGAAGACCTGCGCACCCGTCTGGGCTGGGATCTCGTCTTCCGGCTCGAACAGCTCACCGACGAGGAACGCGCGCAAGCACTGTGCAGCCGCGCCGCGCAACGGGGGCTGGACCTCTCCCCCGATGTCCTCAGCTGGCTGCTCACGCACCACGACCGTGACATGAGCCGCCTGACCGCCCTGGTCGATGCGCTGGACCGCTATTCCCTGGCGCGACATCGCGCCATCACCCTGCCTCTGCTGAAAGATCTGCTGGCCAGCTCTCAGCCCTGACAGGCCGTCAAAACAAGAATCCGACTTTCATGACCCACCCTACCCGTCTTGCCCTGTTCGACCTCGACCATACGCTGCTGCCGCTGGACAGCGATTATCAGTGGGCCGATTTCCTCGCCCGCACGGGCCGTGCCGGTGACCCGGCCGAGGCCCAGGCGCGCAACGAAGAACTCATGGAGCGCTACAACGCCGGGCAGCTCACCGCGGAACAGTCTGCGGAGTTCATGCTGGGGCTGCTGACCCGCGCCACGCCACCTGAGCTGGCCCGCTGGCACGAAGACTTCATGACGGAAGTCATTCGCCCGGCCATCCGCGACAACGCCATCGAGCTGGTTCAGGGCCATCTCACGCGGGGTGACCTGTGCGCCATCGTCACGGCGACCAACGACTTCGTCACCGCCCCCATTGCGCGGGCCTTCGGCGTGCCCCATCTCGTCGCCACGGTCGCCCAGATGGACCGTGGCCGTTACACCGGGCGCATCCAGGGGGTGCCCAGCTTCCAGGCCGGCAAGATCATCCGTGTGGACGACTGGCTCCGGAGCATGGGCCTGACGCGCGATGCCTTCGACGAAGTCTATTTCTACAGCGACTCGCCCAACGACCTGCCCCTGCTCGAGGTGGTGAGCCACCCGATCGCCACCAACCCCAGCCCCCGTCTGCGTGAAATCGCGCAAGAAAAGGGCTGGAAGGTGCTCGATTTGTTCCAGGATATGCAAGATGCCAAATCTTGAGCGCGTCACGCCCTAAAATACGCCCATGTTGCCCGAAACCATAAAAAAATTCGTCGCCCGCCTGTTCTCCGGCGCGCGGTCCGGTCCGCAACGGCTGCCGGTGGAAAAGCATGGCATCGACCGCCGCCAGGTCTCTCGCCATGCCATCAAGGTATGTGAAGTCCTGCGCCAGCATGGCTATGAAGCCTATGTGGTCGGCGGTGCGGTGCGCGACCTCATCGTCGGTCTGCAGCCCAAGGATTTCGACGTGGCCACCAACGCGACGCCCGAACAGATCAAGCCGCTGTTCCGGCGCGCGCGCATCATCGGTCGCCGTTTCCGCCTGGTCCACGTCGTGTTCGGGCCGGAAATCATCGAAACGTCCACCTTCCGGGCGCCTTCATCCGAAGGCGCCGAGCACACCGATGAACACGGCCGCATCCTGCGTGACAACGAGTTCGGCACGCACGCGGAAGACGCCGCCCGACGCGACTTCACACTCAATGCCCTGTATTACGACCCGCTGACGGAAGAAGTCATCGACTTCCACAACGGGGTGGCCGACCTGAAGAAGCGCATCGTGCGCATGATCGGCGACCCGGAACGCCGCTACCGCGAAGACCCGGTGCGCATGCTGCGTGCCGTGCGTTTTGCCGCGAAGCTGTCCGCCGAGATCGAACCGGCAACGCTGGCCCCCATCCGGCGGCTGGCACCCCTGATCGAACATGTCCCGGCCTCGCGCCTGTTCGATGAAGCACTCAAGCTGCTGACCTGCGGCCACGCCATGGACTGCCTGCGCAAACTGCGCGAAGTGGGCCTGCATCAGGATTTCCTGCCTCTGCTGGACGTGGTGTTCAACGTGCCGGAAGGTGAACATTTCGTCGACCTTGCCCTGGCCCGCACCGATATTCGCGTCCGGGGGGGCAAACCGGTCAGCCCCAGCTTCCTGTTTGCCGCCCTGCTCTGGAAGCTGGTCTACCAGCGCTGGCAGGCGCTGGTCGAACAAGGCGGCCACCCGACCCAGACCCTGCTGGATGCCGCCGACTCCGTGCTGGACGAGCAGTCCCGCAAGATGGCGATCCAGCGCCGCTTCATCGCCGACATCCGCGAAATCTGGTTCATGCAGGCGCGCTTCGACCGCATCAACGCACGGGCCATCTGGCGCATGCTGGAACAACCCCGTTTCCGCGCCGCCGTTGACTTCCTGCAGCTGCGGGCCGAAGCACGCGAAGTGGACAGCGTCATGGCGCAATGGTGGATGGACCTGGCCAATGCCTCGCCCGAAGAGCGCATCGCCATGGTGGATGCCTACCAGGCCAGCCAGCGTGGCGAGCGGGCCGCCGGAGGCGCCGTCCGCAAACGACGTCGTCGCCGTCCCCGCCGCCAGCCGGGCAGCGGCAACGTGGAAGCCGGCAGCAAGGAATGAGCTCGACACCCGAAACTGCCGCGGTTCAGGCCCCCGTCATCGCCTATGTCGGCATGGGTGCCAACCTGGGCGATGCCCGGGCCACCCTGCTGGCCGCTGCGGCCCAGATAGCCGCGCTGCCCGGTGTGCACGACACCACCCTGTCGCCGCTGTATCGGAGCGCGCCGGTGGACGCCGGGGGGCCGGACTTCACCAATGCTGTGCTGAAAGTGGAAACGAGCCTCAGCCCCGAAGCATTGCTGCGTGCGCTGCAGGCCATCGAAAATGCGCATGGGCGCGAACGCCCCTACCGGAACGCTCCCCGCAGCCTCGACCTCGACCTGCTGCTGCATGGCACGGAACACCGGCAGACGGAGTTTCTGACCCTTCCGCACCCGCGCATGCATGAACGGGCCTTCGTCCTGATGCCCTTGCGCGACCTGGCGCCGGGCATGACCCTGGCACAGGGCGTCATTGAAGAACTGCTGGCCGCCTGCAGCGACCAGCTTCTGAGCCGAATCTAGCGCGCCAGCGCCAGCACGCGCCGGGCCAGGGCGATGACCGGCGCATCGACCATCTTGCCATCCAGCTGGAAGGCGGCAGAGCCGGTGCGTTCGTGTTCCTCCACCACGCGTCGGGCCCACTCGCTTTCCTGTTCGGACGGACGGAAGGCCTCATGAATCACCGCCAGCTGCAGCGGGTGAATGCATAGGAGACCCGCAAACCCCATGTCCCGTACCTGCGCCGCGATGGCAGCCAGGGTTTCCGTATCGCGAAAATCGGGATGCACGCCGTCCAACGGCGCCTGAATGCCCGCTGCGGCACTGGCCAGCAGCATGCGGCAACGGATGTGGTCCAGCAGCAGCCGCGCCCCCGGGGTATCGGGCCGGGTGCCGGTGTCGAGCATCAGATCGAGGTAGCCGAAGGCCAGTCGGGCCACCCCTTCTGCCCGGGCCAGTTCGTCGAGGGCCAGCACCCCCTTGGCGCTTTCCACGATGGGCAGGACGGCCTTGCCGGTGACCTCGCGCACGCGCCCGACCTGGGCGGCCGATTCCGCCTTGGGCAGAACCACCGCCTCGATGCCTGCATGGGCCTGGCACAGCTTCAGGTCGTCTTCAAACCACGGGGTTTCCGCGGAATTGGTGCGCACGAGGAAACGGGCTTCCGGATGTTGGGCGGAAAATTGGGCGACGTGGTCTCGGGCCGCCGCTTTGGCGTCCTGGGGAACGGCGTCTTCCAGATCGATGATGACGGCGTCCGCCCCCGCGTCAAGCGCCTTGCTGAAGCGTTCCGGGCGATTGCCGGGGACAAATAATGCGGTTCGCATGGATGGCTGCATGAGCACTCCTATTTGAAAGTCAGTTCACCCTGATGCGCCAGCGCGCTGTCCTGCTCGGCCCAAAGCTGCACACTGCCGTCGTCCCTGAAGGCGCCGGCCACGTCAAAGGGCCGCGGCGCGATCAGCGGCCGCAAACCGCGAAACTGGAAGCTGGCGACTTCCCGCCCCGGGTTGGCGTCCACACAGGCCTGCACCATGTGGGTGGCAATCAGCGGCCCGTGTACCACGAGACCCGGATAGCCTTCGACCTTGGTGACGTAATCCAGATCGTAGTGAATGCGATGGCCGTTGAAAGTCACGGCCGAGTAGCGGAACAACATGACGGTGCTGGGCTCAACCGTGGCGCCCCAGTCACGCGCGGGCGCGGGAATGCTGCCCTCGAGCTTGGGTGGCGAGGGGTCGCGATACACGATGTCCTGCTCTTCGGACACGCAAAGCCGGCCATCCTGAAGGTAGTCATGCTGGACGGTGAAGAACACCAAGGTACCGGTCCGCCCCTGTTTCTCTTCGATTTTCAGAATGGTGGACTGACGCTCGGCAGGTGTGCCCACCCGCAACGGTTCGATGAAACGCACGCGACTGCCCGCCCACATGCGGTTGCGCGTGCCGACCGGCGGCAGCAGGCTGCCTCGGGCAGGATGGCCGTCACGACCCAGCTCGTCATAGGCCTGACCGCGCACGAAATGCGCCCAGATCCACAGATGCGGCAGCGGTTCGCCGGCGATGGGGGCCGGCTGATTCAAGGCCAGCGCGACCTGACGCACATGGCCGGGGTCAAGATTGTCGGGGTATGTCTCCTTGCGCCCGACCCATTCGGAATAAACCTGTGTTGTCATGGTGCTTCCTGGGTAGTGGCGGGCCCACCCGGCCCGCCGGTAAAGCCCTCATCGTGCCAGCCGCCCACGCACTTTTGAATTCGTTTTTCTGCAAGCCCCGCTTCCGTAACGCGGAAGCAGGGGCTTTGCGGGCGGCAGGCCGGATCAGTTCGCCGCGACCAGCGGGATCATCTCGCTGATGCGGGCCTTCCACTGTGCAGGACCGGTCTGGTGCACCGACTCGCCGGTGGCATCCACCGCCACGGTCACGGGCATGTCTTTCACCTCGAACTCGTAGATGGCTTCCATGCCGAGGTCCTCGAATGCGACCACGCGGGAATGGCGGATCGCCTTGGAGACCAGATAGGCAGAACCGCCCACGGCCATCAGATAGGCAGACTTGTGCTTGCGAATGGACTCGATGGCGACCGGACCGCGCTCGGCCTTGCCGACCATGGCGATCAGGCCGGTTTTCTCGAGCATCATGTCCGTGAACTTATCCATGCGGGTGGCCGTGGTGGGGCCGGCGGGGCCCACGACTTCGTCGCGCACGGGATCGACCGGCCCCACGTAGTAGATGATGCGATTGGTGAAGTCCACGGGCAGTGGCTCGCCTTTCTCCAGCATGTCCTGGATCCGCTTGTGCGCGGCGTCGCGGCCAGTCAGCATCTTGCCCGACAGCAGCAGCGTCTGGCCGGGTTTCCAGCTGGCAACTTCTTCGGCCGTCAGCGTGTCCAAGTTCACCTGAGTGGACTTGTTGTAGTCGGGCGCCCAGTTGACGTCCGGCCAATTGGACATGGCCGGCGGCGTCAGGACGGCCGGACCGGAGCCATCCAGTTCGAAATGCACGTGACGGGTCGCCGCGCAGTTGGGGATCATGGCCACGGGCTTGGAGGCCGCGTGGGTGGGGAAGGTGTTGATCTTCACGTCCAGCACGGTGGTCAGGCCGCCCAGCCCTTGAGCGCCAATGCCCAGGGCGTTGACCTTTTCGTACAGCTCGATGCGCAGTTCTTCCAGCTTGTTCTGTGGGCCGCGCTGCAACAGTTCGAACATGTCGATGTCTTCCATGAGGGCCTGCTTGGCCATGGTCATGGCTTTCTCGGCCGTGCCGCCGACGCCGATGCCCAGCATGCCGGGCGGGCACCAGCCGGCACCCATGGTCGGCACCGTCTTGAGCACCCAGTCCACCAGCGAGTCACTGGGGTTGAGCATGACGAACTTCGTCTTGTTCTCGGAGCCACCGCCCTTCGCCGCGACCTGGACATCCACGCGATCGCCCTGCACAAGCTCCACATTGACGATACAGGGGGTGTTATCACGCGTGTTCTTGCGGGTGAACAGGGGGTCGGCAAGCACCGACGCCCGCAGCGGATTGTCCGGGTTCAGATAACCGCGGCGCACGCCCTCATCGCAGAGTTCCTGGATGCTCAGACGGGTGTCGAAACGGACGTCCATCCCGATCTTGAGGAAGACGTTGACAATGCCGGTGTCCTGACAGATGGGGCGTTTGCCCTCCGCGCACATGCGGGAGTTGGTCAGGATCTGGGCAATGGCATCCTTCGCCGCCGGGTTCTGCTCACGCTCGTAGGCGCGCGCCAAATGTTGAATGTAGTCGGCCGGGTGGTAGTAGCTGATGAACTGGACCGCATCGGCGATCGACTGGATGAAATCGTCTTCTTTGATCAGGGTAGTCATGACTTGAGCTCGGGAAACGAGGAAAGGGGGAATTATTTGCCGGTCCAGACGGGTTGACGCTTTTCGGCGAAGGCGGTCGCACCTTCCTTGGCGTCGGCGGACGTGAACACATGGGCGATGCGCGGACGCTGCAGATCGAACATGTCGGCAGGCCGCCAGTTCCGGGATTCAGCAATGATCTGCTTGGCCGTCTGGACTGCCAGCGGGCCGTTGGCGGCAATGCTGCGCGCCAGCGCCAGCGCACCTTGCAGTGCCTGGCCCGGCTCAGTGAGGCGGTTCACCAGACCAAAGTGATGGAAACGTTCGGCGGGGAACATGTCGCCCGTGAGCACCGCCTCCATGGCAATGTGATAGGGAATGCGCGAGGGCAGACGCACCATGCCGCCGGAACCGGGAACCAGCCCGCGCTTAACCTCCGGCACGCCGAAGGTGGCGTTCGAAGCGGCCACCACCAGGTCGCATGACAGCACGATTTCGCACCCGCCGGCCAGGGCGTAGCCTTCCACGGCCGCGATCAACGGCTTGCGCGGCGGACGCTCGCAGATGCCTGCAAAACCACGGTCGCCGACATACGGACGCTGGCCGGTGGCCGCGAAGGCCTTGAGGTCCATGCCTGAACAGAAGGTGTTGCCGGCACCGGTCAGCACGCCGATCACCAGTGCATCGTCGTTATCGAGCCTGTCCAGCGCGGCGGCCAGCTGTTCGGCCGCTTCCAGGTTGACGGCGTTGCGCGCCTCCGGTCGATTGATGGTGATGACGAGAATCTTGTCGACGACTTCGGCTTTGACCAGTTCTGACATACGGGCTTCCTTGAATGAGGCGGCGAAACCGCAGTGATGATGCCTGGACTCCGGGCCGGTGTGCTGCAGGGCCGGCTCAGCAGGCTTGGACAACCCTATATCATACGACCATTCTTCGGCTGCCCGCCGCGGGGCCGCGCCCACGGTACCGGCTCCGCCAAACGGCTCCGGCTGCCCGCTGCAGCCCACGCCTTGACGTAGGCGCTAAAATCACAGGATTTTGCGGCCAACCATGCCTTGAACGGGCCTATACCCTCATGCTCACCTTTCAGCAGATCATCCTCACACTACAGCAGTACTGGGACAAGCAGGGCTGCGCACTGCTCCAGCCTTACGACATGGAAGTGGGCGCGGGGACATCGCATACGGCGACCTTCCTGCGCGCCATCGGGCCTGAGCCCTGGCGTGCCGCCTATGTCCAGCCTTCGCGCCGCCCCAAGGACGGGCGCTACGGCGAGAACCCCAACCGCCTGCAGCACTATTATCAGTATCAGGTCGTGCTCAAGCCCGCCCCGCCCGAGATCATCGATCTCTATCTGGGCTCGCTGGTGGCGCTGGGCATCGACCCCAAGGTGCACGACATCCGCTTTGTCGAAGACGACTGGGAAAACCCCACGCTGGGCGCCTGGGGTCTGGGCTGGGAAGTCTGGCTCAACGGCATGGAAGTGACCCAGTTCACGTACTTCCAGCAGGTCGGTGGCTTGGATTGTTACCCGACGACCGGCGAAATCACCTACGGTCTCGAACGTCTCGCCATGTACCTGCAAGGGGTGGAAAGCGTGTATGACCTGGTCTGGACCCACCACGCAGACGGCACCGCCGTGCGTTATGGCGATGTGTTCCACCAGAACGAGGTCGAACAGTCCACTTACAACTTCGAGCACGCCTCGACCGACATGCTGTTCGCTCACTTCAATGACTATGAAGCAGAGGCCAAGCGGCTGATCGAAGTGCCGCTCGCCCTGCCCGCCTACGAAGCCACCCTCAAGGCGGCTCATACCTTCAACCTGCTGGATGCCCGTGGAGCCATCAGCGTGACCGAGCGCGCCGCTTACATTGGCCGCATCCGCAATCTGTCACGCGCAGTGGCCCAGGCCTACTACGATTCTCGCGAGAAACTAGGATTTCCCATGCTGGCCAACCGTTCCGCCCTGGAGGTCGCATAATGACCTCGCAGCCCAGTACTCGTCCCCTGCTGGTGGAGCTCTTCACCGAAGAACTGCCCCCGAAAGCCCTGCAACGGCTCGGGCAGTCCTTTGCCGAATCGCTGCGCGCCTCGCTGGCGCAACATCATCTGCTGGCGGAAGGCTGCACCGTGCGGCCGCTGGCCACACCGCGTCGTCTGGCTGCCGTGTTCGATGCGGTAATGGGCCAGGCGCCCGAACAGCATTTCACCGAAAAGCTCATGCCCGTGAAGGTCGGCCTGACCACCGAGCGCGAGATGACGCCTGCCCTGCTGAAGAAGCTGCAGGCCAAGGGGCTGGAAAACCTATCGGTGGATGACCTCATCATTGAATCCGACGGCAAGCAGGATGTCCTGTATGCCCGCGGCGTGGCGGCCGGCGAATCGCTGCCAGCGGGCCTGCAGAAGGCGCTGGAACAGGCCATTGCGCAGCTGCCCATTCCCAAGGTCATGCGCTACCAGCTCGCCGACGGTGTCACCAGTGTGCGCTTCGTCCGTCCCGCACACGGCCTGGTCGCGCTCTGGGGCGAAGAGGTCGTTCCCGTGGCCGCGCTCGGGCTCAAGGCCGGCCGTCACACCGAAGGCCACCGTTTCATGTCCGAGGGCACGCTGGACATCACTTCCGCAGAAAGCTACGAGCTCCAGCTGCTCGAGC
Organism: Alcaligenaceae bacterium; assembly: GCA_029263615.1. Classification (GTDB taxonomy): domain Bacteria; phylum Pseudomonadota; class Gammaproteobacteria; order Burkholderiales; family Burkholderiaceae_B; genus Yanghanlia. The sequence goes on along the minus strand of JAJUFT010000002.1, from coordinate 58,976 downwards.
AGGGCAAGGTCATGGCCGGCTTCGAAACCCGCCGCGCCGACATCCTGCAACAGCTGCACAAGCAGGCGCAAACGCTCGGTGCCACCATCGGCGAGGGCGCCGAAGTCGACGCCCTGCTGGATGAAGTCACGGCCCTGGTGGAACACCCCACCGTGTACGTCGGGGAATTCGACCCGCAGTTCCTGCGCGTGCCGCCGGAATGCCTGATCCTCACCATGCGGCTCAACCAGAAGTATTTCCCGTTGTTCGAGCCGAACACCGGCAAGCTGACCCACCGTTTCCTGATTGTCAGCAATATGCGGGTGGCCGACCCCTCGCACATCATCGAAGGCAATCAGCGCGTGGTGCGTCCGCGCCTGGCCGACGCCCAGTTCTTCTTCGAAACCGACCGGGCCATGCGGCTGGAAGACCGCGTGCCGCAACTGGCCGCCAGCGTCTACCACAACAAGCTGGGCTCGGTGCGCCAGCGCGTCGAACGCATCCGTCGCATCGCAGCGCACATTGCGACCCAGCTGGGCGCCGATGCCGATCGCGCCGACCGTGCCGCCCTGCTCGCCAAGGCCGATCTGAACTCCAGCATGGTGGGCGAATTCCCCGAGCTGCAAGGCATCATGGGGGCCTACTACGCCGAGGCGGACGGCGAGGCCGCCGATGTGGTCGAAGCCATCCGCCAGCAATATCGCATCCGGCTGGACGCCCCCGTCACCGAGGCATCGCGCACCTGTGCCGTACTGTTCATGGCGGAACGCCTGGAAGTGCTGATGGGCATCTGGGGCATCGGACTCGTTCCCACCGGTGAACGCGACCCCTACGGCCTGCGCCGCGCCGCCCTCGGGCTGATCAGCGCCTGGGAGCAACTCGCCGCGGGCGGCCTGCTGGCCCTGAACGATCACGACACGCTGCGTCTGGAAGAACTCCTCGCCTTCACCGCCGGCACTTTCGAGGACGGCACCCTGGCCGAGGGCACCGCCGAGGCCGTCGCCAACTTCATCTACGAGCGTTACCGCAATCAGCTGGCCGCCCACGATCGCAATGTGGTGGACGCGGTGCTGGTCCTGCAGCCGCCCCTGCATCAGGTGCTCGGCCGCATCCAGGCCTGCGCCGATTTTGCGCGCCGGCCCGAGGCGGAGAGCCTCGCTGCCGCCAACAAGCGCATCACCAACCTGCTGAAGAAGGCCGACAGCGATCTCGGCGAGGCCGATCCCTCGCTGTACGCAGAAGCGGCCGAAAGCGCGCTGGCCGCCCGCATTGCCGAGCTGGCGCCGGTAGCCCAGCAGCAGTTCGAGGCCGGTGATTTCAGTGGTGCCCTGGCCACCCTGGCCGGAACGCGCAGTGCCGTGGACGCTTTCTTCAATGATGTCATGATCATGGTGGACGACCCGGCGGTGCGTCGGAATCGCCTGGCCCTCCTGAATCAGCTGCATCGCAGCATGAACCAGGTGGCCGACCTTTCAAGGCTGGCACAGTGAAACTGGTCATTCTCGATCGCGACGGCGTCATCAATGAAGACAGCGACGCCTTCATCAAGTCGCCGGAGGAATGGGTCCCGGTGCCGGGCAGCCTCGATGCCATCGCCCGGCTCTCCCGGGCGGGTTGGCGGGTGGTCGTGGCCAGCAACCAGTCGGGGCTGGCCCGCGGTCTGTTCACCATGGACACGCTGAACGCCATCCACGCCAAGATGCGTCGCGAAATTGCGCAGGCCGGCGGCCACCTGGATGCCATCTTCGTCTGCACCCACGGGCCTGACGACGGCTGCCGTTGCCGCAAACCGGCGCCCGGCCTGTTCGAAGACATCGCCTGTCGCTACGACATCACTCTGGAAGGGGTGCCCGCTGTGGGTGATTCCCTGCGCGACCTGCAGGCCGCTTCGGCCCTGGGCTGCCAGCCCTGGCTGGTGCGGACCGGCAAAGGGCTGCGCACCCTCGAAAAAGGCGGGCTGCCGCCAGGCACCGAAGTTCGTGACAGTCTCGCGGCCATCGTTGACGAATGGCTCAGGGAGGACTGACATGGCCTACGTGCGCGCACTGATCTATCAGATTTTCCTGATCGTCACGGTCATTCCCTATGCCTTCGCCTGCCTGATCTGGGCTCCCCTGCCGCTGCCCATCCGTTATCGTCTGACGGTCGGCTGGCCGCGGCTGGCGGTCTGGGGTGCCAAGGTCATCCTGGGCATCCGCTGGCAGGTCAAGGGGTGGGAAAACCTCCCCGACCAATCTGTCGTGCTGCTTTCCAAACACCAGTCTGCCTGGGAAACCATGTTCTTTGCGGGCTACATGCCGCGCAATGTCTGTTTCGTCTACAAGCGCGAACTGCACCGGATTCCCTTCTTCGGCTGGGGCCTGGCCCTGCTGCGCATGATCCCTATCGATCGTGCTAAGGGGCGGGATGCCGTGGATCAGGTCATCCGCGTCGGTCAGGAACGCCTCAAGGAAGGTCGCTGGCCGCTGCTGTTTCCCGAAGGCACCCGCATCGCCCCGGGCAAGGCGGGACGCTACAAAATGGGGGGCGCCCTACTGGCGACGGCCGCGCAGGTACCAGTGATCCCGATCGCGCTGAATGCCGGCGAATGCTGGCCCCGCCGGGCGTTCCTGAAGAAACCCGGTCTCGTCACCGTCTCATTCGGCCCTCCCATCCCCACCGAGGGTCGCAAGGCAGCCGAAGTGAATCGCGAGGTGGAAGCCTGGATCGAAGCGGAAATGCGTGTCTTGAACCCGGAGCGCTATGGCGGCGCATGAGCAGCTCGCGCTGTTCGACAGCGCTCCTGCCCTCCCGCGCTCGCCTGAACGCGCCAGCGGGCCGCCTGAGCCCGCTTCCCGCCTCCCCGCCCCGCCACGTGTACCCATCACGCCACCGGCCCGCCTGCCCTCCGGCCATCGCTGGGTCGAAGTCGACACGCCCCTGCAGCCCATTGGCTTCATGCTGCGAACCTCGCGCCGCAAGACCGTCGGTCTGACCATCAATGACGATGGTCTGCTCGTCACAACGCCGGCCTGGGTGTCGCGCAAGCAGCTCGAGGAAGTCATCCGGGCCAAGGCGCCCTGGATCCTCCGCAAGTTGCGCAGCCTGCACGAACGCCAGCAGCATCTGGCCACGGCAGAAGCCCACTGGCAGAATGGGGGCCGCTTCCCCTATCTGGGTGTCTACGTGTCGCTGCAAGTACGCCCTGATGTGGGCTACGCGCGCTATGATGGCGATCCGCGGCAGCCCGCACCCGGGGACACCCTGTTGCTGCCGCTGCAGGCCGACAGCGGTGCCGACCGCATCCGTGAACGGGTCTACGGCTGGTTGCAGAACCAGGCCGTCGAACACTTCGAGGCCAGGCTGCTCCATTATTGCCGGCTCGCCGGGGTCTCGTTCCGCAGCTGGCGACTGGCCGCCCCCAGCGCCCGCTGGGGTTCATGCAGCAGCGATGGCCGCATCATGCTGAACTGGCGGCTGATACACTTGCCTGCTGAAGTGGTCGATTATGTGGTGGCGCACGAAGTGGCCCACCTTCGACACATGAATCACGGGCCTGAGTTCTGGCGGGAAGTCGGTCGTCTGTTCCCCGACTTTGCCCGCGCCCGACAGGCACTGAAACCTCACCATCCGGGCAGCCTGCCTCTGTTATGAGCGCGCTGCCCCGTCATTTTTCACAGGAGTATTGAATGCGTATTCTGCACACCATGCTGCGCGTAGGGAATCTCGAGAAGTCGCTGGCCTTCTACACCGAGGTCCTGGGCATGCGCCTGCTGCGCCGCAAGGACTACCCCGACGGCAAATTCACCCTGGCCTTCGTCGGCTACCAGGACGAAGCCGACGGCGCGGTGATCGAACTGACCCACAACTGGGACACGCCCAGCTACAACCTCGGTGACGGCTACGGCCACATCGCGATCGAAGTGGAAGACGCCTACAAGGCCTGTGACGACATCAAGGCGCGCGGCGGCAAAGTTACACGCGAAGCCGGCCCCATGAAACATGGGCAGACAGTCATTGCTTTCGTCGAAGACCCGGACGGCTACAAGATCGAGCTCATTCAGCGCAAGGAACGCGTCGACTGAGGACGAGAAGGGCGCATCTGCCGCGCCCTTTTTCATTGCGCCGCGCTCACCCTCTGAGCGCGGCCAACACGGCAGCTTCGGCGGCTTCCAGGGCTTCGGCCTGGGCATCGGTCAGTCCGCCACGCTGATGCGCCTGCCGCCAATCCTGCAAGCCAGCCTGCCGAATCTGCTCCCGCAATTCATGCACATTCACGACGCACTCGAAGGCCTTTTCCAGCGCCTCGAGATGCCGCAGGCCATGATTGGCCCATACCGCTCCCACGAGACGTTCGCGCGTATCGGAGGGCCGCAGCAGAAGCTCCGCACAGGCCAGCGTCACGGCGTCATCCGGGGGCGCTGCACGCAGGAACGGAGGCAGCAGCATGCCGCGCAGCACCAGGCCGGCAGGCTTGATGCCGAGATTTTCGAGCAGCGTTCCCAGCAAGGTATCGAGGACGTGACAGGCATCGGCGGCACACCATTCCACCAAAGGCAGATCGGCATCGTGACGGCCATCGTCCTGCCAGCGTTTCAGCACAGCACTGAGCAACATGAGATGCGCCAAGCCACGCAACAGGCGCTCCAGGGCCGGCTCGTTGCGTGCATGGACCGGGCGGGCGCCCGGCTGAAGCGTCTCAGCCACCGCCGCCAGCGCGGAGGCATAGCGGTTGATGCGCCGATAGTGTCTGGCCACCGGCCCCAGCAACCGCGGCACGGATGACAGACGCCCGGCACTCCAGGCCCGGCCCGTTGCACGCATGAGGCCGCTACAGGCGAAGAACAGATGCTTCCAGAGCAGGCGATCGAAGGCTTCGCAGCCCGCTTCGGTATCGGCCTCGTCCAGGGCCTCGATTTCCTGCCTGAGCAGCGGATGCACCCGCAACACGCCCAGCGCCAGAACACGCGTGTTGCGCGCCTGCGGCGCCAGGGCGTCCAGGCCGAAGAGGGCCGGCAGCAACTCATGCAGCCCTTCCTGCCATTCTGTCAGCGCAGGCGTCGGCCCGGCGCCGCCCAGAAGATCCATGCTGTCGCCCACGGCCAGACGCATGTCGTCGAAGATGGCCATGTCGAAAAGCGCCGCCGCCAGCACCGGGCGATAGCCGAGGTCCAGCCCCCCGGATAGAAAGCGGCGCCCCGCTTCGACCCGGTAGGTCGTGGCGGCAAGCCGCCCCAGACGCCCGCGTGCCCCCAGCATGGCGCAACCCGTTCCCTCGGCCTGCAGGCGCAGCACTGCACTGGAGGCATGAGCTGCCAGTGAAATCGACGCCGTCGAGAGTGCGGGCAGGGCAATGCCCTTGGCCACGGACTGGAACGCCAGCAGGGCGGACAATGCCTGATCGCAGCCCTCACGCTCGCCCAGCAAGGCACTCACCGGCAAGGACACGTCGCATCCGTCAAAGGAGCCGCCGCGCGCCCCGGCAGGGGCGAAGGGACGGCCGCTCCTGCCCGCTTCCGGCAGGGAAGTCGAAAGGGACGGCTGGTGAATCACCCCGCTCAATGTCGTGTCCAGCAAGGCCACGCACACGCCGCGCGCACCCGGCGTGCCCAGCAGTCCGTCAGGATCATGCAGGCGAAAAGGAAGAACGAGCAGATCGGGACGCGGACCGGGTGCATGACGTGCACCGCTCCAGTTAAGGCGCAGGACCAGCTCCTCGTCGGGAGTCTGTAGCAGAACACCGGTGGCCTGGATGGGCACGATGTCGTTCTCGACCACAAAGGATGCCATCGCCGCGCAGGCGTTCCCCGCGGCCAGACGGGGTAGCCAGGTTTCCTGCTGAGAAGGCGACGCCGCCATCCGAAGCAGGGCGGCCGGGCTGAAGACAAAACGGGCGGCCAGCAGATGAGCGACTGCCACAGAGCGCAAGGCCACCTGCCTCAGCACCTCGGACTGGGCCCATGCGCCCAGGCCATGCCCCCCGAATTCGGCCGGCACCGCCATCGCTTCAAAACGCGCTTCGCGAAGCAGCTGCCAGAGGGCTTCGTCGGACAGCGATTCACCCCGATTGGAGGTGACCTCGAGTAGACGGCACAAGGCCGCGACCGGCCCGTCCAGGAACGCTTTTTCACGGGCGGAAAGCGTGGCCGGTCTCACATAGGTGAGCGCACTCCAGTCCGGTGTACCCGACAGCAGTTGCGCTTCCCACCATGGTTCGCCTGCTTCCAGCACATCCTGCTGAAACCGCGTGAACGGCGAGACGCCATTGCGCAACCGCCGATACAGTGGCTCTGTCAGCCAGCGACGCCGCCAGGCGTTCCAATCCATACTTCCACGACTCCCGAAAAAACATGATGTCAACGCAAAACGAGCGGCTGTCGCCATGCGCAGCCCTCGTGGTTCATGTCATCATTATGGCTTATGCTCAACACGCTCTGGCTCGCCTTCTTCCTGGTCTCCATACTGGCTGCCCTCTTCCAGTGGCTGGTGTTGCACGATCCCGACGTTTTCTCACGCGTCGTGGCCGCGCTCTTCGACATGGCGGGCCTGTCCGTGGAGATCATGGTGCTGCTGTTCGGCACCCTCACTCTGTGGCTGGGCTTCCTGCGCATCGCGGAATCCGCCGGCCTGGTGGAAGGATTGGGCCGACTGCTGGCGCCCCTGTTCAGGCGCCTGATGCCGGAAGTGCCCGCCGGCCACCCGGCGCTGGGGCTGATCACCATGAATTTCGCGGCCAACGGTCTGGGGCTGGACAACGCGGCCACGCCCATCGGGCTGCGCGCCATGCACGCCCTGCAGACGCTCAACCCGGACCCCCGCACCGCCACCAACGCACAAATCCTGTTCCTGACCCTGAATGCGTCTTCGCTGACCTTGCTGCCGGTCACCCTCTTCATGTACCGGGCGCAACAGGGAGCGGCCGAACCGGCGCTGATCTTTCTTCCCATCCTGCTGGCCACCAGTGCGTCCACACTGGCTGCCCTGCTTTCCGTCGCCCTGATTCAGCGATTGCGCCTGCACGACCCGGTGGTGCTGCTGTGGCTGGGCGGCACGGCGCTGGTCATCGGCGGGCTGATGGCCATGCTCGCCGGCATGGGTGCAGCCGCCATCAATGCCACCTCCAGCCTGCTGGGCAATCTGGTGCTGTGCGCCATCATCGGCCTCTTCCTTGTGGTGGGCACGCTCCGGAAAGTCCCCGTCTATGAAGCCTTCGTGGAAGGCGCCAAAGACGGATTCGATGTCGCGAAGAACCTGTTGCCGTATCTGGTCGCCATGCTGTGCGCCGTGGGCATGCTGCGCGCCTCGGGTGTGCTCGACCTGTTGCTCACCGGCATCCGGGAAGTGACGCTCTGGGGGGGCATGGATGCCCGTTTCGTGGACGCGCTTCCCACCGCCCTGGTCAAGCCATTTTCCGGCAGTGCGGCACGCGCCATGATGCTGGAAACCATGCAGCATTTCGGGGTGGACAGTTTCCCCGCCCTGCTTGCAGCAACCATGCAGGGCAGCACCGAAACCACCTTCTATGTCGTGGCCGTGTATTTTGGGGCAGTGGGCATCCAGCGCGTGCGCCACACGATCGGTTGCGCCCTGTTTGCCGATCTGGCCGGCGTGCTGGCTTCAATCGCGGTCTGCTACTGGTTCTTCGGCTGAGCTCAGCTCAGACGGCCGGCTTCCACGAGCTGATCCGACATGGCGATGAACTGATCCGGGCTCACCACCTCGGCGCGGTCCGTGGGCTGAACGCCCAGCGCCTGCCAATCGATGTCTTCCGCCCAATCGGCGAGCACGCGGCGCAACATCTTGCGCCGCTGAGCGAAGGCGCGGGTCACCAGCGCGGCAAACGCGCTCTCGCTGCGCGGCCTGAGCCGGTCTGCAGGCAAGGGCAGCATTCTGACCACCGACGAGACCACCTTCGGTGGCGGGTCGAAAGCATCGGGCGCCACATCGAACAGCTTTTCCATCGAATAGCGCACCTGCAGCATGATGGACAGGCGGCCATAATCGCCGGACCCCGGTTGGGCCACCATGCGGTCGATGACTTCCCGCTGAAGCATGAAATGCTGGTCCGTGACGGCATCGGCATACTGCGCCAGATGGAATAGCAACGGACTGGAAATGTTGTAGGGCAGATTGCCGACAATGCGCAGCGAACGCCCCAACTGGGAAAAGTCGACCGTCAGGGCGTCGGCTTCGATGACGTTCAGCCGCTCCGCCGGCCACGACAACCGCAAGCGCGCCGCCAGGTCGCGATCCAGCTCGACCACCGTGAGCCGTTTGACGGTCTGCAGCAAAGGCGCCGTCAGCGCAGACAGCCCGGGCCCGATCTCAACCATGGGGTCCTCGGGCTGGGGATGAATCGCGCGAACGATCTGGTCGATGACCCCCTCATCGACCAGAAAGTGCTGGCCGAACCGCTTGCGAGCCTGATGCGCCATGATCAGCGCCGCCGCGCATCGCGTTGGGGCTGCGGATCGAGCCGGTTCTCGACATAGGCCTGACCGTACAGCTGGTTTAGCCACTGATCGACGGCCGGCTCGATTTTCCGCTGGAAGAGAATCTGGCGCGCCTGCATGCGCTGGAACTCTTCACCCATGTCCTGATTGCGGCGTTCCATCACCTCGACAATGTGCCATCCGAAGGGAGAGCGGAATGGCTCGCTGACCTCCCCCGGCTGCAGGGAATTCATCACCTGCTCGAAGGCCGGGACGGTTTCACCCGGCGACAGCCACCCGAGATCACCGCCCTGCGGCGCCGTCGCGTCATCGGAATGTCGGCGCGCCAGCTCTTCAAACGACTCGCCGCTGCGCAGACGGTCGCGCAGAATGCGCAGACGCTGTTCCGCCTGTTCATCCGACGTGATCTGATTGGTTCTGACCAGAATGTGGCGGGCACGTGTCTGGGTGACGATCATCGGCCCCTGTGCCATGGGCGGTTGCCCTGCCACGGTGAAATCCTGTTGTGGCGGCGCGCTGCGCGCTTCTTCACCCCAAGTAAGCACCTTGAGAATATGGAAGCCCTGACCACTGCGCACGATCCGGGAAACCTGGCCCACCTGCAGGCCACGCGTGGCCTCCACGAAGAGATCGGGCCAGCCTTCCAGGGGGCGTACCCCCAGGACGCCGCCCTCCAGGGCCTGGGGGCCGTCGGAAGAAGACGCCGCCAGCCCGGCGAAGTCGGCGCCGGACTTGAGCTGCGCCAGCAGGCGTTCGGCCCGGTCCTGCAACTGCGCCACTTCCTGCGCACTGGCGCGTTCAGGCACAGCGACGAGAATCTGCGCAAGCCCCAGCACCCGAGGCGCGGCCTGGGGCTGCGGGGCGGTGGCTGGCGCTCCCGCCGCGCGCGGTGCCGCCCCCAGAGCACGGCCTTGCGTGCGCAGGAACGCATCGACCTCGGCGTCGCTGATGTTGATGCTGGACGCCACTTCACGCTGACGCAGTAGATCGAAGCGAATCTCGTCGCGCAGGGTTTCCAGATACTGGTCCCAGCTCACGCCCGACTTCGCAATCTCCTTGCGCAGGGCGTCCACCGTGATGCCGTTGCGGGCGGCAATCGTCTCGCCGCCGCGCTCCACCTGGGCGTCGGACACTCGAATACCGAGGCGGTCGGCCTCCTGTCGCTGCAGCGATTCAAGGATCATCCGCTGCAACACCTGGCGCTGCAGAATGCTGCGCTCGGGCACGGGGATGTTCTGCGCCTTCAGGTTTTTCTCGGCCTCGGCCACCTCAACGTTCAACTGTTTGAGCGTGATGACCTGTTTGTTCACCACGGCGGCGATTCCGTCGACGAACTGCTGTGACGAAGCGGCGGGCTGCCGGGAAGCCTGACCAGCCGGTGTTGCTGCGTGGCCGGCCGATGCCATGCCAAGCCCCAGCATGGACATCAGCAATACGACCAGTCGGCGCCGTGCATGCTCACTGCGCATCATTGATACCTCTCGAAGACGGTTTTTTCTGGAATGGGAGCGTTGATATCCTGGTAGCCGCTGACGCGTTCGCGGATCATGCCCATGGGGTCGGACCCGATGGCGCCAAGGCCCGCCAGCTCAAGCTGGAAGAATACCGCAGTGTTGACATCGTTTCTCGCGACCGCATAGCGCTGCAGCACCACGCGCGCCGACCAGCAGCAGTCGCCTTTGTACTCCAGGCCGAGAATCGACTGTGTCGAACGGCTTTCCTTGATGGAATAGTCGTACCGGCCCAGCGCATACCAATTCTTGCTGAGCGGCCATTGACCCGCGATGGTGGCCTGCTCGCGCCCACGGTCGTCGTTCTCGCTGATCCGGGCCTCGGGGTCGTAGACCAGGCGCGGATCGCGCTGATAGCGATACCAGGCAGACAGGCTGGCCAGGCGTTTGGGCTCCCAGCGCAGACCAGCCGCCATGCGATTGCGGTCGCGTGAATCCGGGTTGAATTGGGCGTCCAGCCTCACACTGAGCGTGTCCGTCAGCGCGGCGGATGCCCCCAGCAGGTAGTCGGACTTGTCGCGCAGACGGGTCGGGTCCTCGGGGTTCAGCGTGACGCGCTGGTCACTGAAGTGAATGCGCTGCGCCACTGACAGAGACATACGTTCGAAACCGGAATCGGCATCCAGCCAGCGGCTCGTCAGCCCGACCGTCAGCTGGTTGGCGTCGGCGATGCGGTCCCAGCCGCCGCTGAAGATGTTCTCGCTGAAGGCCTGACTGAAGCTGAAATCGGCGTAGGCGGTGTCGAAAACGGGAATGTTCGATTGGTCGCGATACGGTACGTACAGATAGTAGAGTCGCGGCTCGAGTGTCTGGATGGCCGCATTGCCGAACAGCGTGGTCTCACGCTCGAACGTCATGCCCGAATCGATCGAGAAGATCGGCAGCGCGCGCGACTGGTTGTCGTTGCGCCCGCGATAGCGAGTGAGTTCGTCGGCATACCAGTCCGTCCGATAGTGGCTCAGGTGCACGCCGACTTTGGGGGTGACATACCACCCCGCCTTCACGATGGGATACGCAACCGAGGTGTAGGATGTCAGGCGGTCGCCGTCCGGCGCAATCCGGTGGTCGCGGTAATAATCGTATTCGGACAGCGTGCCCGAATAGAACGGCATGGAAAACCGCGTGATGTAGTTTTCCGAGACCACGTCAAAGCCGCCCCAGTTATAGCGGGCCGCCCGGACAAAGAGCTCCGGCAGCTTGTCGTATTGGGGAACGAGGTAGGTCGCATTGCGATCCTGCAGGGTCTGGAATTTCTGAACCGAGACCGAACCGCCGATATAGGGCGAGTTCCACCATGACAGGGTGGCCGTGCTCGGCAACCAGGTGTTGGTCGCTTCATTCAGACCCAGCGAGGAGAAATCGCGGAAGTAGTCGTCGTCCGAGACGCGACGAATGTCGAAGCTGGCATGCAGGCCCCCGCCCAATGCCTGCGAATGCTCCACGCCGTAGTACCAGCGGTTGCGGTCGGCCTGACGGTCGTTGTGCAGGTAGGTGCCTTGCAGCGCGCCGCTGTAGGTGCGCCCCAGGTAGCGAAACTCGGCGCCCAGCTGAACGCCGCGCTTGGCCAATACCCGCGGGGTGAGGGTCAGGTCGTAATTCGGCGCCAGGTTGAAGTAATACGGCAGGGAAAACTCCACGCCCCCGGCGGTGGACGTTCCGTAGGTGGGCAGCAGAAAGCCCGACTTGCGCTCCTTCCGGATGGGGAAGGTCAGGTAGGGCGAATAAAGAATCGGGACATTCTTGAAGTAGAGCGTGCCGTGGCGCGCCACCCCTTCATTGTCTTCAAAATGCAGGTCGACTTGCCTGGATTTGATGTACCAGGCCGGATCGGGACAGGGGCAGCCACTGTAAGTGACCTGATTCAGCCGCATGTGATCATGGCTGAAAATGTCGGCGCGTTCGGCTTTGCCTGCACCGCCGCTGGCACCCAACCAGAAACTCGGCTCGGACACCTCGCCCGTTTCCGCATCGACGTTGTAATCGAAGGCCGGCGCCTGCACGATGTTTGCGTCGCGCATCAGCAGGCCATTGCCACGCACCTTCAACTGCCCCGTGGACCGGTGATAATCGATCTGGTCGCCCTTGACCACGGAATCGATGCGACGCACTTCGGCATTGCCCGACAGCACCACCCGCCCGTCGTCCTCGGCACGGATATCGTCGGCGATCATGAAGGCCGACATCTGCTCTTCTTCGAGCAGATGTGTGCGCAACTTGGATGAGATTTCGAAGTCACTCGCGGCCTGAACTTTGATCGCCCCGACCTGCGGGGGCGCAGCCAGAGCAACCTGCCCGCATCCAACAGCGATGAAAAGTGTCCACCAGACCGATCGCACGAATGTTTCGCCCTCAAAAAACGGATTATATTTTGGCACCACCGCCGGCCCCGTGGAAGCGTTTCCTTCCTCCTGATTGAGGCGAGCCGGTATTATAGTGAGAGAATGCCCCAGAACATGGAATCCCGAAACTCCCTTGAGACCGACAACCGTCTGGCTCAGCTGCATGACTGGCTCGGCACGCTGCCAGGCGAGCTTGGCCTGGTGACCGAGTCGCTCCGACCGGCATCGAGCGACGCCAGCTTCCGTCGTTATTTCCGCATCGACAGCCGCGACGGCACGGCCATCATCATGGATGCGCCCCCCGAACGCGAAGACTGCCGCCCCTTCCTGCATGTGGGCGAACGCCTCGCGCAGGCCGGCCTGCACGTCCCGGAAATCCTGTCGCAGGATCTCGACAAGGGCTTTCTGCTGCTGTCCGACCTGGGCAGCCACACCTTTTACCAGGCACTGATGGAAGGCCTCGATGAAGCGACGCTTCACATCCTCTACCGGCCTGCCCTGAGCGCCCTGGTGCGTTTGCAGCAGGCACGCAGCGACGACCTGCCCGCCTATGATGGAAAACGGCTGCGCGACGAACTGTCGGTGTTCCGCGAATGGTATGTGGAACAACACCACCAGGCCCAGCTGAGCGCAACGGAAGCCTCGGCACTGGAAGAGGTCTTCGCCACGCTCACTGCCGACAACGCGGCGCAGCCGACGGTATTGGTGCATCGCGATTACCACTCGCCGAACCTCATGGTGCCCGGCACCGCCGGCGATGAACCCGGCATCATCGACTTTCAGGATGCCGTGGCCGGCCCGATCACCTACGACATCGCCTCGTTGTCCATGGACGCGCGTTACACCTGGGAAGAAGACCGGCAGCTGGACTGGACCATCCGTTACTGGGAAATGGCGCGCGCCGCAGGCCTGCCCGTCGGCCACGACTTTGCCGCCTTCCACCGTGCCTACGAATGGATGAGCCTGCAGCGCAACCTGCGGGTTCTGGGGGTATTCGTGCGGCTGTCCCGGCGTGACGGCAAGCATCACTATCTGGACCATATTCCGCGCGTCAATGCTTACGTGCGGCAGGTGGCGGGCCGCTACGGGGCCTTCCGCCCGCTGATGCGACTGCTCGACCGTCTGGACGGCGTCCAGCCCGTGAATCCGCTCGAACCGGCATGAAGGCGATGATCCTCGCAGCGGGCCGCGGCGAACGCATGCGCCCGCTCACCGATCACACGCCCAAACCGCTGCTGCCGGTCGGCGGCAAGCCGCTGATCGTCTGGCAGATCGAGAAGCTGGTGGCGGCGGGGATGCCGGATATCGTTGTCAATGCCGCCTGGCTGGGTGACCGGCTGCAGGATGCCCTGGGCGACGGCAGCCGCTATGGCGCCCGTCTGAGCTGGTCGCAGGAAGATCCGCCGCTGGAAACGGCCGGCGGCATTGCCCGCGCCCTGCCCCTGCTGGGGGTCGAACCCTTTCTCGTGGTCAATGGCGACGTGTGGTGCGACTGGGACTTCCGCGACGCGCTCGCAAGGGCGCATGCGCTGCGCTCGCGGGCCGCCCGCGCCTGGCTGCTGCTGGTAGACAACCCACCGCATCATCCCCAGGGCGATTTCGTGCTGGCGCCCGATTCAAGAGTGCATGCCTCACCGACCGCTTCGAGCCCCCTGACCGCCCCCCGTCTCACGTTCTCGGGTATCGGCGTGTACGACCACGCCCTTTTTGAAGACGTGAGCGGCGAGCATCCCGCTGCACTGGCACCCCTCCTGAGGGGGGCCATGCAGGAACAGGCGGTGATCGGCACGCATCATCGGGGAATCTGGATGGATATCGGCACCCCGGAGCGATTGCAACAGTTGGACACGCAACTCACAATGTGAAAGCTGGCCCTGCGGAAGAGACGCTTGTTAAACTGCGTGGGGAGCCAGGGGCAGGTCGGCCGGCACGCGGTGTTTTCGATCTGCTCATGACTCCTCATTTTTTTGCACGCGAAAGGAAGAAAGGAAAACCATGTTCGGATCGTCGAAGCGACAAGCATTCAGGCCTACCGCCTATGGAAATTCCCGGAGACGCCGCGGCATTCCCAGGTGGCTGGTCCTGTTGCTGACCGGCATTGTGTTGGGCGCAGGGGGGCTGCTCTTCCTGCAGAAGAGTTATGGCCCCACCCGTCTGACGGTCGAGCAGTCCGAACAACTGCACTACGATCTGAACAGCGCCAACATGGACAAGCAGCGGCTGCAGTCCCAGCTGAATCAGCAGAGCCAGGAACTGAAAGACGCGCTGACCCGCATTCAGACCCAGGATACCGAGCTGCAGCGGCTTCAAGAGGAAATCGACCGCCTGAATTCAGATCTGGCGCTGTTCGTCGAAACCGCGCCCTCCGATCCCCGCGGCACTTCACCGGGCATCCGCGCCGTGTCCTTCAACTTTGCCAACGGCCAGCTCGACTACCACATACTGGTCATGCAGGACGCCGACAAGGTCAAGCCGTTCTCCGGAGAAGTCACTCTGGTGGCGGCCGGCCGGTACAGCAATGGCCGCAATGCCAACGAAACGCTGACGCCCTTCCCCATCTCTCTGGAACGCTACACCCACCTGCAGGGTACGGTTGACGTGCCGGAAGGCTTCACCCCGCGGGAAATTACCATTCAGATTCGGGCGGACGGGTCCGACCGCGTGGTGGCCATGCGGGTCATCCGCGTGAGCCGCTAAAACGGCGCAGGCCGGGCACCTTCTTCGAGGTGCCTCGCTCCCACAGATCAGGACACGTGCTGCAGGAAGTCGCGCAGACGCTGTGACGGCGGGTTGCTCAACAGCTCCGCCGGCACGCCATCTTCTGCGATCTTGCCACCATCCATGAACAGCAGGCGGCTGCCCACGCGCCGGGCAAACTCCATTTCGTGGGTGACCACCACCATGGTCATGCCCTCTTCGGCCACGTCCTGCATGACTTTCAGCACCTCGTAGCGCAGCTCGGGGTCAAGCGCCGAGGTGGGTTCGTCAAACAGCATGAGACGGGGCTTGATGGCCAGCGCCCGTGCAATCGCCACTCGCTGCTGCTGCCCCCCGGACAATTGCCCCGGATAGTGATCCATGCGGGCTTCCAGCCCCACCTTGGCCAGCAGTTCACTGGCTTCTTCCCGCGCCTGGCGGCGACTGACACCACGCGTGTGGATGGGACCGAACATGACATTCTCCAGCGCCGTGAGCTGGGGAAACAGATTGAACTGCTGGAAGACCATGCCCGCTTCACGACGCAGTTCGCGGATCTCGGCCGGCGTGCCCCTTACGCTCAACCCATTGACGATGATGTCGCCTTCCTGGATGCGCTCGAGCACGTTGATGCATCGGAGGAAGGTGGACTTCCCCGACCCGGAGGGCCCCACGACCACCACCACCTCGTGCGGATCGATGGACAGACTGATGTCGTCGAGCACCACGTTGTCACCGAAACGCTTCACGACATGAGAGAACTCGACGATGCTCATACGATCTGGGTCCTGTGTTCAATGAATTTCAGCGTCAGTGCGATGAAGCCGGTCAGAATCAGGTAAATGACGGCCACCGCGCCCCAGATTTCCACCGATCGGAAGTTCGCCGCGATGATCTCCTGGCCCTGGCGCGTGAGCTCGGCCACACCGATCACGATGAAGAGCGACGAGTCCTTCAGACTGATGATGCACTGGTTGCCCATGGCGGGAATCATACGTCGTAGCGCGACCGGACCGATGATGTAGACAAGAATCTTCCAGAACGGCAGGCCCATGGCTTCGCCTGCCTCCCTGAGCCCTTTGGGCACCGACTGCAACGCCCCGCGCACGATCTCCGCAATATAGGCGCCTGAGTTGATCATCAGGGTGAAGATGGCCGCCATCACGGCATCGATGCGCCAGCCCGCCAGCAGGGGCAGCGCGAAATAGATGAACATCACCTGCACCACTATGGGGGTGCCGCGTATGATCAGAATGTAGACCTGAGCCAGAAACGACAGCGCCCGGGGCAGGTGGTGGGCAAACCGCCAGACCAGCCCAGCCACCACCAGCAGCTTGAGCACCGTCCAGACAATCGGCGCCACTCCGGAAAAGACGGTTTGCGAGAGTCAGCCGCCCAGCCGTATGAGCAGCCACAGGGCCACCAGCACGCCGATGGCCGCCAGCACGGAACGCGTCGTGATCGGCACCTTCACGTAAGTGGTCACCACGCCACTGAGGAAACCGATCACCGTCCCGCCCAGCAGGCCGAGCAGCGTGATCTGCACCGTCATTTTTGCGCCTTCAAGCAGACTGGGTAGCGCATCCCAGATCGCAGACCATTCGAACGTCACGTGATTCGCCTTGAAATAGGGTTGGAGTGAGTTGGCCGGCAACAAAAAGGCGACCCTGCGCGCGGACGCCGGATCGCCATTCAGCCCAAGATGCCGAACCCGCCGGGCCAGGCCGCGCCGGACACCCTGCCCGGCCGCCCTGCGCTCAGCTCACCGGTTCACTGGGCCGGCTTGCCGAACCATTTTTCGTAGAGGGCGTCGTACTGCCCATTCTTGCGCAGTTCGGCGAGCGCCTGGTTGACGACCGGCACCAACTCGCTTCCCTTGGGGAAGGCAATGCCGTAGAAATCGCCGCTCTTGAGGGAGCCGACCACCTTCACCTGCCCCTTGCCGGCCGTGTTGGCGAAGTACTGAAGATTCGGGGTGTCGTGGACCACCGCATCGACACGCCCCGTTGCCAGCTCGAGAAAGGCGTTGTCAATATTGGGGAACAACTTGAGTTTGGCGTTGGGAACGTTCTCTTTCAGATAGTCGACCGTCGCCGTGCCGATCTTGACTGCCACCAGTTTGCCGTCGAGATCGGAGGCCTTGGTGATGTCATTGTTGTTCACGCCGACCAGCAGCGCCAGACCGCTCTCGTAGTAGGGATCGGAGAAATCGATGACCTTCTTGCGGTCATCGCGAATGGTGATGCCCGCCAGGGCGACATCCAGATTGCGCGTCTGGAGACCGGGAATGATGCCGTTGAAATCCATGGGCCGCAGCTGGTAAGTCAGCCCGGCCTGCTTGGCGATGGCTTCCCAAAGATCGATGTCGAAGCCCGTGTATTTGCCGTCCTGCTTGAATTCAAACGGCACGAACGCCGTATCCGTGGCGACCAGCAGGGACTTGCCCTGCGCCAGAGCGGAACCGGCGGGAATGGCCAGCGCAATCGTCATGGTGGCCAATGCCTTGAGAAGTTTCTTCGCCATGTTGTCTCCTTTTATGCATTCTCATGGATGGGATTATGTGCCCCGCCGCTGCTCGTGACAACGGCGGGCAGGCGCCTATCGTAACCGATTGCCTCAGAAAGCAGGAACGATGGAGCCCTTGTACTGCGACTTGATGAATTCACGCACCTCGTCGGTCTGCAGCGCCTTCACCAGCTTCTGCACGCGGGCGTCGTCCTTCTTGGCGGCCGTGGTGGCCACCAGGTTGGTGTATGGGGAATCTTCACCCTCGATGAACAGGGCATCCGCCGTCGGGTTCAAGCCGGCTTCCAGGGCGTAGTTGGTGTTGATCAGGGCGAGGTCGACATCGGGCAGCACGCGCGGCAGTGTGGCGGCCTCGAGCTCACGGAATTTCAGCTTCTTGGGATTCTCGACCACATCGCGGGCCGTGGCCAGCAGATTGGAGGGGTCCTTCAGTTTGATCAGACCCTGGGACTGCAGCAACAGCAGGGCACGCGCGCCGTTGGACGGATCGTTGGGCAGAGCGACCTGCGCACCGTCCTTGAGATCCTCAATGCGCTTGATCTTGCTGGAATACGCGCCGAAAGGCTCAACGTGCACCAGGCCCACGGAGACCAGGTCGGTGCTGCGCTCCTTGTTGTAAGTATCCATATAGGGCTTGTGCTGGAAGAAGTTGGCATCCAGCTGACCGTCGACCACCTGCGCATTGGGTTGCACATAGTCGGTGAACACCTTGATCTCGAGTTCCACGCCTTCCTTGGCCAGGGATGGCTTCACGAATTCGAGCAGTTCCGCGTGCGGCACGGGGGTGGCCGCCACGCTGAGCTTCTCCGCCTGTGCGGCGGTGGCAGCGAACAGGGCCGACAGGGCGATCGCTGCAACAGGGGCGAACTTCTTCAACATGTTTCTTTCTCCAGAAAAAAGCTTTACCTACGATTGAGACGGGCGACCAGACGATCGCCGAAGACTTGCAGTAACTGCACCATGATGACCAGTATCACGACCGTCACGATCATGACGTCGGACTGATAGCGCTGATAGCCGAACCGGACGGCCAGATCTCCCAGCCCTCCGCCCCCGATCACACCGGACATGGCGGAATACCCCACCAGCGCAATCGCGGTGACGATCACGGCCGCGACAATGCCCGTCATGGCTTCGGGCAGCAGGGCCAGCAGTACGGTTTGCCGGGAGTTGGCCCCCATGGCGCGACAGGCTTCAGACACGCCGGGGTCGAGCTCGCGCAAAACGTTCTCCACTAGACGCGCAAAGAAAGGTGCCGCGCTCACCACCAGGGGTGGAACAGCACCTTCCACCCCCAGCGAGGTGCCCGCCACCACGCGGGTGACGGGGATCATGACAATCAGAAGGATGAGGAAGGGAACGGAACGTAGAACGTTCACCACCAGGGACAGCACCTGATACACCGGTGTGTTGGCCAACATCTGCCGCGGACTGGTGAGGAACAAGAGGATGCCCAGCGGCAGCCCGATGATCACGGTGAAGAGCAGGGAAAAACCCGTCATCAGCAGTGTGTCGATGGTGGCTTCGCCGATCAGGGCCCAATCAATATTGTCGAAGTTCATCGCTGCAACTCCTCACATTCCACTCCCTGGGCTCGTAGCACCTCGGGCAGCCGCAGGCAGGCCTGGGGTTCCCCCTGCACGGCCACAACCAGCTGGCCGTAGGGGGTGTCCTTGATGCGGCCGACCGAGCCTTGCAGAATGCTGAAATCCACGTTCAGCTGGCGGGCGACCTGCGTGAGCAAGGGCTGCAGGGTGGCGGCACCGCGAAAACTCAGCCGCAACAGGGTCCCTTGCATGCCTTGCGCCATGTCGCGCCAGCCCTCGGCATCCATGCCACTTTCAGACAACAGCGATTGAGTGACCGGATGCTGCGGGTGCAGAAAGACGTCCAGCACGGTGCCGTGCTCCACAATGCACCCCGCATCAATCACCGCCACCTTGTCGCAGACGCTGCGGATGACGTCCATGCCGTGGGTGATCAGGACGATCGTCAGGCCGAGATTGCGATTGATGTCGATGAGCAGGCGCAGAATGGACTGCGTGGTTTCCGGGTCGAGTGCCGAGGTGGCCTCATCGCACAGCAACAGCCTGGGCTTGCTGGCCAGGGCTCGCGCAATGCCCACACGCTGCTGCTGCCCGCCGGACAGCTGACGCGGATACTTGTTCGCGTGGTCGGACAGACCCACGAGATCCAGCACCTCGGCTGCCCGTTCCCGCTGCTGGCGACGGTTCATGCCGGCCAGCCGCAAGGGGAAGCACACGTTGTCGAGCACCGTCCGGCTGTTCAGCAGGTTGAAGTGCTGGAACACCATGCCCACGGACTGCCGGAACTGCCGCAGACGCGCCTCGTCGTAAGCGGTAATATCGTCACCGTCGATCAGCACCCGCCCCTCGGTAGGCCGTTCCAGCAGGTTCAGCATGCGAATCAGGGTGCTCTTGCCGGCACCCGAGCGGCCGATGATCCCGAAGATCTCGCCACGTTCAATGCGCAGGCTCACACCCGCCAAGGCGTGCGACACACGATGCGGAGTGGCATACGTTTTTCGCAGATTTTCCAGGACAATCAAGACAGGGGTTCTCTCGTAGGCAGGACAGCCGACCCAAGGGGACGGTGCAATTTAACATGACGATCTGAGACATTTTTGCGTTAGCTTAGAGCTTTTGGTTATAAGTCGCGAACGCAAACCCGTATTCTATCAACGCAAGCCATTCTTCCCGCATGACCCGTATCAACTGTGTACCTGTCCAGGAACTGAGCGGCCCCCACCTGGTCGCCGAATACCGCGAACTGCCGCGCGTGTTCGCCCTGGCCGCCAAAGCTGCCCAGCGCCAGCGCTTTGCGCAACACGACCGCTACACGTTGGGAACCGGGCATGTCACGTTCTTCTACACCCGCTTGGCCTATCTGGCCCGCCGCCACCGGGAATTGGTGGCGGAAATGAAGCTCCGCGGGTACAAACCTCAATTCGACGGGATCCGTCGCGAGCAGTTTCCCGACATCCCCACCACCTTCTGGCAGGACTGGGCGCCCGACGCCGAGGCGCTGCACATCAATCGCATGCGCCTCGCCGAGCGGGGCGGCGCCCCCTACTCCGAGCGAATCATCTCGTCCACGGCAAACCCCAAGGTCCCGGCGTAATCCAGCAGTGCCTGAACGTGTTGCGGGTCGGCCCGCTCATCCCGCGTCAGCACCCACAGATACTTGCGATCGGGCGTACCCACCAGGGAATACTCATAGTCGCCATCCAGGCGAATGATCCAGTAGTCTCCCCAGACGATGGGCAGCCAGCTCGTCCAGTCCGGCGCAAAACGCACCTCCAGCTTGGCGGGGTCTGCATCCGGCCCCCTTTCGGCCAGGCGCCCCACCGCTTCGGCGCGCTTCACACTACCGTCTGCCTGGCGACACTGGTTGACGACACTCAGCGTTCCGTCCGGGTTCAACGCATAGTCGGCGCGCACTTCCCCCGTACAGTCTCGCTGAAAGCGGTTGGGCAGGCGCGCCTGCTCGTACCAAGTGCCGGCATAGCGTAGCAGATCCACCCCTGCCTGAGTCGGCAAAGCGCGCGGCGTGGTGGCGCATCCTGCCAGGAGGGCTATTCCGATGACGGCACCCGCGCCCAAGAGCATCTTCTTCATGTTTTTTTCCTCAGGCGCCGCCGCATGCCCCGGCACCTCACAATGACTGACGAGCTATTCGCTCGGCAAATCCGGTGCCGGCAGTTCCGTCACCGCTTCACCCGTTTCCCTCATCGGCGCACAGGGGTAGGATAGCAGCGAAGCACGCGCGAACTCGGGAGACCAGAACGATGAAAGGAATCACCAAGGGGTGGGCGGCCGCAGGTCTGCTGGCGGTGTGTCAGGCAGCCCTGGCGCTGGAGGTCGGTGACCAGGCACCCGACTTCCGCCTGCCGGGGGCAGACGGCAAGACGTATCAGTTGTCGGACTACCCCGGGAAGCAGGCCGTGGTGCTGGCCTGGTTTCCGAAAGCCAGCAGCTACGGTTGCACCATCGAGTGCAAATCCTTGGCAGAGAACGGCGACAAGATTCGCCAGTTCGACGTGACCTACTTCATGGCCAGCGTCGACCCCCTGAAGCTCAACCAGGACTTTGCTGCCGAGACCAATGCCGATTTCCCTCTTCTGAGCGATGAAGACAAATCGGTGGCACGGGCTTATGGGGTGCTGGGGCCCAGTGGGGTGGCCCGCCGCCATACTTTCTACATCGGCAAGGACGGAACGATTCTCAAGATCGATACCGAGGTGAGGCCGGAGACGTCCGCCGAAGACATGGTGCGCCATCTTGAGGCGCTGGGCGTGGAACGACGCAGCCCCTCAATCAATTCGCAGTGACTACGAATTCGCCGTAGCGAGGTGGCACCCGAAAAACAAAAAGCCGCCCAGAAACTTGAGCGGCTTTTGCTTGATGCGCAAGAAGTTCTTGGTGGGTCGTGCGCGACTCGAACGCGCGACCAACGGATTAAAAGTCCGCTGCTCTACCGACTGAGCTAACGACCCGAACTCTTGCAGAGTCAAGATTTCAATTATGGCCCATCCCCCGGAGCCTGTCAAGTCGTTGCCGGCCCGAGCCGGCATCGACTTTTTATTACCGTGCCCGGGAAATACGAACCTCTGCACCTCGGCGTTTCACCTCCAGCCCTTCCGACGGCAGGATCTTCAGCCCCTCCAGGCCCTTGATGTAGCTCGAGCCCTGCATCTGCATCACGCGGATCTTGTTGCGCATCACGACCGGGCTGTGTTCGGGCATGCCGAACATCCAGACTTCGTCCAGCAAGCGGGCAGAGTTGAAATCCGACGTGTGGAGGCCGCCCGGGCCCAGGCAGAGCATCTGCCCTTCCCGACCGAACACGGGAAGGGTGTCCAGCCCGCACTCGACTTCCAGCACCGAACCGCCTTCATAGCGCCAGCCGGTGTTCATATCCCACCAGGCTGTGCCCTCGGGCAGGTAAACGCGTGCCTTGTTGCCCGGCTCCAGCATGGGCGCCACCAGGAGCGCCGGCCCGAACATGTATTGGGTGTCCCAGGCCTGCGCCACCGGGTCGGACGGGAAACACATGGCCATGGAGCGCTGCACCGGCAGCCCTGTGCGCACGGCATCTTCGATGATGCCCAAGACATACGGAATGAGCCGGTAGCGCCATTGCAGCCAGTGCCGCACCAACTCCTGGGTTTCCGTGTCAAAGGAAGACGGCAGCAGGCCGGGCACTCCCTGGAAGGAGAAATTTGCCGACAGTACGCAGGTCGCCAGCCAACGCACGTACAGTTCCGGCGTCATGCCATCGAGCGGTGCCTGGGCATTGCCCAGACGGTGCGTCATGACGGGCACGCCACTGTCGCCGAGGCTGAGCGCGGCTCGCAGGCTTTCTTCCATGCCGGCCCAGCTGTTTTCGCAGCGAGGCCCGGCCTGCCAAGCACTGCGCTGAACGGCGGGATAGAGGTCGCGGCTGACCACCACCCCTTCCTGCGGGGTGCGATGGCCGGCCACGGCATCGAACAAGGCGCGCCGTGCCAGCATGGGATAGAGGGTGCGAAGCACCGCGCCGCACTCGCCGCCACGCGCAGTGACATCGTCGGGAATGTCGACCTGCACGCTGCAGACGGGCGATGCCAGGCCTTCTTCGACGGCCTGGCGCTGGCGTTCCACCCAGAGCTTGTAGACGTCTTTGTTGGTGAGGTCGAGCAAGCCGTAGGGCTGGCCCGCCGTGACCTCGGTGCCGGGAAACACACAGGCGGAGCCGTCTTCATCACGAATCAGCAACCAGCCGCGGTCTTCCCATTCCTCGAACAGCGCCGTGCCCTGAAGCACCGCGGGCAAGGTCGGGGCCGCCAGCTGAACGTTGGCCGCCTGCAGACGCGCCTGGAATTCACGTTGCTCACCGCAGCGCGAGGCATCCCATTCGAACACCGGCTTGTCGGCCTGGAAGGCATGGACGGCAGGCGATGCCATCTCGAGCGTGTCGACGCTCCATTCATTGGCACGGAAGTTCTCGACGATCGCCAGGGCTTCGTCGAGGGTGGCCCCGGGAGCCTGCTCGAGCCATACCCCCATGGGGGCGAGGCCCGGTTGACCGGCCCGGCCGGTCAGGGCGGAATATTGGTTCAGGATTTCAGCGGGTTCCCCGGTGAACAGGAAGAAGTCCAGCAGGGTGTCATGGACTACAACGCTGCAGGCATCCGGTTGGGCCGCCCCAAGATCGTATTCCACCCGACTGAGTGTGTTGACGTAGAGGCCCCAGCCGCGCGTGCTCCACAGCAGGGGAGCCACCCGGGCATTGGGGTCGTCTGAAACCAGAACAGAGCCGCGGCGATCGGGGTCGCCCGTGGTTTCGCCCAGGCCGTGCAGATGATCATCTTCCTGGAGCAAAGCGGAAAAACGCCACAGGGTGTCGCCATCGCGCTCGCCCTTCTGCAGGAACCCTTCCGCCAGGCTCGACACGATGCACTGCTCGGCCCGGTAGAGGGAAACGCGCAGCGGGTCGGTGGCCACTTCCAGCGTGATCTCGCCCTGCTCCAGCCGCCAGCCGCCCGCGCCCACCATGGAGCTGGTCACCAGCTCACCGACCGGTTCGTCGCGCGCAAGCAGCATTTCAGCATGTGCCCTCTGCCGCGTCGTGGGTTTTTCCTCGCGAGCGGCGAGCACATCGGGAGGCGCGCATCGCACGCGATAGACGCCCGGCGCATGGGCTTCGACATACAAGGCAAGCCCTGTGTCCGGCAAGGCAAATTCTGCCCGGACAGAGCTCGCGTTCGTGAATTCAAGATGGGTCAGAGGAGTAACGTGAACTTGATCGGAGTCGTGCGGCACAGCGCAATCCTCGGGCCATGGCCCAATAAGCATTCAAAAGCCATTATTCTGACGGATTTGAGCCATAAAATAAAATCCGGTCTCTTTCTTGCTTCTCGTGAAGCAGGAAATTATAAAATTCGGCGCCACTTCTGTGGCCCTGTAGGCGGCGGCAAACTGGCTCACACCGTCTGCCCCGTCCCCTCGACACTACGGCGCTAGCGCACCCGGAGGCTTCTCTGCAGTTCGCGTTCCAGGGGCAGCGGTTCGCTGTTGAGCCGGGCCGCCATCAATTCTCCGGCCAGCGTCATCCAGCTCAGGCCACGGGAACCGTAGGCGCAGCTCACCCACAGGCTTTCTTCTGTATCGGCGGGCGCCATCACCGGCAAATGGTCACTGATCGCGGCGCGCCAGCCGGCCCAACCCGCCGGGGTTGCCGCGGCACCCATCAGCTGGCTGGCCTCCACGCCCAGCAGGTCGGCAACCTTGTGCGCCACGCTGCGCAAGCCTTCCGGCGTCGCCTTCACCTCGTCGACGTGAAATTCATAGGTGCTGCCACCGACGTGCACGCCGTCGTCCGCCGGCAGCCAGTAACCTGCTCCCGCCACAACGGCGGAGCCACCGGGGACCTCGCCCGCACGGAAATAGCCGACCTGCCCGCCCATGACCTGCATCTGCTCCAGCTTGTGGGAGGCAAGCTGGGGAAGCGCCTGCCGCAACAGGGGCGGCACGGCCCGCGCCGCCGCCAGCACGACGCGCGGCGCTTCCGCAATCCGTTTGCCCTTTTCATCGATCGCGCACCAGCCACCCGCGCTGCGCTCCAGCGAGGCGACCTGCCGAGCCTGCAGGCGGATGCGTTCATGCGCGAACAGGCCCTGCAGCAGCTGCGGGACGCGGACCAGACGGCCCTGCCCCATCCAGACCCCGCCCGTAGGTAAAGCCAGCCCGACCCGCTCGGCGGTGGCGCCGGCATCACACCATTCCATCCAGTCCTTCGGGTAGTTCCAGTGCGCGAGCGATGCCTGCCACAGCGGCGCTTCCCCGGTCTCGATGCGAAACAGCGATCCGCAGGGCCGTGTGGCGTCAGTCAGGGCTTGCCAGCGCAATCCCGCCAGCAGGATGCCGGCCCGGCTCACCCTCGACATGGGGTTGTCATCGCGACTCAGCGCGGGCGACATGGCGGCGCAGCGGTGACCGGTGTGCGTTGCGGCGGGACCGTACGCAAAGGCGGGGTCCATGACGGTCACCTCATGCCCCCTAAGCGCCAGCGAATGCGCCATGCCTGCGGCGGCCAGCCCGCCACCGACCACCAGCACGTGGTCGCCCCTACCGGAACGCTGTGGCTGCCCCAGGCCGGGGCGCAGCACGGCGCGCGACATCTGCCGCTTGCCGCCGAAGCCGGGCGCGCGCTCCACCAGGAACCCGGCGGCCGACAGATCGCGACGGACCTGACCGGCGCTGCACCAGGTGGCCGCGGTCGCCCCCGACCGGGCGATACGTACCAGCTGGCTGAAGAGTTCGCGTGTCCACATGGAGGGGTTGCGCGCCGGGGAAAATCCATCGAGGAAGAAGGCGTCCACACTGGCCTCCACCTGACGCGCCAGGTGTTCCACCTTGCCGAGGGCCAGCGTCAGGGAAAGCTGGCCGTCTTCGAACTCCAGGCGGTGCAGGCCGGGTAACAGCGGGGGCCAGGCGGCAAGGAGTGCATCGGCCATGCGGCGCGCCGCGCCAGAATGGCTTGCCAGACCGCGCGCCAGATCGTCGCGGGAAAACGGGTGAGCCTCGAAGGACAGGACGTGCAATTTGCGCGGCCGCTGCTCGCAACGACGCCAGGCCTGCCAGAGTGCAAGAAAATTGTTCCCCAGGCCAAAGCCGGTTTCACAGACGGTGAACTGATCTCTGCCCGCCCAGCGCTCGGGCAGTCCATTGCCACGGATGAACACATGCTCGGCTTGGGCCAGCGCGCCGGCCCTCGCATGATATACGTCTCCGTAGCGTTCACTGGCCGGGGTGCCCAGCGAATCGAAATGCAGTTCTCCGGGTTCGAGTGGCGCGTGCCCAGCTCTCATGTCCTTACCAAAAACCGAGGTTTGAAACGTCTCACGTACAATGACCCTCATCTTCGATTCAGGGTCCGATGAACCAGGAACTTGTCATGCAGTCCTTACGCCTTCCCTTGAGTGAGTGTCTTGATGCGGCCGTGACCGCCGCCCATGCGGCTGCCGCCATTCTACAGTCGTACGCCCACAACCGCGGTGACCTGGTCATCGATACCAAAGTGCGCAACGACCTGGTGTCGCAGGCCGACCGCGAAGCTGAACAGGCCATCATCGACATTCTTCTCGAACGCACGCCGCAGCTGGGCATCGTGGCCGAGGAAAGCGGCGGCAAGCCGTCCGAGATCGCCACGTGGTATATCGACCCGCTCGACGGCACGACCAACTTCCTGCACGGCATTCCGCAGTACGCGGTGTCGATCGCCCTGATCGCGCATGCCGGCGCCCTGGTCAGTGGCGACACCCCGCTGGAAGTCGATACCCCCGTGATTGGCGTGGTCTACGACCCGAACCGCGAGGAACTGTTCACCGGCCTGCATCAGGTTGGCGCCTGGCTGAACGGTCGGCGAATCCAGTGCTCCCGGGCCGCGAGCCTGGCGGAATCCGTCGTCGGCACGGGGTTTCCCTTCCGCGACTTTTCCTTCGCGGAGGAATACATGCCCACGCTTCACCACGCGATCACGCACACGCGCGGCGTCCGACGTCATGGCGCCGCGGCCCTCGATCTTGCATGGGTGGCTTGCGGTCGCTACGATGCATACTGGGAAATGGGGCTCGCGCCGTGGGATGTTGCCGCCGGAACGGTACTCGTGCGCGAAGCGGGCGGCATCTGCGAAGACATCTTCCATCAAGACCCATGGCCGATCGGCGGCTACGTATATGCCGGCAACGAACGCACGGCCCCCGCACTGGACGCCATGATCCAGCCCCACATGAAACCTCGTTGATCGACTCAACCTCAGGAGCGGACACCCATGAAACTGGCTGAATCCATCGTCGGCTGGCAGGATGAAATCACCCGTATTCGTCGTGACATCCACCAGCACCCCGAGCTCGCCTATGAAGAAGTCCGTACCGCCGAGCTGGTTGCCAGGCAGCTCGAATCCTGGGGCATTCCGGTTGTGCGCGGCATTGGCGTGACCGGTGTGGTCGGCACCATCAGGGGCCACAAAGACAACGGTCGGGCCATCGGGCTGAGGGCCGACATGGACGCCCTGCCCATGCAGGAAGTCAACACCTTCGACCATGCCAGCAAGCACGAAGGGAAAATGCATGCCTGCGGGCACGACGGTCACACCGCCATGCTGCTGGCCGCAGCACGCCACCTTGCCGAACACCGCGATTTCGAAGGCACGGTGCACGTGATCTTCCAGCCCGCCGAGGAAGGTCATTGCGGGGCCAAGGCCATGATCGACGACGGCCTGTTCGAGCGCTTCCAGATCGATGCGGTCTTCGGCATGCACAACTGGCCGGGCATGGAGGTGGGCAGCTTTGGCCTGACGGCGGGTCCCATGATGGCCTCCAGCAACACCTTCGGCATCCACATCGAGGGCAAGGGAGCGCATGCCGCCATGCCCAACCTCGGGGCCGATCCGCTTCTGGCCGCCGTGCAGGTCGTTCAAAGCCTGCAGTCGATCGTCACGCGCAATCGCAACCCCCTCGACCCGGCGGTGCTCAGCGTCACGCAGATTCATGCCGGGTCGGCCGACAACGTCATCCCCGGCGATGCCACCATTCGTGGTACGGTGCGCACCTTCACCAATGACACTCTCGATCTCATCGAATCGCGCATGAGGGCGATCTGCGAGCAGACGGCAGCCGCCATGGAATGTAAGGCCACCCTCGATTTCGTGCGCAAATACCCACCCACCGTGAATACGCCGGCCGAGACGGAATTCTGCGCCAATGTCATGGAAGGCATCGTCGGCGCCGACCGCGTCGTGCGCAACATCACCCCGTCAATGGGGGCCGAAGATTTCGCCTTCATGCTGCTGCACAAGCCCGGCTGCTATGTCTGGATCGGAAACGGCACCGGAGACCATCGTGCGTCAGGCCATGGTCTGGGGCCCTGCACCCTGCACAACGGCTCATACGATTTCAACGACGACCTGATCCCCCTGGGCGGCACCTACTGGGTGGAACTGGCCCGCAAGTGGCTCGCCAACCCCACTGTCTGAGCGCACGCTGCGATGAAGGCCTACGCACCCACCCCGCAGGCCTTCACGCTCACCTTCCTCGCCTCCCCGGCAAGATTCCCACAAACCGGTAAAATGCTGGGGCCGCCGCCTGTATGCCTGCAGCATCACGTCGAGACACGCGGCAGAACCCGTGGCAGCCTCCTGCCTGAAACCTAGAGACACGCATGGCGGACCAGCATCCCGATTCTGCTCAAACGGTGATCATTCCTCGTCGCCTCGACCCGGAAGACGCCCAGCAGGCACTGCAACAACTGCAGAGCATCCTCAAGCGTCAGGAAGTCGTGGAAGCACTGGCGCGCCGCCAGTACGAGGAAGACGATCGCTCCAACCTGCTCGAAGGCCTGCTGCATCGGCAGCATGAAAACGAAATCCGGGCGATCATCAATGATCTCCACCCTTCGGACATCGCCTTCATCCTTGAATCGCTTCCGGTTCAGGAACGCCAGGCCGTCTGGCAGCTGGTCGGGGCCGAGCACGACGCCGACGTTCTGCTGGAGGTGGAAGACTGGGCGCGGGAATCCCTCATCCAGTCGATGGATCACGAAGACCTCGTGGCCGCGGCCGAACACATGGATGCGGACGAGATCGCGGACATCGCCCCGGATCTCCCCCCCGACGTCATTGCCGAAGTCCAGAAAGGTCTGACGGAGCAGGAGCGAGCACAGCTGCTGGAAGCCATGGGCTACCCCGAGGGCACGGTGGGCGCCATCATGGATTTCGACATGGTGCGCGTGCGCGAGGACGTCACTCTGGAAGTGGTCTTGCGTTATCTGCGTCGCCTGCACGAACTGCCCGACCACACCGATCAGATTTTCGTGGTCGACCGCGAAGATCGCCTGCGCGGCACGCTGCCGGTCAGCGTCCTGCTGGTCAGCGAGCCCGAGTCCATGGTTTCGGACGTCATGCAGACCGAATACCTGAGCCTCAATCCGCTGGATTCGGACACCGATGCGGCTGGCGCCTTCGAACGTTACGACCTGGTCTCAGCGCCCGTCACGGACGACCTCGGGCGGCTCATCGGGCGTGTGACCATTGACGAGGTGGTCGACGTCATTCAGGAAGACTCCCAGGAACAAGAACTCTCGCGGGCCGGTCTGCAGGAAGAAGACATCTTCGCCCCTGTCAAGGCCGCGCTGCGCAACCGGGCGCCCTGGCTGCTGGTCAACCTCATGACGGCCGCGACCGCCTCGCTGGTGGCCTCGCACTTTGAACACACGATCAGCCAGATCGTGATTCTGGCCTTCCTGATGTCCATCGTGGCAGGCATCGGCGGCAACTCCGGCAATCAAACCATGACCATGGTGATCCGTGCCATGGCCATGGGGCGGGTCACGGGTGCCAATATCTGGCAATTGATCAAGCGCGAGATCCAGGTCACCTTTCTGGTGGGCTTCTGCGGCAGTCTGGTCGCCGCCGGCTTTGCGTGGGTATTTTCCGGTTCCCTCTCCGTGGCATTGGTCATGATGGCCGCCATCATCGGCAACATGCTGGTCGGAGCGGTGCTCGGTGTGCTCATTCCCATGCTCCGTGTGCGCTTCGGCAAGGATCCCGCCGTGGGTTCGTCTGTCCTGCTCACCTTTGCCACCGACTCCCTGGGCTTTTTCCTCTTCCTGAGTCTGGCCACGCTCTTCCTGCTCTGAAATGAAAAACGGCGCACAGGGCGCCGTTTCTTCTGCCGGGCCGGCACCAGGTGCCGGCCGCCGTGGTCTCAGTTGAGCTTGCCGTGGCAGTGCTTGTATTTCTTGCCGCTGCCGCACGGGCATGGCTCGTTGCGGCCGACCTTCGGCAGCTCGTCACCCTGCGTACCAGTCGGCTGGTCCAGCCCCAGATCTTCACCACTGAGCGCAGCATCATAGTCGGAATGGTGATAGCGGACATTGACGGCGGGTTCCGGCTCCTGCGGCTGTTCAACCTGTTCCGGCGTTTGCACGCGCACCGTCAACAGAACGCGCACCACATCTTCCCGGACGCGATCCAGCATTTCCGAGAACAATACGAAGGCTTCGCGTTTGTATTCCTGCTTGGGGTCTCGTTGTGCATAGCCGCGCAGGTGGATGCCCTGGCGCAGGTGGTCGAGTGCCTGCAGATGGCTGCGCCAGTGCGTGTCGATGGCCTGCAACAGCACTGAACGCTCGAACGGCGCCCAGGCCTCGCGAGAAACGAGTTCCACCTTGGCTTCGTAGAGGCGCTTGGCCTCGACCATGATGCGTTCCAGCAGGTCGTCGTCGGTGAGCTCGGGTTCCTTTTCCAGCATTTCGGTCAGGGGCAAGGCAATCGCCCAGTCGGCCTCGAGCGAGGCCTGCAGACCGGCAACGTCCCATTGTTCTTCCACCGAGCCTTCCGGAATGTAGTTGCGGAAGCGCTCGACAATGCTGGCGCGGATCAGGCCGATCACCATTTCGTTGACGTCAGAGGCCTCGAGCACCTCATTGCGCTGGGCATAAAGCACCTTGCGCTGGTCATTCGACACATCGTCGTATTCGAGCAGCTGCTTGCGGATGTCGAAGTTGCGCGCCTCGACCTTGCGCTGCGCCGACTCAATGGAACGCGACACCATGCGTGCCTCGATGGGCTCCCCCTCGGGCAGCTTCAGGCGTTCCATGATGGCGCGCACGCGGTCACCGGCGAAGATGCGCATGAGCGGATCTTCCAGCGACAGATAGAAGCGGGAAGAACCCGGGTCACCTTGCCGGCCGGCACGACCCCGCAACTGGTTGTCGATCCGGCGGGACTCATGGCGCTCGGTGCCGATGATGCGCAGGCCGCCAGCTTCGCGAACTGCCTTGTTGGCGGGTTCCCATTCGTCCTTGATCTGCTGGATGCGCGCTTCCTTCTCCGCCTCGGAGAGCGATTCGTCGCGACGCACCAGGTCGATCATTTTCTCGACACTTCCGCCCAGCACGATATCGGTTCCGCGGCCGGCCATGTTGGTGGCAATCGTGATGCGACCCGGCTTGCCGGCCTCTGCCACAATCTCGGCCTCGCGGGCGTGCTGCTTGGCATTCAGAACTTCATGCGGCAGATTATGCTTCTTGAGCATGGCCGAGAGCAGTTCGGAGTTCTCGATGCTGGTCGTCCCCACCAGTACCGGCTGACCCCGCTCATGACAATCGCGAATGTCGGCCAGGATGGCGTTGTATTTCTCGGCGTCGGTCTTGTAAACCTGATCGTTCTGATCGATCCGGATCATGGGCCGGTTGGTCGGGATCAGAACGGTTTCCAGGCCGTAGATCTGCTGGAACTCGTAGGCTTCCGTATCGGCCGTACCGGTCATGCCCGCCAGCTTCTCGTACATGCGGAAGTAGTTCTGGAAGGTGATCGAAGCCAGCGTCTGGTTCTCGTGCTGAATCTGCACACCTTCCTTGGCTTCCACCGCCTGGTGCAGGCCGTCGGACCAGCGGCGGCCCACCATCAGGCGGCCCGTGAATTCATCGACGATGATGACCTCGCCGTTCTGCACGACGTAGTGCTGATCACGGAAGAACAGGTGATGCGCGCGCAAGGCCACCATCAGGTGGTGAACCAGCGTGATGTTGCGCGGTTCGTAGAGGGAATCGCCCTCGGCGAGCAGGCCATGCTGAACCAGCAACTGTTCGGCCTTGATGTGACCGGCTTCCGAAATATGCACCTGCTGCGCTTTCTCGTCGACCCAGAAGTCGCCTTCGGGTTCCGGTTCCTGCGGCCGAGGTTCGCTGGCCATGCGCTGCAGCAGCGGCGCAATGGCATTCATGCGGCGGTAGAGTTCCGTGTTGTCTTCCGCCTGTCCGGAAATGATGAGCGGCGTACGCGCTTCGTCAATCAGGATGGAGTCGACCTCGTCGACAATGGCGTAGTTCAGGCCACGCTGGCGACGGTCCTCCACGCGATATTCCATGTTGTCGCGCAGATAATCGAAACCGAACTCGTTGTTCGTACCATAGGTGATGTCGGCACGGTAGGCGGCAATCTTCTCGGCGTTATCCTGTTGGGGCACCACGATGCCGACAGACATGCCCAGGAAGTTGTAGAGCCGCCCCATCCATTCGGCGTCGCGCCGTGCCAGGTAGTCGTTGACCGTCACTACATGCACGCCCTTGCCGGCCAGCGCATTGAGGTAGACCGGCAGCGTGGCGGTCAGGGTCTTGCCCTCCCCCGTGCGCATTTCGGCGATCTTGCCATTGTGCAGGGCGATGCCGCCGATCATCTGCACGTCGAAGTGGCGCATGCCGAACACCCGCTTGCTGGCCTCGCGGACCACGGCGAAAGCCTCGGGCAACAGGTTGTCGAGCGATTCGCCCTGCTCGAGCCGCTGACGGAATTCCGCCGTCTTGGCCTGGAGCTGTTCATCGCTCAACGGTTCGAGCTGGGGTTCCAGTGCATTGATTTGCGAGACCTGACGACGATACTGCTTCAGTATGCGGTCGTTGCGACTACCGAAAAGCGCTTTTAAGAGGGATACCATTCTTGTGCCGTCGTTTGCCGCAAGGCTGTCACCCAGCGGTCGTGTTGTGATTCGGTTGGCGGAAAGTGTCCGCGGAAAACGCTACAGTTTAACGCAGCACTCCCGATACGGGCTAACCTGCCGCGCGCTGCCTCCCCACGCTCATTCCGTCGCGCCGGCCGAGGCAACCGCCGCTGCAACTTCCGTATCGGAACGGGCGTCTGCCATGAACAGGGTGGGGTCCAGCGGGTGGTCGGCAATTCTCACTTCATAGTGCAGATGCGGCCCCGTGCTGCGGCCCGTCGACCCCACGCGGGCTATCTGCTGGCCCTTGGTCACCACTTCGCCCAGCTTGACCGAGATCGACGACGCGTGCGCGTAGCGGGTGACCAGGCCATTGCCATGGTTGATCTCCACCAGCTTGCCGTAGCCGGGCACATACCGCGCCTCGGTGACGATGCCTCCCGAGGCCGCCAGGATGGGTGTGCCGCGCGGGGCGGCGAAATCCAGGCCTTCATGCATGGCGTGGCGACCCGTAACGGGATGTCGCCGCCAGCCGAAAGAAGACGACAGGTAGGGGGCGTCGATGGGAGCGAGGGCCGGCAGGGTTTCCTGCAACCCCTTGCGTTCGGTGAGCACAGTGTCGAGCATCTGCAGGCGCTCCCCGCCCGCGCTCAGGGCGACGGCCATCTGATCCAGTTCCCTGCCCAGCGATTCCGCCGTCCACGCCTGCTCGGTGCCTTGCGGCATGAAGGCCTCGGCATCCAGCTGCGAGGCCTCAAGGCCCGCCTGGATCTCGGGGTCGGTGTAAGGCACACCCGCCGCTTCTGCGACGCGTTCTCCCAGCCCTTCGAGGGCGATCAGCCGTGCCTGGAATTCGCCCAGTCGCGCGGCGAGGGCGCCCACGCTTTCGCGTATGTATTCGGCCTGCTGTGCCGCCTCGGCCGGGGGAAGCGCAGCGCTCGCATGGCGCCCCTGGTCGAAGTGAGACTGCATCCAGGCCCCCGCCACCGCCGACATGGCCATGGCGAGCCCGCACCCCACGGAAAGAAAGATCAGCCGCAGGGCTTTGGCAGTAGAATGAGGGGAGTTGCTACCCATATCTTGGTGTTTCCGGTTTGAATGCTCAAAAGACGCGCACCTCAATGGCGCGCACATCGCGATCGGGAATCAGGAACCCGTCGGGCGCCTCCGCCCTGAACTGGCTTGCTCTGGACAACACGGGCGCCAGCATCATTGCCACCGCACAAGTGCTCATGCAGGCCGAACAGGTCGTCCGCAAGATACTGCCGCCCGTCCTGGCGCACAGTTGCCGGGTGGCCAGTATGGACAGACAGTGCCTGACGCTGGCAGTTCCCGCTGCGGCACACGCAACGCGTTTGCGCCAGCTTCAGCCAACGATTCTGAATGCCCTCGCCAGACACGGCTGGGACCTCAATCGGATTGAAATCCGGGTTCAGGCGGGCCTGATGGCCAACGCGTCAAGAAATCCACCCCGGGAAGTACAGCCGCTGGGGCGCAAGGCCCTGGACTGCTTCGCAGACCTTCAGAAGAAGGTGGAACCGGGCCCGCTGGCCGACGCCATCAGCCGGCTGCTGAGCCACCACGGGCGCTGAAGCGGTGTCGGCGCCCCGGGCAAGGGCAGTGATGCGCCTTCAGGCGAATTTCCACTCGTAGTCGAACGCCTTGGGTGCCGCTTCGGGAGACTCGTAGCTGACGAGCTCCCAGGCGTCCTGCTGGGCCAGCAGAGCGCGGGCCAGTTGATTGTTGAGACCGTGGCCCGATTTGCAGGCCACATAATGTGCCACCAGCGGATGACCGATCAGGTAGAGATCACCGATGGCGTCAAGAATCTTGTGTTTGACGAACTCGTCTTCAAACCGCAGGCCATCGGCATTAAGAACGCGGTATTCGTCCATGACGATGGCATTGTCCAGACTGCCGCCGCGGGCCAGCCCGATGGAACGCAAGGCCTCGACTTCACTGGCGAACCCGAAGGTTCGGGCGCGCGCAATGGTCTTGACGTAGGAGTCCTTCTCGAAATCGACCTTGGCGAAATTCGCCGTGGAATCAATGGCCGGGTGCTTGAAATCGATGGAAAAGGACAGGGCAAAGCCATTGTAGGGCTCGAGACGGGCCCACTTGGCATCCTTGCCTTCACCTTCGCGCACTTCGATGGACTTGAGCACGCGCAGGAACTTCTTCGGTGCAGCCTGTTCCTGCAACCCGGCGCTGCGCAGCAAATACACGAAGGTACCGGCGCTTCCGTCCATGATGGGCACTTCTTCGGCAGTAAGGTCGATATGCAGATTGTCGATGCCCAGGCCGGCAAGGGCGGACATCAGGTGTTCAACGGTTGAAACGCGGACATCGCCCTTTTGCAGAACGGAAGCCAGCCGCGTATTGCCGACCTGATCGGCACGCGCCGGCAGGTCAACCACCTCAGGCAGGTCGACACGATGGAAAACGATACCCGTGTTCGGCGCAGCAGGGCGCAGGGTGAGCTCGACGCGACGGCCCGAATGCAGGCCGACACCCTTGGTGGAGATCGCTTTCTGGATGGTGCGTTGACGTAGCATGAGGTTTTTATCGTAATGGGTCAGAAGGTATTGTAACCGGTGTGCGGGTATACCATTAATTTTGAGTTGTTTCAATCGGCTGCGACCGCCGATCGCCCTTCTTTTTGGACCACAAAAAAACCGGAAAATTCGACACGTTTGTTAATAAGAACGTTACAAATCGTGTCCGGACAGCAGGCGCCATGGCGCGCTTCCCGGGGAGAGGAAGCGCGCCTTGGGGAGTCCGGCAGCGGCTTCAGCCGCCGCCGATCATGAGAATGCGAACCACAAATTCGTCAGGCGCCCGAATTTCAGTCCGCCTGCTTGCGCAGGAAAGCCGGAATGTCGTAGTGGTCCATACCGGCTGTTTCCAATGCACGCACCTGGGCCGAAGCCTGGCTGCGCGGATTGCGGAAAACGGAAGGTACGTCGAGGTCGTGCGATTCGATGGGACGGTCATCGGTCCCGGTGCGCAGCACTTCCTCGTTGTTATGCACCAGCTGGGGGCGGGCATTCTGACGCCCCAAGCCGGTGGCCACCACTGTCACTCGCAGGTTTTCACCCATGGATTCGTCGTACGCAGTCCCGAAGATGACGGTTGCGTCTTCCGCGGCATAACTGCGGATGGTTTCCATGATTTCGCGGGTTTCGCGCATCTTCAGCGAACGGCTTGCCGTGATGTTGACCAGCATGCCGCGCGCACCGTGCAGGTCCACGCCTTCCAGCAGCGGGCAGGCAATGGCCTGTTCGGCTGCCACGCGGGCGCGGTCCTGACCGGATGCAACCGCCGTACCCATCATGGCCTGACCCTGTTCGCCCATGATGGTCTTCACGTCTTCGAAGTCGACGTTCACATTACCTTCGACGTTGATGATTTCCGCGATGCCGGCGCAGGCATTGTGCAGGACATCATCGGCGGACTTGAAGCATTCCTCCTGGGTCGCGTCTTCGTCCATGAGGTCATACAGGTTTTCGTTGAGCACCACGATCAGCGAGTGCACGTGCTTGGAGAGCTCGTTGATGCCCTCTTCCGCCATCTTCATGCGCTTGGTGCCCTCGAAGGAGAAGGGCTTGGTGACCACGCCCACCGTCAGGATCCCCAGCTCCTTGGCCACTTCGGCCACCACCGGGCTGGCGCCCGTGCCGGTGCCACCGCCCATACCGGCGGTGATGAAGACCATGTGAGCCCCATTCAGGGCAGCACGGATTTCTTCGCGCGCCGTTTCAGCTGCCGCTCTCCCTTGTTCGGGCTTGGCGCCCGCGCCCAGACCGGTGCGACCCAGCCGGATCTGCACATGTGCCTCGGAAGCGGCGAGCGCCTGAGCGTCGGTATTGCAGCAGATGAATTCGACCCCTTGCACGCCGGATTTGATCATGTGGCCCACCGCATTGCCGCCAGCGCCGCCAACCCCGACCACCTTGATTACGGTGCCGTTTGCGCTGGTGTCGAGCATTTCAAAGTTCATCATGATTGGACTCCTTCACATCGATCCATGTTCGTATAAAAGTTCATTCCCCAATTACTGCTCTCTACTGCTGTTGCGGATGAGCTTCAAAAAAAGTGCCAGCGCGTGACTCGCACTTGATTTGAAACCCTTCCACGAACGAGCCCGAAGGCTCGCCCATAGGGCCAGGCCCTAATCCTCAATTCATGAACCACTCCTTCATGCGCGCCAGAATGGTGGCAAAGCTGCCCTTCTGCTGCGCGACCTTGCGGCCGCGTGCGCGCTGAATGCGGGCCTCCTGGAGCAGGCCCATCACGGTGGAGAAGCGCGGGTTGTGCATGACGTCGGCCAAGCTGCCTTCATAGGCGGGGACGCCGATCCTCACCGGCTTGAGAAACACGTCTTCGGCCAGCTCCACGATGCCCGGCAACAAGGCCGTGCCACCCGTGAGCACCACGCCGGAAGCCAGCAGGTCCTCGTAGCCGGACTCCCGAATGACCTGTTGCACGAAACCGAACAATTCCTCGACCCGGGGCTCGATCACGGCGCCCAGGGCCTGACGCTTGACCAGCCGGTTGGGCCGGTCGCCCAGGCCCGGCACTTCAATCTGTTCGTCTGGGCTGACCAGCACCTGTTTGGCAATGCCATAGCGCAGCTTGATTTCCTCTGCATCGGGCGTCGGCGTGCGCAGCATAGCCGCGATGTCGCTGGTGATCTGGTCTCCGGCAATGGGCACGACCGCCGTGTGACGAATGGCCCCGTTGGTATAGATCGCCACGTCGGTGGTGCCGCCGCCGATGTCCACCAGAACCACGCCCAGTTCCTTTTCGTCTGACGTGAGACAGGACATGCTGGACGCCAGCGGCTGCAGCGTCAGATCCTGGACTTCCAACCCGCAACGGCGCACGCATTTCACGATGTTCTGGGCCGCACTGACCGCTCCCGTCACGATGTGCACCCGGACTTCCAGACGCAGGCCGCTCATTCCGATCGGCTCACGGATGTCTTCCTGGGAATCCACGATGAATTCCTGGGTCAGCACATGCAGCACCTGCTGGTCGGTGGGAATGTTCACGGCTTTCGCCGTCTCGATCACGCGGGCGACATCCGCCGCCGTGACTTCCTTGTCCTTCACCGCCACCATGCCGCTGGAGTTGAAGCTGCTGATGTGGCTGCCCGCAATGCCGGTATAGACCTCGCGGATCTTGCAGTCGGCCATCAGCTCGGCTTCCTCGAGCGCGCGCTGGATGGAATTCACGGTGGACTCGATGTTGACTACCACGCCCTTGCGCATGCCGCGCGACTCGTGCTGCCCCAGGCCCAGGACCTCGAAACGCCCTTCGGGCAATATCTCGGCCACCACCGCCACCACCTTGCTGGTGCCGATGTCGAGTGCAACGATCAAGTCCTTGATGTCACGGGTCATAATCTTCTATTTGCTCGCTGTAGGGGTAACGGGCGCCAGAGTGATGGCGAAACCATTCGGATAACGCAGGTCGGCATGCTCAATCGCGCGCCCATTCAAGTTCTGGGCCAGGCGAGGCCATGCCTCGACGAAACGTTCAATTCGGGCAGCAAAAGGCAGCGCGCCGGAGCGGCCGTGCGGGTCGGCGATATCCGCCGCCGGGTCGCGTCCGAGTGTCAGCCGCATGCCATCGGAAAGCGTGGCCTCCCAGGCGTAACGCGCGCTCAGGGTCAGTTCGCTCACGCGCAGCTGCAAAGGCGCAAACCAACGCGCCACTTCGGCATAGCGCTGGACCACCAGTCGCTCTGAGTCTTCCGGCCCTCGCAACTGCGGCAGCACCGTTTCCTCGGAAAGGTCACCCGCGTAGGCGGTGAATGCCTCGCCCCAGGTATTGATCATCTGCCCTTCATTCCACAGCGCCAGCGGCTGATGCTCTTCGACGTAGATCGTCAGGGCGTTTGGCCAGACACGCTGCACACGGGCGCGACGCACCCATGGCGTGGTTTCGATGAGCTGGCGCGTCTGATCCAGGTCGATGAAGAAGAAGTTGCCGCGCAGTTTGTCGCGCACCACCTCGTTCAGGCTGGAGGCCGTGACAAAGCGCAGCTCGCTCTCTTCTTCCGCCGGCAACAGACGCAGGGCGGTAATGGAGAAGTAGGGACGCTGCGCGACCCAGACCGCCACGCCCAGCAACAACGCGCCCACCGCCAGCAAGGCCAGCGAGTTCGCGATGAAGTTGATGAGGCGGGCGTCCTGAAACATGTCAGCAGTCCTCGCTCCGACGGATGCCGCGCACCTTGCACGAGGCCGTGGCAAGAATGGCCACGCACAGTTCGCCATAACTCATGCCGGCTGCACGCGCGCTCATGGGCACCAGGGAATGACTGGTCATGCCCGGCGACGTGTTCATTTCCAGCAGCCAGGCCTTGCCTTCCCTGTCCAGCATGAAATCGGCGCGGCCCCAACCTTCGCAGCCCAGGGCACGGTAAGCCTTCTCGGCCAGCCGCTGAATGTGATCGGTCAAGGAGGCATCGAGATCGGCCGGGCAGAAATACTGTGTCGCGTCGGAAACGTACTTGTGTTCGTAGTCGTAGTTGCCGCCCGGCGCGACGATCTCCACGATCGGCAGGGCATGGGCGTCTGCTCCCTTGCCCAGCACGGGCACTGTCAGTTCGCGCCCCTTGATGAACTGTTCGGCCAGCACGTCCTCGTCAAAACCGGCCGCCAGCTCATAGGCCGCCTTGAGTTCCGACGCTTCACCCACCCGCGTGATGCCCAGGGTCGAGCCCTCATGCGGCGGCTTGATCATCAGCGGCCAGCCCAGTGGCGCTGCCTTGGGTAGGTCTTCGAGCGCGCTCAGCACCACGAAGCCGGGCGTGGGCAGTCCATGCTGCAGCCACACGCGCTTGGTCATGATCTTGTCCATGGACAGACTGGAGGCCATTGGACCGCTACCCGTGTAGGGGATGCCGAGTAGCTCGAGCGCCCCCTGAATGGTGCCGTCCTCGCCGTAGCGGCCGTGCAGGGCAATGAACACGCGGTCAAAGCCAGCTTGCGCCAGTTCCGTGAGCGACTGACGGCCGGTGTCGAACAGGTGGGTGTCCACACCCTGCTCGCGCAGGGCCGCACACACCCCTTCTCCCGACATCAGCGACACCTCCCGCTCGGCCGAATGCCCGCCATAGAGCACGCCGACGCGGCCAAAATCCCCGTTCATTGCATTTCTCCCAACTGACCCGGCACGCGACTGATGGAACCCGCCCCCATCACGAGCACGACATCTCCATCTCGCACGAAATCGTGGATGGCCTGGGGCACGTCCGCGACGTCTTCCACAAACACCGGTTCGACCTTGCCCGCCACGCGCAACGCACGGGCCAGGGCGCGGCCGTCTGCAGCGACCAGCGGCTGCTCGCCCGCGGCATATACCTCGGTCAACAGCACGGCATCGGCGCCGCCAATGACTTTCACAAAATCCTCGAAGCAATCGCGCGTGCGCGTATAGCGGTGCGGTTGAAACACCAGCACGATGCGCCGATCGGGCCAGGCGCCGCGCGCCGCCTCCAGCGTGGCCGCCATTTCATTCGGGTGGTGACCATAATCGTCCACCACCGTGTAGCGGCCGCCGCCATTGCGCTGCGGCACGTCGAAATCGCCCACGATGCTGAATCGGCGTCCCACCCCCTTGAAAGTCTCGAGGGCCGCGGCAATTTTTTCGTCGGGAACGCCCAGCTCGGTTGCCACCGCGATGGCAGCCAGGGCATTGAGCACGTTGTGACGGCCGGGCAGGTTGAGTCGAACCGACAGGGGCGGCAGCTCACCGGCGGCCCCATGACGCACCACGTCGAAGAGCATGTGCGTCTCTTCCGCTCGCAGATTGCGCGCCATGACCTGCGCCTCGGTATCGATGGCGTAGGTGGTGACGGGGCGCGACACAAAGGGAATGATTTCCCTCACGTTCGGATCGTCGTTGCACAGGATGGCAGAACCGTAGAAAGGCAGCCGCTGCGTGAATTCGACAAAAGCGCTTTTGAGACGCGCCACATCGTGCCCGTAGGTGTCCATGTGATCGACGTCGATATTGGTGATGATGGCCATCACGGGCAGCAGGTTCAGGAAGGAGGCATCCGACTCGTCCGCCTCGACGACGATGAACTCGCCCTGCCCCAGCCGCGCATTGGCGCCTGCGGAATTGAGACGTCCGCCGATCACGAAGGTCGGGTCGAGATCGCCCGCCGCCAGCACACTGGCAACCAGGCTGGTGGTGGTGGTCTTGCCATGCGTGCCGGCCACCGCAATGCCGCGCTTCAGTCGCATCAGCTCCGCCAGCATCAGGGCACGCGGCACCACCGGAATGCGGGCGGCCCGCGCTGCCAACACTTCGGGGTTGTCCGCACGCACCGCCGTGGACACGACGATGGCACCGACCCCCTTCACGTTCTCGGCCCCATGTCCGATATGCACCCGTGCTCCCAGCCTCTCCAGACGACGCGTCACCGCGGATTCCTGAATGTCGGAACCGCTGATGGCATAGCCCAGATTCAGCAGGACCTCGGCAATACCGCTCATGCCCGAGCCGCCGATGCCAACGAAATGGATGCTCTGAATGCGGTGCTTCATGCCGCCCTCCTTGCTGCCTGTTCACATACATCGGCAATCATCTGCGTCGCCGACAGGCAGGCATGTTCGTGTGCATGACGGGCGACTTCGGCCAATCCTTCCCGGGTCTGTCGGCGCAGCCAGTCCGACAGCCATTCGGCAGAAAATTCGCGCTGCGGCTGCAGCCATGCGCCTTTGCAGTCTGACAGGTAGCGTGCATTGGCGGTCTGGTGATCATCAATTGCGTGGGGCAGCGGAATGAAGAGCGCCGCCACACCCGCTGCCGCGACTTCGGCCACCGTCATGGCGCCGGCGCGGCACACCACGAGGTCCGCCTGCCCCATGGCTTGCGCCATGTCGGCGATGAAGGGCACGCATTCAGCCTCCACTCCGCTCTCGTGGTAGCGCTTCCTCAGGGATTCAATATGCTGTTCGCCCGCCTGGTGGGTGACGATGGGCCGCTCCTCGGGTGCCATGCGCGCCACCGCCTGGGGCACCACTTCGTTGAGCATCGCTGCACCCAGGCTGCCGCCCACGACCAGCAGTCGCAGCGGACCCTGGCGACCTGCATAGCGCTCGGTGGTGGGGGCGAGGGTTCGGAAATTTTCCCGCACAGGGTTGCCAACCATCAGCGCGCCGTGGAGCGCGCCGGGGAAACCCGCGAGCACCTTGCGCGCCACGCGCGCCAGCCAGCGATTGGCCGTCCCTGCCACGGCATTCTGCTCATGCACCACCAGCGGAATCCCCGCCAGGCGCGCCATCAGGCCGCCCGGGAAAGCCACATAGCCACCCATGCCCAGCACCACGTCGGGCCGGGCCTGAGCAAGCGCCTTGCGCGCCTGCAGGCAGGCCGCCGCCAGCGTGAAGGGCAGCTTCACCAACGCCGCCAGCCCCTTGCCGCGCACGCCGGAAAAACTCAGGGGCAGCATCTCGAAACCGTGCTCCGGCACCAGCCGCCCTTCCATCCGCCCCGGGTTACCCAGCCATAGCACGCGCCAGCCACGGGCCTTCATTTCATGGGCGACGGCCAGACCGGGCATGATGTGGCCTCCGGTGCCGCCCGCCATCACGATCAGGGTCCGCGTGCTCATGTGCGCTTCCCCCTCATCAGATTGCGGTTCTCGTGATCCACTCTCAGCATGAGAGCGACCGCGGCGATGTTCATGACAATGCCCGTCCCGCCATAGCTGACCATCGGCAGCGTCAGGCCCTTGGTGGGCAGCAGGCCGATGCACACGCCAATATTGATGAAGGTCTGCACCCCAACCCACAGGGCGACGCCTTGCGCCACCAGGCCACTGAAGGTGCGGTCCATGGCAATGGCCTGCCGGCCGATTTCGAACCCGCGCCACACGACGAAGGCGAACGCGAAGATCAAGGTGGCGACGCCGACGAATCCAAGCTCCTCGCCGATCACGGCGACGATGAAGTCGGTATGCGCTTCAGGCAGATAGTGCAGTTTTTCGACGCTCGACCCCAGGCCCACGCCAAACCACTCGCCACGCCCCAGCGCAATCAGGGAATGGGAAAGCTGATAGGCGCTG
Organism: Alcaligenaceae bacterium; assembly: GCA_029263615.1. Lineage (GTDB taxonomy): Bacteria > Pseudomonadota > Gammaproteobacteria > Burkholderiales > Burkholderiaceae_B > Yanghanlia. The sequence goes on along the minus strand of JAJUFT010000002.1, from coordinate 15,903 downwards.
CCATAGGCATTTTCCGGGTTCCACGGATCCAGATAGACGAACAGACGTTCGCGCCGCCAGGGTGACAGCCAGATCAGGGCAAGGAAGCTGGCCACCAGGCTGCCGAGCAGCAGGGTGAAGAGCTTGCCGTTGATCCCGCCGATGAACAGCAGACCGATGGCGATCGCCACAATCACCATGAAGGCGCCCAGGTCGGGCTCGAGCAGCAGAAGAATGCCCACGACCGCCAGGGCGCAACACATGGGCACAAACCCGCGGAAGAAGCTGTGCATGTGCTGCTGCTTGCGCACCGTGTAATTGGCCGCGAACAGCACCACGGCCACTTTCATGAGCTCGGAGGGCTGGAAATTGACGATGCCCAGCGGCAGCCAGCGCCGCGCCCCATTCACTTCGCGGCCGATCCCGGGAATGAGCACGACGATCAGCAGCAGCACGCAGAACAGGAAGAGCGGCATGGCCAGCTGTTCCCAGACCTTCATGGGCACGGTCAGTGCAATCAGCCCGGTCACCAGGCCGATGGCAATGAAGATCCCGTGACGGATCACGAAATAGTAGCGCCCATAGGCTTCATAGCGGGGCCCGTCGGCCAGCGCGATGGAGGCGGAATACACCATCAGCAGGCCGAACAGCACCAGCGAGATGCAGACCACGATGAGCGTGCCGTCGAACAGGGGCATGCCGGTGCGCCCTGCCCTGACACTGCCTGCACCACCGAGACTGGAGAACAGGCTCATGCCACGTCCCCCCGGTCAAGTGCGAGTTCGTCCACCGCCTCGGCAAAGCGGTGACCGCGCTGCCCGTAATTCTGGAACATGTCCATGCTGGCGCAAGCCGGCGACAGCAGCACGACATCGCCCGGGACGGCCAGATCCATGGCGGCATTCACCGCCGCTTCCATGGAGTCCGCATCGCGCAGCGCCAGTGCCGTCTGCCCCAGCGCGGCGCGGATCAAGGGGGCATCCTTGCCGATGAGCACGACGGCTTTGGCGTGCAGTTCGATAGCCTGGGCCAGGGGCGTGAAGTCCTGGCCTTTGCCCAGACCGCCGGCGATCAACACCACCGGCCGCCCCATCCCCTCGAGCGCAGCCACCGTGGCCCCGACGTTGGTGCCCTTGCTGTCATTGACGAAGTCCACACCGCCCACGCTCCGCAGAAACTGGCAGCGATGGGGTTCGCCCTGATATTCGCGCAGGGCATGCAGCATGGGCGCCAGAGCGCCACCGATGCTCTGCACCAGGGTCAGGGCCGCCAGCGCGTTCAAGGCATTGTGACGACCGCGCAGTCGCAGGGCATCGACCGGCATGAGCCGCTGAGCGGTGCCCGTGTGACGCTGAGGCGCTTCCTTGTTCTTGCGACGAGCCGCGCCGGTTTCGGACGCTTCCTCCGGTAGCGCTACGGCGCAGAGCCATTCGATGCCGCCGCTGTCTTCCAGGCCGACATCACCCGCATATTCCGGCAGGCCTCGCCCGAAGCTGCGCACACGCGGCGAAGCCAGGCTGTCCACCATGTCGAGGACCAGCGGGTCATCCCGGTTCACGATGGCGATGTTCGCCGCCGCAAGCAGGCGCGCCTTGGCCCCGGCATAGGCCTGCATGGAGCCATGCCAGTCAAGATGATCCTGCGTGACGTTGAGCACCACCGAGGCATCCGGCCTCAGACTGAAGGTACTCTCGAGCTGGAAGCTGGAGAGCTCCAGCACCCAGACATCCGGCAGCGCCTTCTGGTCAACGGCACTCATCAGCGCCGTGAGGGCCGGCGGGCTGATGTTGCCGGCCGCCACCGCCGTGAAGCCGGCCGCTTCCGCCAGCCGGCGAGCCATGGCCGTCACGGTGGTCTTGCCATTGGTCCCGGTCACGGCCACCACCTTGGGCCGGTATCCCTCGGCAGCGAGGTCGGCTAGGGCCAGGGCAAACAATTCGATTTCACCGAGGATCTCGGCGCCCTGCCCGCGTGCTTGCTGCAGGAAGCCCGCCAGCGGCGCATCGGTGGGGCAAAGCCCCGGGCTGATGACAATGCGCGTCACCCCGGCGAGGGTGGCAGCGTCCAACGCCGCGTCGCCCACGCGAATGTCCGCCTGGCTGCCCATCTCGGCCCGGAGCGCTTCCAGACCGGCAGGCGCCTCACGCGTGTCGGCCACGCGCAGTGACACGCCGTTGCGCAGGCACCAGCGAGTGGCGGCCAGACCGGTCTCTCCCAACCCCAGGATCAGGGTCAGACCCGTTTGCTGCAGAGAGGGGAACGGAGTCGTATTCATCGCAGCTTCAACGTCGCCAGACCGACCAGCACCAGCATCATGGTGATGATCCAGAAACGCACCACGACCTGGGTTTCCTTCCAGCCCGTGACCTCAAAATGGTGATGCAGCGGCGCCATCCTGAAGATGCGCCGCCCTTCGCCGTACCGTTTCTTCGTGTACTTGAACCAGGTGACCTGCAGCATCACCGACAGCGTTTCCACCACGAAGACCCCGCCCATGATGAACAGCACGATTTCCTGCCGGACGATGACGGCAATGGTGCCCAGCGCGCCGCCCAGGGCCAGCGCGCCCACATCGCCCATGAAGACCTGGGCCGGATAGGCGTTGAACCACAGGAAGGCCAACCCGGCCCCCGCGATCGCCGCGCACAGGACCATCAGTTCGGCCGCCCCTGGAATGTAGGGAAACAGCAGATATTTCGAGTAATCGACGCGACCGACCACATAGGCGAAGATGCCCAGCGCACTGCCGACCATCACGGTCGGCATGATGGCCAGCCCATCCAGACCGTCCGTCAGGTTCACGGCATTGCTCGAACCCACGATGACCAGCCAGGTCAGGGCGGCAAAGCCGAAGACCCCCAGCGGGTAGCTGACCGACTTGAAGAATGGCACGATCAGGTCCGTGCGATTCGGCAGGGGCATGGTGAAACCGCTCATCACCCAGTCCCGAAACAACGGCCAGAGTTCGGCGTTGTCGGGCGCGGCCACGGCAAACGAGAGGTAAACCGAGGCCACCAGACCGATCACGGCCTGGTAGCAGAACTTGCGACGCGAGGACATGCCTTCCGGGTCGCGATTCACGACTTTCTTGTAATCGTCGGCCCAACCGATCCAGCCAAAGCCGAAGGTGACCAGCAGTACCACCCAGACGAAGCGGTTGGTCCAGTCAGCCCAGAGCAGGGTGGCCACCCCGATCGAGATCAGGATGAGCGCGCCGCCCATGGTGGGCGTGCCGGTTTTCTGCAGGTGGCTTTGCGGGCCGTAGGAACGCACGGCCTGCCCGATCTTCAGCTCGGTGAGACGGCGAATCACCCAGGGACCGGCCAGCAAACCGATCAGCAGCGCGGTGCCGCAGGCCAGCACGGCACGCAAGGTGATGTATTCAATGACGCCAAAGGCTCTGAAATGCTCATCGGAGAGCCAGCGGGCCAGCTCAAGCAGCATGATGCCCCCCCGATTGACCGTTGCGGGCCGGGACGATTGCTTCTATGACTCTTTCCATTCGGGTACTGCGCGATCCTTTGACCAGGACATGACCGGGCGGTTGGTCAGCCAACGCAGCTACCAGACCGGGCATGTCCACGAACGACAATGCGCCGTCCCCGAACGCGCGCGCGGCGTGGGCGGCTTCACTGCCAAAAGTGAAAAGCATGTCGATGCCGCGCTCGCGAGCGTAAGCGCCGACTTCGGCATGCATGGCGGGACTGTTGTCGCCGATTTCTCCCATGGTGCCCAGCACCAGGGTGCGGCGACCGGGCAGGCCGGCCAGAACATCGATGGCGGCCCGCACAGAGTCAGGGTTCGCATTGTAACTGTCATCGATGAGCTGATGCCCGTCCGGCAGTGTATGGAATTGCATCCGTCCGGCCACCGGATTGAAGGATTCCAGCCCGCGCACCACCGCTTCGATCGGCGCCCCCGCGGCGACCGCGCAGGCCGCAGCCGCCATCGCATTGCGCAGGTTGTGCACCCCCGGCATGTGCAGGTCCACCATGGCACGGCCCGCCGGCGTCACCAGTCGGAAACGGGTGTGGGTGGGTTCCACGCGGATGTCTTCCGCATGCACCGGAAAGTGCGAGCCAAACCCGAAGCAGAGGCTGCGCGCTTCGCCCGCCATGTCGCGCCACAGATCGGCGTAGGGTTCGTCGCCCGGGTACACGGCCACCCCCGAGGCGCCCAGACCCAGCAGCACCGAACCGTTCTCACGTGCGACAGCTTCCACCGTATGCATGAATTCCTGGTGTTCGCGCTGCGCATTGTTCACCAGTGCGATGGTCGGGCGGGCAATCTCTGCCAGCAGGGCGATCTCGCCCGGGTGATTCATGCCCATTTCGAACACCGAGGCCCGGTGCGCGGTACCAAGTCGCAGCAGGCTCAGGGGCAGCCCGATGTCATTGTTGAGGTTGCCACGTGTGGCGACCACGGCTTCCGCGCCCAGCCATGCGCGCAGGATGGAGGCAATCATCTCCTTGGTCGTGGTCTTGCCATTGCTGCCGGTGACGGCGATGAGGGGCAGATTGAACTGGCGGCGCCAGGCCGTGGCAATGCGCCGCAAGGCCAGTCGGGTGTCACCGAGCACGAACAACGGCAGGCCCGCATCCGCCACCGGGTGCGCCACAACCGCGGCCACTGCGCCTCGTTCTCCCGCCTGATGCACGTAGTCATGACCATCGAAACGCTCACCGCTCAGTGCCAGGAATACCTGGTCCGCTTCCAGGCTGCGAGTGTCGGTGACGATGGCATGCTGGCCGCGCCATGTCAGGGCGAAGCGGCCCCACTCGCGGTCATCGAAGGGGCTGCGCTTGCCCTTCACTTCCTGATAGGTCTCGTGGCCCTTGCCGGCCAGCAGCACAACGTCCGCGGGCCGGGCACGCCAGATGGTGTCCAGAATGGCCACGGCGCGATCAAGTTCCACCTGCGGTGCGGTCTTCATGCCCGCCACAATCTGGGACGCGATCTCGGACGCGTCTTCGTCGCGCGGGTTGTCGCTCGTCACGACCACAGTGTCGGCCAGCCTGTCGGCCACTTCACCCATGAGGCTACGCTTCGCACGGTCGCGATTGCCGCCGCAACCGAACACGCAGGCGACCCGGCCGCCGCGCTCCTCGGCCACACCGCGCAGCGCAAACAGGGCGCGCTCCAGCGCATCCGGAGTGTGGGCGTAATCGACCACCACCATGGGGCCCGTGCCGTTTGCGCCCAAGGCCCCGACCAGTTCCAGGCGCCCGGGTACCGGCCGCAGTTCGGCCAGAATGCGGGCCGTGCGCGAGAGCGACCAGCCCAGCTCCTGAAGCACCCCTGCCACCAACAGCAAGTTGGACACATTGTGATGCCCGATCAGATGCGTGAGCACCTGTGCACTGGCGCCGTCGCGCGACAGGTTGAAAATCAGACCATGCGTGCCCGCATGGATGTCCTGGGCCACAATGCCGGCGCCCGTCCCGCTCTCCAGCGAATACGACAGCAGGGTGCGCCCTGCCAGACGGGCTATGAGCTGACGCCCCGCCTCGTCATCGGCGTTGACCACCGACGCCCGCAGACCCGGCCAGTCGAACAACGCGAACTTCGCCGCCCGGTAGTCATCGAAGGTGCCGTGGTAGTCCAGGTGATCGTGGGTGAGATTGGTGAAGCCGGCAATGTCCAGCTGCAGGGCATCGAGGCGGCCCTGCACCACCCCGATCGAGGAGGCCTCGATCGCCACCACCTGGGCGCCGGCGTCACGCATCGCGGCCATCAGCCCGTGCATGGCGAGGACATCCGGCGTGGTGAGATCCCCGCCCAGATTGGTGCCATCCGGCAGGGTGGCGCCCAGTGTGCCAATGGTGCCGCAGGGCACATCGCCGGCGTTCAGGGCCGCAGCGACCCACTGCACAACGCTGGTCTTGCCGTTGGTGCCCGTGATGGCCACCACGGACAGCGCTTCCGAAGGGCGGTCATACCAGAGGTGGGCCGTTTCGCCCAGAAGAGCCCCGAGATTCGGCACCTCAAGTACCGGCACCGAAAGGCCTTCCGCCCGGACCCCCTCGGGCAGCGGCTGCTGCACCACCAAGGCGCTCGCTCCGGCGGCCACCGCGTTGCCGATATAGTCGCGCCCATCCCCGGCGATCCCGGGGCAGGCGAAGAACACATCTCCCGCCTGAATCTGACGCGAATCCAGGCACAGTCGCGCCTGACCCTTGACCTGACCTTGCAGCCACTCGACGATTTCTTGAGCCCTCATCGTGCCCTTTCTCCATTTGGTCCGACGGCCACCATCGATTCGATCGGCGCATCCGGCGGCACACCGAGTCGCCGCAGGCTGCTGGCCACCACATCTGCAAACACAGGAGCCGCGACGCGCCCGCCGTAGTACGCACCGCCGCGTGGTTCGTCAATGGTGACGGCCACCACGATGCGGGGGTTCGATACCGGCGCGAAGCCCACAAAGGAGCTGCGGTAGTCTGTCTTGCTGTATTTGCCATTCACAATCTTTCTTGCCGTGCCGCTTTTGCCCGCGACCCGATACCCCTTCACCTGAGCCAGCCGGGCACCGTCCGGCCCTGCAGCGGCCTCGAGAATCTCGCGCACCTGACGCGCCACCTGAGGGCTGAAGACCTGCTTGCTGGTGGCGGCGCCTTCCCGCTTCAGGAGTGACAGCGACACCATGTCGCCATCGCGCGCGAAGACGGTATAGGCCTGTGCCATCTGCAGCAGCGAAACCGACAGCCCGTAGCCATAGGCCATGGTGGCCTGCTCAATGGGGCGCCAGCGCTCCCAGGGCCGCAGACGGCCGGACGCCACGCCGGGGAAATTGGCTTCCGGCGCACGCCCGAAACCCAGTTCGCTGAAGGTGGTCCACATGTCCTGGGCACTGAGCCGCTCGGCGATCATGGCCATGCCGATATTGCTGGAACGGCGCACGATGTCGGCCACATTCACCACCCCATTGCGGCTGACATCGGAAATGGTGTGGCCCTGGTAACGGTACTGGCCGTTGCCCGTGTTGAAGGTGGTATTCAGCGTAATCTTGCGACGATCCAACGCCAGTGCCACCGTGAAGGGCTTCATGGTGGAACCGGGCTCGAAGGTATCGACCATGGCCCGGTTGCGCAGGGCGGCGCCCTTGCGATCAGCGCGGTCATTGGGGTCGTAGGACGGCAGATTCACCAGCGCCAGCACTTCGCCGGTCTGCACATCCAGAACGATGCCCGCGGCGGCGTTCGCCTTGTGTTCTTCCATGGCTTTCTTGAGCGCCATGTATGTGTCGTACTGCAGGCCGGCGTCGATGGACACATGCAGATCCTTGCCGTCAACCGGTGGCACCACCGCCTGAACGTCTTCGATCACGCGACCGAGTCGATCCTTGATCACCCGGCGCGAACCCGCCTGACCGGACAGGGCCTCGTTGAAGGCCAGCTCCACGCCTTCGATGCCCTCATCCTCAATGTTGGTGAAGCCCAGGACGTGGGCCATCAGACTGCCTTCCGGATAAAAGCGGCGCATTTCGCCCAGCTGATGGAAGCCCGGCACGTTGAGCTTGCGGATCTTCTCGGCGACATCCAGGGAGACTTGCCGCTTGATGTAGACGAAGGTCCGCCTGGTATCGGCCACCCGGGCCGTGAGATCGGCAACATCCATTTCCAGCAGGCGGGACAGTTCCGCCAGTTGCTCCGGGGTCGCCGAGCGGGTGTCTTCCGGGATGGCCCAGATCGCCCGGGCCGGCACACTGGAGGCCAGGACCACCGAGCCGCTCCGGTCGAAGATCTTGCCGCGCGTGGCCGGCAGCACCAGGGTGCGCTCGTAGCGTCGTTCCCCCTGGGCCTGCAGAAACTCGTCATCCATGCCCTGTACATAAAGGGCCTTGGCAAACAGGGCGGTGAAGCCGAGCATCAGAAGCAGAAAGACCAGCTTCGCCCGCCACATGGGCATCTGCCGGTCCAGCACGGGACTATTGAAGAAGGGGATGCGTTTCACCGCTGCCCTCCTTGCCCGCTGCCCGAGTCGAGCCGGTCGAGATAGATGCTGCGTTCGGGGGTGACGGTGACCATGCCCAGGTCCCGCCGGGCGATGTGGTCGATACGTGCGTTGCGTGCCAGCTCGGCGCGCTCGAGCTGCAGCCGACGCCATTCGATGTCGAGCTCACGGCTGCGATCTTCGAGACGCTCGACCGCCACGAACAACTGACGCGATTGATGGCGGGCCGTCACCAGAGAGATGGCGGAAACCATGAGAGCAATTGCGAGGACGACGCACATGCGACCCATCAGCGCTTCCCTCCGCGGGTCTTGCCACCCAGCGGCACCAGCCGCATGGCCTTGACGAAGGAAGCCCCCTGATCGGGGTGAAGCGGTGCCTCGGTGCGTTCGGCGACTCGCATGACCGCCGAGCGCGCGCGGATGTTCTCTGCCGTTTCTTCGGCGCTGGGCACCACCTTGCCGAGCGAAATCAGAACGGGCGGCGGCATCTGGTCTTCAGGAATGGGCAGACGCGCCATGGCCATCCCCGGCCGCGCAGCCGCCGCAATGCATTGCTTGACCATGCGGTCTTCCAGGGAATGGAAGCTGATGATGGCCAGTCGCCCTCCCGGGGCGAGCACGGTCAGAATTGCCGCGAGGGCGCAAGCGAGTTCCTGGAGCTCCTGGTTGATGTGAATCCGTATAGCTTGAAAGCTGCGTGTGGCCGGGTGTTGACCTTTTTCGCGAGTGCGGACGGTGTTGGCGACGAGCTCGGCGAGTTCGAGCGTGGTGCGCAGCGGCCGTGATTCGCGGCCAGCAACAACCGCCTTTGCAATCTGGAAAGCAAACCGTTCTTCGCCATAATGAGCTATGACCTCCTTTATTTCTTCAAGGCTGGCTTCTTCCAGCCATTGCGCGGCGGTGATCCCGCTGCTGGTGTCCATGCGCATGTCGAGCGGGCCATCCCTCATGAAGGAAAAGCCCCGACTTGCGTCGTCGATCTGAGGCGATGAGACGCCCAGGTCCAGCAATACGCCGTTGACCTGCCGTATTCCCAAAGCCTCAAGGTGTTCAGGCATATCGCCGAAGCCGCCGTGAACCACCCGTACACGCGGATCGCGTTCACTCAGTTCCCGGGCAACCTCGATGGCTTGCGGGTCTTTGTCGAAGACCACCAGGGTGGCGTCAGGCCCGAGCCGTTCCAGCAGCAGTCGGCTGTGCCCCCCGCGACCAAAGGTGCCGTCGACATAGATGCCGTTGAGCGGCGGTGCGACCTCCGAAGCCTGCGTGCCACGCGCGCGACGCTTGCCGAACGATGCGTTCAGCAATGCGTCCACTGCGGGCTCCAACAGCACGGTACGGTGCACGAATTCCATAAAACCGCTCAGAAAGAAAATTGATCAAGGATGTCCGCCATGCCCTTGGCCAGGTCTTCTGCTTCACGACGCTGCAAGGTCACTGCATCCCAAAGCTCGAAATGCGCGCCCATGCCCAGCAGCATGACTTCCTTGCTGAGCCCGGCGGCGCTGCGTAGTTCGGGCGCAACCAGAATGCGCCCTGCTCCGTCGATATCGACGTCCTGAGCATTTCCCAACATGAGTCGCTGCAGCACACGCGCACCTGCCGGAAGGCGCGCGATTTCCTCGCGCTTCACTTCCCAGACCGGGCGCGGATAGACCAGCAGACATCCATCCGGGTGGCGTGTAAGGGTCAATTGGCCGTCGCACTGGTTGGCGAGCGCGTCACGATGCCGGGTCGGTATTGTCAACCGACCCTTGGCATCCAACGAGAGTGCGCTGCTTCCCTGGAACAAGACCTTTTCCCCCACTTTCGTGCACTTTATCCTACTTTCTCCCACTCTACGGTAAGCGAATGACACGGTCAAGCGCAGGTAGCGATTTTTTTCAATGACAACAAGCACTTAGCGGCGAAATGAAGATTTCGCCAGCGGGAAAATCATATGAAAATCAAGGGATTGGAAGATCTACTAAAGGAAGAGCTTTAGCTTGACACCCGGGGAAGACCCCGATGGTGAAGAAATGTGAGGCGAGTCTATAGGCCGGATTCTGTACGCCGGATGACCGACGGGCAATCATTCATCTGGGCGCGCCATTACTGACGCGCTCGTGCCATCTACCCGCATGCTCGGGCGGGCCGCCCTGTCGGCTCCGAAGAGCCGGCGCATGCCTATTTGATGTTGCTCCGGGTAGAGGTTGCCGCGTTTCACCCTGCAGCGTCGCACCGGCAGAACCGATGCGGAGTACGGAGTGGCCGTACCCGTGCCCCGAAGAGCCCCCGCCGCAGACTCGTCTCTGTGGCCCTATTCCTCGGCTTGGCGGCACGTGCGTGCCACGACGCCGGACGGCTGTTAGCCGCTACCCTGCCCTATGGAGTCCGGACCTTCCTCGATGCTTGCACACCGCGACTGCCCGACTCGCCCCACCCGGGCATTGTAACCTGCGACAATAGAAGGCTCCTGGCGGCAGGTGTTTGCGCCGTCTTGTTTTTTCTGCTTCCGATTTCTCAGCACGATGACCGTATCCCTGATCACGCTTTCCAAGGTTCAACTGGCTTTCGGGCACCATGCCCTGCTGGATGGTGCCGACTTCAGCATATTGCAAGGCGACCGCATCGGCCTGATCGGCCGCAACGGGGCGGGAAAGTCCTCTCTGCTCAAGATTCTGGATGGCCGCATTGAACCCGACGACGGAGAGGTCATGCGGATGAATGGCCTGACCGTCGCCACGGTCGAACAGGAACCCGAGCTCGACCCCCAGGCCACCGTCATGGAAGTGCTTTGCGGCAACTATATTGAACGCGAAGACTGGCAACGCCCCTCCATTGCCGGCACCTTGATCGATCAGCTCGGCCTGCAGGGCGACGCTCGCATCGAAGGTCTGTCCGGCGGCACCCGCAAACGGGTGGCCCTGGCCCGCGCGCTGGCCGACCAGCCCGATCTCCTTCTGCTCGACGAACCCACCAACCACCTCGATTTCGACGGCATTCTCTGGCTGCAGGAAAAGCTGCTGGAATCTCGCTGCACCCTGGTGGTGATCACCCACGATCGACGATTTCTCGACGAAGTCGCCAACCGCATCGTGGAACTCGACCGCGGCCAGCTCTACAGTTTTCCCGGCAATTTCTCGCAGTGGCAGGCCCGTAAGGCCGAAATGCTGGAAGCCGAAGCACAGCAGAATTCGCGCTTCGACAAATTTCTGGCCCAGGAAGAAGTCTGGATCCGCAAGGGCGTGGAGGCCCGGCGCACCCGTAACGAGGGGCGCGTGCGCCGTCTGGAACAGCTGCGTCGTGAACGCGCAGCGCGTCGTGAACAGTCAGGCAATGTGCGCATGGCCGTGGCGGAAGGCGCCCGCTCCGGCAAGCTGGTGGCCGAGCTTGAGAATGTCAGCCACCGCTTCGGTGACCGCGTCATTGTGCGCAACCTGTCGACCACCATCATGCGGGGTGACCGCATCGGCCTGATCGGCCCGAACGGCGCCGGCAAGACCACCCTGCTCAGAATTATTCTGGGTGAACTCAAACCGGACAACGGCACGGTGCGCCATGGCACCAACCTCACCGTGGGCTACTTCGACCAGATGCGTTCCCGTCTGGACGAGAACGCCACGCTGGCCGAGACCATCAACCCCGGCAGCGAATGGGTGGAAATCGGCGACCAGCGCAAGCACGTCATGAGCTACCTGGAAGACTTCCTCTTTCCTCCTGCCCGGGCGCAGTCCCCGGTATCTTCGCTCTCGGGCGGCGAGCGCGCCCGTCTGGCCCTGGCGCGCATGTTTGCCCGCCCCACCAACGTGCTCGTTCTCGATGAGCCAACCAACGACCTGGATATCGAGACCCTCGAACTCCTTGAAGAGCTCATCCAGGACTACAGCGGGACCGTTCTGCTGGTCAGCCACGACCGCGCCTTCCTCGACAATGTGGTGACTCAGACGCTGGTCGCCGAAGGCGAAGGTGTCTGGGGCGAGTACGTGGGCGGTTACGACGACTGGCTGGCACAACGCAAGCCGCGGGAAAACGAGGCCCCGAAACCGGCAGCGCAGGCGGCCCCGCAGGCCAGGCCTGCTGCGGCACCGACACGCCCCAAGAGCGGCCGCAGCCGCCTGAGCAATTGGGAAGCAAAGGAGCTGGAATCCCTGCCCGATACCATTGCCGAAGTGGAAGCCCGGCAGGAAGCCCTCACGACCGAGCTCTCCGATCCGGAGCTCTATCAGAAGAACCCGGAACGGGCCACGCAGATCCATGAAGAATTGGCTGAGCTCGAGAAAAAACTTGAAGCCCTGTTCGAGCGCTGGGAACTGCTGGAAGCCAAGCGGGCCGAAAGCTGAGCTTCGCCTGCCCAGCGCCTCGGAGCCTGTCCCTGAGTGGCCCGGGACTCCGCTCGCAGCCTGGCCCCGGGTGGCCCGGGAGCAGGGTCATACGAGGCTCGGCGAGGCCCTGAAGCCCGGCCAATGCCAGGTCCGGCCCGGCCCTAGAGCCTGTCATGGCCAGGTCCGGCGCCGCTCCCTGCCGTCTCGCTTTCAGGTCAGTCTTCTCTGACACTCCATTCCAGCGCTTCACCCGCCGCAAGCGGGACCAGCTCATCGTCCCCCATGGGAACCGTTTCCGGAATGGTGAAAGGACGTTTCTCAAGCGTCAGGGTGCCGCTATTGACCGGCAGGCCATAGAACGCGGGCCCATTGAGGCTGGCGAACGCTTCCAGCTTGTCGAGCCGGCCGGCGCGCTCAAAGGCCGTCGCATACAGTTCCATGGCATGCAGAGCTGTGTAACAACCCGCACAGCCGCAGGCGTGCTCCTTGCGCCCGCGGGCATGCGGCGCACTGTCGGTGCCCAGGAAAAAGCGGGGTGACCCGCTCGTCGCCGCCTCAAGAAGCGCTTGCCGATGCACTTCACGCTTCAGCACGGGCAGACAGTACCAGTGGGGCCGCAAGCCGCCCTGGAAGATGGCATTGCGGTTGTAGAGCAGATGGTGGGCCGTCAGCGTGGCGGCGATCGGGCCGTCCGCCTGGCTCACGTAGTCGACCCCTTCCTTGGTCGTCAGGTGCTCGAAGACGACTTTCAGCGCCGGATATCGCTGACGCAGGGGAATCATGACCCGCTCGATGAACACCGCCTCGCGGTCGAACAGGTCGACGTCCGGGTCGGTGACTTCCCCGTGAACCAGCAAAGGCATGCCGATGTCCTGCATGGCCTCCAGCGCATCGCCGCAGCGCCCCAGCAGATCGGTTACCCCGGCATCGGAATTGGTCGTGGCCCCGGCCGGATACAGCTTCACGGCGTGAATGACGCCCGTAGCGTACGCCCCCCTGATCTCTTCCGCGGAGGTGTTGTCCGTGAGGTACAGCGTCATCAGGGGCGTGAAGGCATCGGCTGGCAGGCCGGCCTTGAGCACCGCGTCCAGAATGCGCTCACGGTACTCGAGGGCGCGTTCCCCGGTGGTGACCGGCGGCTGAAGGTTGGGCATGATGATGGCCCGCTGGAACTGGCGGGCCGTATGCGCGATGACCGACTGCAGCGTGGCGCCATCGCGCAGGTGCAGGTGCCAGTCGTCGGGGCGGATGAGGGTCAGGGTCTGGGAAATAAGTTCGGACATGAGCATCTACTCGGCGTGCCGGCCACCGGCCAGCGGCATGCTGCGTTCCACCAGGCGCACGAACATGGCACAGCCGTGGGGAATGACAGCGTCATTGAAATCAAACGCAGCGTTGTGCAGGAAACGGCCCTCTTCGGCGCCACCCTGCCCCAGCCGGAAGTAGGCCCCCGGCCTTTGCTGCAACATGAAGGAGAAATCTTCGGAGCCCATGGAGGGCACCAGGTCATCGACCACCTGATCGTCACCAAACAGCTCGCGCGCAACATCGGCGACCAGGCCCGCATGATGAGGCGTGTTGATGGTCGCCGGAAAGAGCCGCTTGTACTTGAGTACGATCTGCGCGCGGAACGCGGTGGCCACCCCATCGACAATTTCCTGCATGCGCGAGATGACCTGTTCCTGCACGACCGGGCTGAACGTGCGGACGGTCCCGACCATGGACGCCCGATGTGGAATGACGTTCATGGCATCCAGGCTGCCCGCATTCACGGCAGCAATGGTCAGCACGGCCGCATCCGGTGCGGGGATGTTTCTCGACACGATGGTCTGCAGCGCGTTGATCAGCTGCGCCGCAATCACGATCGGGTCGTTGGTCTGATAGGGGTGGGCGCCGTGTCCACCGCGCCCTTCGATCTGGATTTCGAAAGAATCCGCGGCGGCCATCATTGGCCCGGGGTTGACGCCGATGACCCCGGCCGGCAAACCGGGCCAGGTGTGCAGCGCATAGATGGCATCACAATGGAAACGCTCGAACAAACCATCCTCGAGCATGGATTGCGCGCCGCCGAGCCCTTCTTCTGCTGGCTGGAAAATCACCACCAGGCGCCCGTTGAAATCTCGCGTCTCGGCCAGATGGCGCGCCGCACCCAACAAAATGGTGGTGTGGCCGTCGTGCCCGCAGGCATGCATCACGCCCGCTTGCCGGGAACGGTGCGGAAACTCGGAAGATTCGTGTATCGGCAGCGCATCCATATCGGCGCGCAAACCGACAGTCAACCCACTGTCGTTCGCCTTGCCTTCCAGCACGCCCACCACCCCCGTGCGGCCAATTCCGGTATGGACTTCATAGCCATATGCCCGCAAACAGCGCTCGACCAGCGCGGCGGTGCGGGTTTCCTGGAAACCGAGTTCGGGATGAGCGTGGATGTCGCGACGAATGGCCTTCAGTTCAGCGTGATACGCAGAGACGGCCTGCAATACATGTTGATACGACATTCTTGTGGGAACCCTGCACAATCTATGGATGAGCGCACAACCGGCAGATTAACATAGCTCAACTGCGTGTCTGCCGCGCGCGAAAGGCCATTCCCATGGCACAATCCCTACACAACGCTGGTGCTCAGATTTCTATCAAGTTATGCTGCACCCCGTACATTCAATTCAATCACTTCAGTCAGGAGCCCCGTTCTATGGCAACGTCGCAAAAAACCGCTCGCAAACCCAATGCAGCTTTCATGAAACCTCTTACGCCGAGCGCCACCCTCGCAGCCGTGATCGGTTCCGAACCGCTTCCCCGCACTGAAGTGACCAAGAAAATCTGGGAATACATCAAGAAGCACGACCTGCAAGACCCCAAGAACCGCCGCAATATCAATGCAGACGACAAGCTGCGTCCGCTGTTCGGAAAAGACCAGGTCTCCATGTTCGAACTCACCAAGCTGGTCAGCGCTCATCTGAAGTAAGCGTCGACTCGACCATTCACGGGGTACGCTTGGTACCCAAAAGAAAAACGCTGACCCGTCAGGAGATCAGCGTTTTTCTTGTCATGGCCCCCGCAGGGCAACTCGGGGGAGTCAAAAGTCTGCAGTTGGCGTATTGCCGGCGCAGAGCGCGAGCCAGCCCTTGGCAATACGATAGACCACCCACACCAGCGCAACCAGACCGGTCAGCCAGCCAATGAAGATGAAGGTGGCCAGACCGCTGAGTACAAACCACAGCAGCCCCCACCAGAACGTCTTGAGAACCCAGTCGAAATGGGGAGCGTACACGGTGCCTGCAGCGTCGGAGCGCTTCAGATAGGCCAGGACGACAGCGGCGATGGTTGCCACACCAAAAAACCCCGCACTGACCAGACCAAGAGCAAAAAGCCCGTAGATGAGATGGGTCAGTTTGCGCAGGCTGATGCCGTCAGCAGGTTCCGGTGAGGGATAGACTTGCGACATGAAAGAGGGTCTCCCTGTGAATCACACACGTGCCGCAGCGGCGGCACCAAACCCGCATTTTAGCCGATTCCCGTCGCCACAAAGACAAAACCCCACCCGAGGAGCTCGGGTGGGGTATTGCGGGGATAAGTGCCTGACGATGACCTACTTTCACAGACGTCCGTCCACTATCATCGGCGCAAAGGCGTTTCACGGTCCTGTTCGGGATGGGAAGGCGTGG
>JAJUFT010000145.1 GCA_029263615.1 Alcaligenaceae bacterium | reverse complement strand
TGCTTGGAGTCGCGACCCAGCAGGTCGTAAAGCACGCCCATGCGCAAGGCGCCGTCTCCGGGGCGCATGAGGTCGATCTTCAACTCCTGGAACGCGCCCAGCATGATGGCCAGCCCGCCTGCCAGCACCACGGCGCGGTCCGGCTTGAGTCCCGGCAGGCTGCCCATGTCCACCTTGCCGTCGCGAATCAGCTTGTTCTTGAGCTTTTCGAGTCCGTCCCGCGTAATGCCCTTGGGCGACATGCCGGTTTCCGCCAGCACGGCGATCAGGCCCTTGGCGGTGCCCGAGGAGCCGTAGGCCTCGTCCCAGCCAGCCCGTTTATACGCCCGCGCGATGGTTTCGACCTCGCGACGGGCCGCCATCACCGCCTTGCGCATGCGCTCGTCCGTGATGTGACCGTCGGGAAAGAAGCGGCGGGTGTAGCTGACGCAACCCATGGGCAGCGAAGTGAGGTAGAGCGGCCGAAACTCCTTGCCGAGGATGATCTCGGTCGACCCCCCGCCAATGTCGATCATCAGACGGCGGCGGGAAGAGGGCGGCAGCTCGTGCGACACCCCCGTGAAGATCAGGCGTGCCTCTTCCTGACCGGAAATGATCTCGATGGGAAAACCCAGCGCATCTTCCAGGCGGGGAAGCAACTGCCGGGCATTGCTGGCAATGCGCAGGGTGTTGGTGGCAACCGCGCGCACCCGGTTGGGGTGGAACCCCTCGATGCGCTCGGAGAAGCGCTTGAGCGCCTCGATGGCCCTTTGAACGGATTCGTCATCCAGGGCGTTGTCGGGGCCCAGCCCGGCAGCCAGTCGGACGTGCTCCTTGAGACGGTCGATCGGGTAGATCTGGGCAACGCCATCCAGCTGAACGACCCGTCCGATGGAAAGTCGGAAGCTGTTGGACCCGAGGTCGATGGCGGCGAGAAGGGTGTCCATGATGAGACTCTTTGCTGACGGCTTGGGCGGATTATAGTTCCCCATCTGTGGCGCGGCCCCGGCGCAAACGGGCGCCGCTTGGGACTTGTGTCATATGACGGTAAGATTTCTGAAGTAAAAGATACGATTTGCCCCTCTTTTCCCCACTGGCTTTCCATGCTCCCGACTTCGTCCGACCCCAGCCTCCTGAACCGAGAACTCTCGCTGTTGAAGTTCAATGAGCGTGTACTGTCCATGGCGGAACGCGATGACGTCCCCCTGCTGGAGCGGCTGCGTTACCTATGCATCGTCGGTTCCAATCTCGACGAGTTCTTCGAGATCCGCATCGCCAGTCTCAAGGAGCAGATGCGGCAGAATCCGGATCTGGTCGCCGCGGACGGCTATTCTCCGGACGCCGCCTTTGCCCGCATCCATGTGGTCACCCACGAGCTGGTCGATCGCCAGAACGCGCTCCTGACGGATGTCATTATGCCCGCGCTGTTGGAGGAGGGCATTGGCCTCATTCCCAGCCGGGACTGGAATGAAGCCACCCGGCAATGGGCGCACGAAACCTTCCTGCGGGATGTGATGCCCCTGCTCACGCCCATCGGCCTGGACCCGGCGCATCCCTTCCCGCGCGTCTACAACAAGAGTCTGAACTTCATCGTGCCCCTGTCAGGCAAGGATGCCTTCGGGCGTCGGGCGACGATTGCCATCATGCAGGCACCCCGGGCGCTGCCCCGCATCATCAAGGTGCCCGTCGAGGTCTGCGGCCTGCCCCATGGGTTCGTGTTGCTCACGGCGCTGATCCGCGCCTTCGCGGCGGAGCTGTTTCCCGGGCTGGAGGTCAGGGACTGCTTCCAGTGGCGGGTGACGCGCAACAGTGACCTGTTCGTCGACGAGGAAGAAATCACCAATCTGCGCCACGCTCTGCAGGGCGAGCTCTCGCAGCGCAATTTCGGTGCGGCCGTGCGCCTGGAAATCGACGATTCTACGCCGCCCGAGCTCGAAGCCTTTCTGCAGAAGGAATTCAGCCTCACACCGCAGGACACCTATCGCGTGAAGGGGCCGGTGAATCTGGCGCGACTCATGCAGATGTGCAATGCCGTCGACCGACCCGACCTGTCCTTCCCGCCGTACCGGGCGCCGGTGCCCGCCCCGCTGAACAATCTGGGTGATGATCCGGCCGCACTGTTTGAAGCCCTGTCGCGACAGGATCATCTGCTGCACCACCCTTACCAGTCCTTCCAGCCGGTGCTGGATTTCCTCACCGCTGCCGCCGTCGACCCGAATGTGGTTGCGATCAAGCAGACCATTTATCGCACGGGCGAGGATTCCGAGCTCATGCGGCTGCTGGTGTCCGCGGCCAAGGCCGGCAAAGAGGTCACGGTCGTGGTCGAACTCATGGCGCGCTTCGACGAGCAGACCAACATCAATTGGGCCGCCAAGCTGGAAGAGGTGGGGGCGCACGTCAGTTACGGTGTCGTGGGCCACAAAACCCACGCGAAGATGGCGCTCGTGCTGCGCCGGGAAGGCGGGCGCATCAAGCGTTACGGGCACCTGGGTACCGGCAACTATCACCCCCGTACCGCACGGCTCTATACGGATTTTGGTCTGCTCACGGCCGACCAGCGCCTGTGCGAAGACATGGACAAGGTGTTTTCCCTCCTGACCGGCCTGGGCGCGCGCCGTCCTCTGAGGCTCATGCTGCAGTCACCCTTCACCCTGCACGAAACCATGCTGGCCATGGTCCGGGCGGAAGCCCAGGCGGCGCGGGAAGGCAAACGCGCGCGCATCATGGCCAAGATGAACTCTCTGCTTGAACCCGGCATCATCGATGCTCTGTACAAGG
>JAJUFT010000016.1 GCA_029263615.1 Alcaligenaceae bacterium | reverse complement strand
CCAGAACTGCGGGTCGTGTGGGAATACCTGCCATTCCACTTTGAACAGCTGCGCGCACAGATTCCGAAAATCTCTTCGGAACAGATTGCTGCGCATGGCTTGATCGGCATGCCGCAGCGCTTCAAACTCCGGACGCTCGCCAGCGTGGAGCAGGCGCGCACACGCGCCCGTTCGGTGTGGGTATGGATACAGCGCATGCTCAAGCAGATCGACACCATCCTGGATTCCCTCATCGACGCAGTCGGCTACTCGACCGGCGTTGCGGCGGGTGGCGTGGTCAAGGAAGTGAAGGAAAGTATGCGGGCGCTGATGGCCTGAGCAGGTGGGAACGTGAAAAGCGACAAGGCGGGGAGTTGACGGGCCGGGACGGTGTCGGCCAGAACCCGTGCGAATGCCGCGGGCAGAAAAAAACCGCTCGCAAGGAGCGGTTGATTTCAAGTTTTTCAGGAAGTTTTGGTGGGCCGTGAAGGGCTCGAACCTTCGACCAACGGATTAAGAGTCCGCTGCTCTACCAACTGAGCTAACGGCCCGTTACTGCCTGAAAGATCGTTATTCTATACTGACAAAAATTCCTCTGTCAACAAGAACGCGAGAAAATTCTCAAAAAATTTTCTCGCGGCGCGATCAGACCTTTTCTGCGAGCTCGACGGCCAGCCCCACATAGCTGCGAGGGGTCATGTTGAGCAGACGTTGCTTGGGCTCTTCGGGCAGATCCAGCCCCTGAATGAACCCGGTCAGTGCTTCTTGCGTGATGCCCTTGCCGCGCGTCAGGGCCTTGAGCTGTTCATAGGGTTGAGGCAGACCGTAGCGGCGCATGACGGTCTGGACCGGCTCGGCCAGCACTTCCCAGCACGCGTCGATATCGGCATCTATGGCCTGTGCGTTCAGTTCCAGCTTGCCGAGCCCGCGCAGGCAGGCGTCGTAGGCCACCACACAGTATCCGAAGCCCACACCCAGGTTGCGCAGCACGGTGGAGTCCGTGAGGTCGCGCTGGAAGCGCGAGATCGGCAGCTTCTCGGACAAGTGGCGCAGCATGGCGTTGGCCAGACCCAGATTCCCTTCGGAATTCTCGAAGTCGATGGGGTTCACCTTGTGTGGCATGGTGGAGGACCCCACTTCGCCTTCCTTCAGGCGCTGCTTGAAATAGCCCAGCGAGATGTATCCCCAGATGTCGCGGTTCAGATCCAGCAGGATCGTGTTGGCCCGCGCCACGGCGTCGAAGAGTTGAGCCATCCAGTCGTGAGGTTCGATCTGGATCGTGTGTTCATTCTGCGTCAGCCCGAGACGCTGCAACACGCCCTTGCTGAAGGCAGGCCAGTCGATCTCCGGGTAAGCGCTCATGTGCGCGTTGTAGTTCCCGGTGGCACCATTGAGTTTGGCCAGGGGCTGCACGGCTTCGATTGCCTGGATGGCGCGTTCCAGACGGGCGGCGAAGTTGGCGAATTCCTTGCCAAGCGTCGTGGGGCTGGCCGGCTGGCCGTGTGTGCGCGACAGCATGGGCTGACGGGCGAAATCACGTGCAAACTGCTTGAGCACGGCGCAGAGCTGGTTCAATTGCGGCAACAGCGCCTGTTCGCGCGCGCGAGTCAGCATCAGGGCATGCGAGGTATTGTTGATGTCCTCGGAGGTGCATGCAAAGTGGATGAATTCCGCGGCCCGCGACAATTCAGCATGTTCGGCGACCTGTTCTTTAAGCCAATATTCCACGGCTTTCACGTCGTGGTTGGTGGTCTTCTCGATTTCCTTGATACGTGCCGCGTCGTCTTCCGAGAACTGGTTCACCACGCGTTCCAGTCGCTGCTTGGCATCTTCAGAGAAAGCAGGCAGTTCTGGCAGGCCGGCCTCGGCCAGGCCAAGCAGCCAGGCCACTTCCACCTCGACACGGTGAGCCATGAAGGCCGCTTCGGAAAGCGTGCTGCGCAGCACGGCGGCCTTCCCGGCATAACGTCCGTCAAGCGGGGAAAGCGCGTTCAATGGAGAGAGCTGAGAGGAAACTTGCATGAGAAGAGATATGAAATGGATGACCGACACGAGCGGAACCTAGGGATTCTACCACCGCCCTCCCTATGTCGCCCTCGGTATCCACAGGCCCTACACTACAGACCGCCTTGCTGAAACGGTAAAAAACGTTGTAAAAATGCGTCATTTTGTCGACCCGGCCTGCTATACTCTGGCCGCCCCAACCCTAGAACGTCGCCATGAAACTTATTGGTTCGTTGACAAGCCCTTACGTGCGCAAAACACGTGTCGTTCTGGCTGAAAAAAAGCTGGAATACGAATTCGTTCTGGAAGATGTATGGGCACAGGACTCGAACATTCAGCAGCACAATCCGCTGGGGAAGGTTCCCTGTCTCATCATGGATGATGGCGGTGCGCTATTTGACTCCCGCGTCATCGTCGAATATCTCGATACGCTCTCGCCGGTGGGACGCCTGCTGCCCCCGCCCGGCCGCGACCGTGCCGCCGTGAAATGCTGGGAAGCGATTGCCGACGGCGTGCTGGATGCCGCCGTCGCCATCACGATCGAGAATCATCGGCGCGATCCACAGTTCCGCAGCCAGGCCTGGGTCGATCGCCAGTTCGGAAAGATCAACGCCGCACTCGATCACATGAATCGATCACTCGAAGAGCAGCCCGCCTTCTGCATGGGCGTCAACTTCAGTCTGGCGGATGTCGCTGTGGGTTGCGCGCTCGGCTACCTGGACCTGCGCTTCGAAGACCTCGGCTGGCGCCAGCAATTCCCCAATCTGCAGCGGCTGGAAGAAAAACTTCGCAGTCGCCCCTCCTTCGTGCAGAGCGCAGCTCCCCGGACGTAAACCGCATCCCGGGCCAACCTGCCGGGTTGGCCTGAGGGCACCGGGCTGACACCCCTTCTCCGCGAACTACCAGCCGAAGGCTACGGCAGCCTTGTACAGCATGTAGCCGGCAAGGCTGAACAACAGCAAGGCAAACACCTTCTTGAGCGATGACATCGGCAGGCTGTGGGCACATTTTGCCCCCAGCGGGGCCGTCAGCATGCTGACCACCACAATGCTCAGCAGCGTCGGCACATGGATATAGCCGAACATCCCGGGCACCCCGGTGTCCACCGTGCTGCCCGAAACGACATAGCCCACACTGTTGGCCAGCGCGATGAAGAAGCCCAGTGCCGCAGAGGTGGCCACCGCATTATGGATGGGCACATTACCGCGCACCATGAAGGGCACGGATAAAAACCCGCCACCCGCTCCGACCAGGCCCGAAGCGAAGCCGATCACGACGCCCATGGCGGACGTTCCCAATTTACCCGGCATGCTGCGTTCGGGCGCCGGCGGCCGGCCCCACATCATGCGTGCAGCCGAATAGGCCACGAACGAGGCAAACACCAGCGAAAGCCAGGCAGGATCGATGTATGAAAAGGCAGCGCCTCCCGACAGCAGGCCGCCCACAATGATGCCCGGCGCCAGTACCGCGACGATGTCCCAACGTATGGCGCCCTTGCGATGGTGGGCGCGCGTGCTCGACAGCGAGGTGAAGAGAATGGTGCTCATGGAAGTGGCGATCGCCGTGTGCACCATGATGCTCTCCGGCATCCCGACCATGGGGAAAAGCATGATCATGAAGGGCACGAGCAGCATGCCGCCGCCAATTCCCAGCAGACCGGCGGCAAACCCGCCGAACGCGCCCAGCAGCATCAGGCTGCCCAGAAAGAATAGATTCATACGTTACTCACTGCTGGGTGAAAACAGGACGGCCTGCACGGGAACATTTCGCCGGTTGGGTGGCACGCCATGATACAAGAACTAGACAATGATGCCGCCGCCAAGGCAGACGTCGCCATCGTACAGAACCGCCGACTGCCCGGGCGTGACGGCCCACTGGGGTGTCCGGAACGTCAGGGTGAAATCGCCCCCGATCACACTATCCAGCTGGCAGGTGGCGTCCGCCTGCCGGTAACGCGTCTTGGCGGCGTACTCGCCCGGCTGGGGAGGCGCGCCCGAGATCCAACTCGCGTCGGTGGCCGAGAGCGTGTTGGCCAGCAGCCAGGGATGATCATGCCCCTGCACCACGTACAAGGTGTTGGTGGCCATATCCTTGCGCGCCGCATACCAGGCCTCGGCCGTGCCATCTTCCCGCTGTCTTCCTTTCACGCCGCCGATGCCCAGCCCCTTGCGCTGACCCAGGGTATGGAAGGCCAGGCCCTGGTGCTGACCGACCACCTCGCCCTCCGGCGTCTTGATGGGGCCGGGCTTGGTGGGCAGATAACGGTTCAGGAACTCCCGGAAGGGCCGTTCGCCGATGAAGCAGATGCCCGTGGAATCTTTCTTGGTCGCGTTGGGCAGGCCGATTTCCGCCGCAATGCGCCGCACTTCCTGCTTGGTGATGTCTCCCAGGGGAAAGCGGGTGCGTGACAGCTGTGCCTGGTTCAGCCGATGCAGGAAATAACTTTGATCCTTGCTGCCATCGACCGCCTTCAGCAGTTGGAAGCTGCGCTGCCCACCCTGCTCCACCTCGCGCACCCGGGCATAGTGGCCCGTTGCAATCAGGTCGGCACCGAGCGACATGGCGTGGTCCAGAAAGGCCTTGAACTTGATCTCGGCATTGCACAGGACATCGGGGTTGGGCGTGCGACCGGCAGAATACTCACGAAGGAATTCGCCAAAGACACGGTCCTTGTATTCCGCAGCAAAATTCACGGCCTCGATGTCGACGCCGATCAGATCGGCCACGCTGGCCGCATCGAGCCAGTCCTGGCGGCTCGAACAGTATTCGCTGTCATCATCGTCCTCCCAGTTCTTCATGAACAGGCCGAGGACGTCATAGCCCTGCTGCTTGAGCAGCCAGGCGGTCACGGAGGAATCGACACCGCCGGACATGCCAACGACGATGCGCCCTTTTTTTGAGGAGGTCTGGGACATGCCGATATTGTAGCGGGCGCAGCGGCCTTCACGCTGCGTTCGAATGGCTTCAATACCGGGTTTCGCGCTCAGAACTCGCGAAACAGACGGCCCGGATTGAACATGCCGGTGGGGTCGAATTCGTGCTTGAGACGCTCGCTGATGGCGCGCACGCCTGCCGGCAGGGGATGAAGAACGGGCACCACGGGTGGCTCGGCATAGCGGAACAAGGTGGCATGGCCCCCGTGCCGTGCCGCCGCCTTGCGTACGAAATCGGGCTCGATCGGGCCATCGGCCAGCCAGCGCTGGCCCCCGTTCCATTCGATCAGCACACTGCCCAGCCCCAGAGGCGGCGAGGAAGGGGGCACGGAAAGCCGCCATAGGGGCAAGGCTCGGAAAAAGGGGTGGGTCTGATCGCGCACGCTGTCCCAGAACTGCGCTGCCGCATCGGGCTCGAGGACTTCCCCGCCAATGAAGCGCCGAGCACTGGCCAGGGCCGGGTCGCTGCCCGACAGCCGCACGCGCAGCCTGCCCCGCTCTTCCTGTTCGAGCCAGGCCGTGGCGGAGATGGGCAGCGGCTTGCTGCGCCAGTCCTTGAAGCGATCGAGGGCAGCCGCTTCATCCAGTTCGAGTTCCAGAGTGAGCTCCGCCAGCGGGCAAGGAGCGACTTTCAGAGAGACTTCCAGGATCGGACCGAAGATGCCCATGGATCCCGTCAGCAAGCGCGCAACATCGTAACCAGCGACATTCTTCATCACCTCGCCGCCAATCCTGAGCAGCGTCCCCGATGCGTCGAGCAGGGTTGCCCCCAGCACGAAATCGCGCAGGCTGCCGGCCATCATACGTCGGGGCCCCGAAAGCCCGGCTGCAACGCACCCGCCCAACGTGGAGGACGGGCCGAATCGGGGCGGTTCGAAAGCCAGCATCTGGCGATGTTCCGCCAGCAGCGACTCGATTTCCGACAGCGGCGTGCCCGCCCGGGCGGAAATCACCAGTTCGGACGGCTGATAGTTGATCACTCCTCGGTAAGCCGAAACATCCAGGAGGCTGCCCGCGCCGATGTCCTGCATGGGCTCTCCGTAGAAGCGCTTGGTGCCGCCTCCCTGGATGTACAACGCTTTCTGGCTTGCCCGAGCTGTCATGACCTGGTCAATCATCTCGGACAAAACGAATTCCATTCGCTTTCCTTAGAAACGTGGAAGTTCAGGGAACCGCAATTCGCCTGCATGCACATGCATGCGACCGTACTCTGCGCAGCGCGCCAGTGTGGGGATGACTTTCTCCGGGTTCAGCAGACCATGCGGATCAAACCCCTGTTTGAGCGCCAGGAAGAAATCCAGCTCCTGCCGCGTGAACTGCACACACATCTGGTTGATTTTCTCGATCCCCACCCCGTGCTCGCCGGTGATGGTGCCACCGACTTCCACGCAGAGTTCGAGAATGGCGGCTCCGAAACGTTCTGCCCGCTCCACTTCTTCGGGAATCTTGGCGTCGAACAGAATGAGGGGGTGCAGGTTGCCGTCACCCGCATGGAAGACATTGGCGCAGCGCAGGCCGAATTCCGTTTCCATGTTGGCGATGGCCGTCAACACGCGCGCCAGATGGCGGCGGGGAATGGTGCCGTCCATGCAGTAGTAGTCGGGTGACACCCGCCCGGCCGCCGGGAAGGCATTCTTGCGGCCCGCCCAGAAGCGAAGGCGCTCTTCTTCGCTGGCAGAGACCTGGAGTCGCGTGGCGCCCGCCGCGACGAACACGGCCTGCATGCGCGAGATCTCGTCTTCGACCTCCTCCAGAGTGCCGTCGGATTCACACAGCAGGATGGCCTCGGCCGCGAGATCGTACCCAGCCTGCACGAAGGGCTCCACCATCTGCGTGGCACGCTTGTCCATCATTTCCAGCCCCGCCGGCACGATGCCCGTGGCGATGATGTTCGCAACCGCATCGCCGGCGGCTTCCACGGAAGCGAAACTGGCCATGATGACACGGGCACAGACGGGTCGGGGAATGAGTTTCACCGTCGCCTGGGTGACGATGCCCAGCATGCCTTCCGAACCGATGAAGGCCGCCAGCAGGTCAAGCCCGGGAGCATCCGGCGCATCCGAGCCCAGTTCCACGATCTCGCCATCGGAGGTCACTGCCCGGACTCGCAGAACGTTGTGAACCGTGAGCCCGTATTTCAGGCAATGCACCCCGCCGGAGTTCTCGGCAATATTGCCGCCAATCGAGCAGGCAATCTGGCTGGAGGGATCGGGTGCGTAGTACAGCCCGAACGGGGCAGCCGCTTCGGAAATGGCCAGATTGCGCACGCCCGGCTCGACCACGGCAGTGGCGGCATCGACATCAATCTTGAGAATGCGGTTGAGCTTGGACAGGCCGAGCAGCACGCCCCGCGCGTGCGGGGTGGCACCGCCCGACAAGCCCGTGCCGGCGCCGCGGGCAACGATGGGGATGTTGAAGGCCCGGCAGGCCTGGACGACTTCTACAACCTGCGCCTCGTCTTCGGGCAGCACCACCACCGGCGGTGCCTCCCGGAAAAGCGACAAGCCATCACACTCGAACGGCCGCGTTTCTTCGCGACGTGTCAGGATGCAATGTGTGGGCAAGCGCTGGCCCAGGCGCTTGAGCAATCCTTGGAAATCGGCAGACATCGCAGAATGAGAAACATGAGTGCTCATGAGACTCTCACCACCGTTATGTCGCCGGAAGGAATTGTCAGGCGACGAGCTCCAGATTGTGTCCGGAGGGAATGATCTTGCCCGGATTCAGGATGTCGTTGGGATCGAAGGCCTGCTTGAGCGCCGCCATCAGATCGAGGGCATCCCGGCCGTGCTCGGCTTCCATGAAGGCCATCTTGTGCAGCCCCACGCCATGTTCACCGGTGCAGGTGCCCCCCATGCGAATGGCTCGCTCGACCAGACGACGGTTCAGCGCTTCGGATTCCTGGAATTCGGCAGGATTGTCCGGGTCCAGCAGCATCAGGACGTGGAAGTTGCCATCGCCCACATGCCCGACGATGGTGTAAGGGAAACTGGCCTTGTCGAGCTCTTCCGCCGTTTCCGTGACACATTCCGCCAGCCGCGAGATGGGCACGCAGACGTCGGTCGTGCTGGCGCGACAGCCGGGACGCAGCTGAAGGCCGGCGAAATAGGCATTGTGCCGGGCCGTCCACAGTTTGCTGCGGTCTTCGGGCCGCTCGGCCCAGGCGAAGTCTTCCCCTCCGTTTTCGCGGGCAATGTCCTGCACCACTTCCGCCTGTTCACGCACCCCCGCCGGGCTGCCGTGAAATTCAAAGAGCAGCAGAGGCGACTCCTTGAGATCGAGTTTGCTGTAGGCGTTGGTGGCGCGAACCGCGATGGAATCCATGAATTCCACCCTCGCCACGGGCACGCCCATCTGGATGACCTCGATCACGCACTGCACGGCAGAGCGAAGGTCGGGGAAATTGCAGATGGCAGCGGAAATGGCTTCGGGTTGGGGATAGAGCCGCACCGTGACTTTGGTGATGATGCCCAGTGTGCCCTCGCTGCCCACGAAGATGCGGGTCAGGTCGTAGCCGGCCGATGACTTGCGCGCCCGGCTGGATGTTTCGATGATGCGGCCATCGGCCGTGACGACTTTCAGGGACACCACGTTCTCGCGCATGGTGCCGTAGCGCACCGCGTTCGTGCCCGACGCACGGGTTGCCGCCATACCGCCCAGGCTGGCATCGGCCCCCGGGTCAATGGGAAAGAACAGGCCCGTGTCGCGGATCTCTTCGTTCAGCTGCTTGCGCGTGACGCCGGCCTGGACCGTCACGGTGAAGTCTTCAGGATGAACCGCCACGATGCGGTTCATGCCGGAGAGGTCGAGCGAAACGCCGCCCTGCACCGCCAGCAGATGCCCTTCTAGTGAAGAACCCGCCCCGTACGGAATGAGCGGCACGCCATGCCGGTTGCAGTGCGCGGCCACCCAGGCGACTTCTTCCGTGGTCTGGGCGAAGACCACGGCATCGGGCAACATGGCCGGATACGGGGATTCGTCTCGCCCATGGTGTTCGCGCACGGCATCGGCGGTGGAGAAGCGCTCGCCGAAACGTTCGCTCAAAGCCTCTAGGAAACCCGCCGGGACGTTGCGCCGGCGGCTCTGAACTGAAATGGCACTCACGCTGTATGTCCTATGTGATTCTGCATACGCGCCTTGCGGCACGCCTCCCCCGGCCACGCCAACGGCGCGCGGGGGTTTGTAACGATACTAACTGTTTTAGGCCGCACTGCCGATCAGGGCATTTGCGGATTGCGACGCACGGGCGCGGCGACGCTTGACCGCCTCGGCCAGACGGTTGAGCACCGCCACCGAAGTGTCCCAGTCGATGCAGCCATCGGTGATGCTCTGACCATAGGTGAGCGGCTGACCGTCCACAAGGTCCTGACGGCCGGCCACCAGGTTGCTTTCGACCATGACACCGAAGATGTAGTCGCTGCCGGCTTCCATCTGTTGGCAGACATCTTCCAGCACCTCGGGCTGCTTGCGGTAATCCTTGGAGCTGTTGGCATGGCTGGCGTCGATCATCAAGCGCGGCAGCACCCCGGCCTTGGAGATCATCTCGGCGGCTGCGTTGACGCTTTCGGCATCGTAATTGGGGGCCTTGCCGCCACGCAGAATGACATGACAGTCCTTGTTGCCCACAGTAGACACGATGGCGGAATGCCCGCCCTTGGTGACGGAAAGGAAATGGTGGGGCTGGGAAGCGGCCATCATGGCGTCGATGGCGATCTTCGTGTTCCCGTCCGTGCCATTCTTGAACCCGACCGGGCACGACAGGCCCGACGCGAGCTCACGATGAACCTGACTTTCCGTGGTGCGTGCCCCAATGGCGCCCCAGGCCACCAGGTCGGCAATATATTGCGGCGTGATCATGTCGAGGAACTCGCAGCCGGCCGGCAACCCCAGTTCGTTGACTTGAATCAGCAGTTCGCGCGCCGTGCGCAGTCCCTTATTGATATTGAAGCTGCCATCGAGGTTGGGGTCATTGATGAGCCCCTTCCAGCCCACCGTGGTGCGAGGCTTCTCGAAGTACACCCGCATGATGATTTCCAGTTCGCCGGCGTGCAGCTTGCGCTGTTCCGCAAGGCGACGTGCATAGTCGAGCGCCGCTTCAGTGTTGTGGATGGAGCATGGGCCAATGACCACCACGAGCCGGTCATCCTCGCCATTCAGGATGTTGTGCACTGCGCGACGAGCACCGTAGACCACCTGGGAAATGTCCGGCGTACAAGGAAACTCACGCATGATGTGGGAAGGCGGGGACAGTTCCTTGATTTCTCGGATTCGCAAGTCATCAGTATTGTGCGACACGGTAAGCTCCATTGGGTTGGCCAGCAGCGCGGCGGATACAAAAAAAGCCGCCTAGCTTTCCGCTGGCGGCTTTTTGGGAATTTCGACTGTTTTCAGTGCGTACGAGCGTTCCCTTCCTCCACCAGCGGCTTTGGAAAAGCATAAAAGTAAAAGAAGAAAAACTGAAAAATGGTACGCATGGAAATCATCCTACCATGCAGTGCAACACTTGCCAATCATTTTTTTGACCCCTGTTTCCGAATTTCGACATCGTTTCCCGCGATGAGGAAGGGCTCGGGAACGGGGTTTGCCCCTGCGCTCAGCAAAACCTCCCTAAAACCTCCCTCCGCAGGAGCGGCCAGCCAGGTATCGCCTGATCGGGCTTCCCGACGATTCATTTGAGCTCGAATAATTATTCGGTGTATGATTTTTTTCTGAATGATTTCTTTCGAAAGAATACACAAGAACAGGAGCGGACCATGTCCCTGAAACCATCCCGACTCGCCACGGCGCTCTCGCTGAGTGTCGCACTCGCCTCTTTCGCCGGAGGGGTCGCTGCCGCCTCGCTGGAAGACATCAAACAGCGCGGTCATATCCGTATCGCGGTTGCCAATGAGATTCCCTACGGCTATGTGGATATGAACGGGGAAGCCAAGGGAGCCGGCCCGGATGTCGCCCGTGAAGTCATGAAGCAACTGGGCATCGACAAGATTGAATGGATCACGACCAGCTTCAGCTCCCTCATCCCCGGCCTGCGGGCCAACCATTTCGACATGGTGGCGGCCGAAATGGCCATCCTTCCCGAGCGCTGCAAGCAGGTCCTGTTCTCTGAACCGAATACCTCCTATGGCGAAGGGCTGCTGGTGGCCGAGGGCAACCCCAACGACCTGCACAGCTACCAAAATTTCGCCGAGTCCGAACACAAAGTCGCCATCATGGCGGGCGCGGATCAACTCGAAATGCTGCAGGCGCTGGGCGTTCCGGAGAACCGGATGGTCACGATCTCCAACAACGCCGATGCCATTTCCACGGTATCGACGGGGCGCGCCGCCGCTTATGCCGCCACCAGTCTGACGGTCAGCGAGCTGGCCAAGCAGGGCAAGGGTGTCGAGGCCGCCGCCAACTTCACCGACCCCGTCATCAACGGCGAGCCGGTACGCAGCTGGGGCGGGTTCACGTTCTCACTGGATTCGCAATCCCTGCGTGACGCCGTGAGCGAGGAGCTCGCGAAGTTCAAGCAGACGCCTCAGTGGCAGGAAATTCTCTCTTCCTACGGGTTCAGCGATACCGACGCCAGCGAATCGACCCAACGCACAACAGAACAGCTCTGCGCCGGCTAAACCCTCATGACCTGGTTGACGTATTTGCCGCCCCTGCTGGAGGGAGCGTGGGTCACTGCACAGTTGACCTTCTATTCCACCCTGCTGGGCGGCTTCTTCGCCTTTGCATTCGGCTTGGGAAGAATGTCCAACCACTGGCTGCTCAAAGGGTTCTCGGTCTCGATGATCGAAGTCTTCAGGGGCACCTCATTGCTGGTGCAGCTCTTCTGGCTGTACTTCGCCCTGCCCCTGGTGGGTCAGCTGCTCGGCCTGGACTGGCGGCTGCCCCCCATGGTGGCGGGCACGCTGGCCCTCAGCCTGAATATCGGTGCCTACGGGGCTGAGGTGGTGCGCGGCGCCGTGCAGTCGGTGCCGGTGAGCCAGCACGAGGCCGCCAAGGCGCTGGATTTCACTCCCCGGCAGACGCTCTGGCGCATCACCCTTCCCCAGGCGATTCCGGAAATGCTCCCCAGTTTCGGCAACCTGGCCGTTCAGAATCTCAAAGACACTGCCCTGGTGTCCCTCATCAGTTTGGGCGACATGACCTTCCGTGCTGAGCAGATCCGCAACTTCACCCAGGACAGCACCACCGTTTATACATTGTTGCTATTCATGTATTTCGGCATGGCCCTGGTTCTTTCGGCGCTCATGATGTTGCTGGAGCGCTCGGTCGGGCGCTGGCGCGCAGGGAGGGCCTGACATGCTGCTGGGAATTGCCTGGGACACCTCCAGCAACTGGGCCTTCGCCCTGTCCATCCTGCCCATTCTGATGAAGGGCCTGGTCGTCACGCTGCAGGCAACGGTGGTCGGCTTCTTCATCGCCCTGCTTCTGGGTCTGATTTTGGCCGGTCTGAAGGCGTCTCCCCTGCGCCTGATCTCCTGGCCGGCGCGATTCATCACGGAATTCATCCGCGACACCCCCCTGCTGGTTCAACTGTTCTTCCTCTACTACGTCCTGCCCGAATACGGCATCGTGTTGCCGGCCTTCATGACGGGGGCGCTCGCCCTGGGACTGCAGTACAGCGCCTACACCTCCGAGGTGTATCGCGCGGGCATTGAATCGGTTCCCCTTGGCCAGCATGAGGCCGCGCGGGCACTGGATCTCTCCCCCCGACGCAGCTTTTTGGTGGTGGTGCTGCCACAGGCCATCCCCCGCATCATTCCGGCCCTGGGCAACTACCTGGTGTCCATCATGAAAGATGTGCCACTGCTTTCGGTGGTCGCGGTGCTGGAAATGCTGAATGTGGCAAAGATCATCGGCGACCGCACCTTCAACTACCTGATCCCGCTTTCCATGGTGGGCCTGATCTATCTGGTCCTCACCCTGGTCGCTGCGGCAGCCATCCGCTATCTGGATACACGGTTGCCCAAACGAGGAATTCCCCTGAAATGAACGACGACGCCATCATCCGCTTTGAAAAGGTGGTCAAGCGCTTCGGGCCTGTCACCGTACTGGACGAGCTCGATTTTGAAGTCCGCAAGGGCGAGAAAGTGAGCATCATCGGCCCTTCCGGCTCGGGCAAGTCCACCGTCCTGCGCATTCTCATGACGCTGGAGACCATCGACGACGGTTTCATCCGCGTGGCGGGTCGGCCGCTATGGCACGAGGAACGCAATGGCGAAAGAGTGCCCGCCAGCGAGGCGCATCTGCGGGACATGCGCAAGGAAATGGGCATGGTCTTCCAGCAGTTCAACCTGTTCCCGCATATGACGGTGCGTCGCAACATCACGGAAGCCCCCGTCCACGTGTTGGGGCTTTCCAAACAGGAAGCCAATCAACGTGCTGAAGAATATCTGGAACTGGTCGGTCTGAGCGACCAGGCGGACAAATATCCCAGCCAGCTGTCGGGCGGCCAGCAACAGCGCGTCGCCATTGCACGCGCCCTGGCCATGCGCCCCAACATCATGCTGTTCGATGAACCCACTTCGGCGCTCGACCCGGAGCTCGTGGGTGAAGTGCTGACCGTGATTCAACGCCTGGCGGAGGAGCACGATCTGACCATGCTGCTGGTGACCCACGAAATGCAGTTTGCCAAGCGCGTGTCGGACCGCGTCTGTTTCTTCGACAAGGGGCGCATCGTGGAAGAGGGACCGCCCGAGCAGGTCTTCGGGGAACCCAGGGAAGAACGCACGCGCGACTTCCTGAAGAACTTCCTCAGCACGGTTTGAGGGGGAATCCGCCGGACCGGGGCCGACTGACAAGGCCGGCCTAACGGCCGGCAAGGACGGCGCAGACCGAGCGATCGAGAATCTCGAGCCCCTGCACGAGCATGTCTTCGTCAATGGTGAGGGCCGGCTGGATCTTCAGCACCTCGTCGTCGCTGCCGGTGGTCAGGGTCACCAGACCCGCCGACAACGCCGCGCTGGCCACGGCAACCGCCACCCCCGACCCCGGCGGGGTCACCAAGCCCTGGATGAGCCCTCTTCCGCGCACGCCCAGGCCCAGATGCGCATAGCCCTGCACGAGGTTCTCGAGCCAGTCGCGCACCAGGCGTTCCTTGCGGCGCACATGGACGGCGAAACTGTCGTCCGCCCAGTAGGCCTCGAGCACGTGCTCGGCGGTCAGCAGGGACACGCCCGCACGCTCACCGACGGTGTCGGTATAGTCGCGCGGCGCAGGAAGGTCGGGTCGGCTCAACAGCAGCGACATGGGCAGCCCGAAGCCGGAGAGCGAGCGTGACAGGGCAACCATGTCGGCATGCACCCCGGAGGCCTCGAAGCTGAAAAAACGACCGGTGCGACCACAACCGACGATGGTTTCGTCCATGATCAGCAACATGCCGTGCCGTTTGCAGAGGGAATCCAGCTCGCGCAACCAGCGCCAGCTGAGCACGTCGATCGCGCCTTCGCCCAGCACAGTTTCCACCACCACGGCTGCCGGTTTGTCCTGGGGCTGGCGACAGGTTTCCAGTTGCCGTTCCAGGTAGGCCATCGTGTCGACGTCCGGCCCGAAGCTGCCGTCGTACGGCATGAAGAGCGTGTCGCCCACCCCGGTGGAAGCCGTCCAGACGACGCGAGCGGGGCTGTCGGCACGAAAGGCGTCACATCGGGTGAAGGACACCACCTTGCGCCGGCCGGTGGCGTGACGTGCAATCTTGAGGGCGGATTCCACGGCTGCGGCGGCAGTGGTGCCCGTGTAATGGACGGAATAGTCCCAACCTCGGGGCTGCAGAAGATAGCCGTCGAAGGCGTCGCGGAAGCGCCGGAGTGCCCGCGCCGGGTCGGGCATGGAAGCCTCTTCCTTGAGACGGCGGCGCAGCATGTGCAGCAGCAGCGGGTTCTCGTGCCCGTAATTGAGGGCACCCGCTGCACTGCTGAAGTCAATATATTGACGCCCACAGGCATCGGCCAGCATGGAGCCGTGAGCTCGCGTGAACAGACTGGCATCGGCCCCACGCGCAAAGTCTCGGACGTGGGACTGAACGCGTTCCAGAATACTGGGTTCAATCACGGTGTACTCCCCTTGCAGGCCCGGCCTGTGGATTGAGTCGCCCCGTCAAACCGCGATGCCCGATTCCGGCTGAGTGCCGTCCTCGACGGGAACGTCGAGCATGGGAGAAGTGGCTTCCGTCGCCGAGGCGTCCACCGATTCGCTGGATTCCATCAGGGCGACAATGCGTTCGAGCGACAACGTGATGGTCGCCTGCTCGAGTTCGGGCAGCTCGTTGAGCGCTTCGGCAAGCTTCTGCTGCAGGGGCGACGGGGTATCGCGGACCAGATTGCGCCCTGCATCGGTGGCCGACACCATCACGATGCGCCGGTCTTCGCGGCTGCGCTCACGCAGCACCCAGCCTTTGTCTTCCAGGCGATCGAGAATGCCGACCACCGTGCTCGGGCTGACGTGGATTTCACGACTGATCGCTGTCGTGGTGAGCGGGCCGTTCTCGACGACCGCGCGCAGGCAGACGAGCTGCGGCGCCGTAATGTTGCTGTAGGCCGCCAGCTGGCGAGAATGAAGCGCAATGGCGCGAGTAATGCGCCGCAACGCCCTCAGTATGCGCAGATCGTACTGAGGCGCTGTTTCCGTGGACACCATCATCTACCTAAAAAAGGAAAGCCGTTCAGAGAGGCACTGAAATGATTCGATGAGCGGAAGATTTCACTTCCCGGTCATGTACTTCAATCGTAGTGGCCCGGCAATTACAGTGTCAACTTGACGACAAAGTCTGCGGCCGCCTGACCGGTTTCACCGCCCGTTCCGTTGCAGACGGGGTACAGGAGCGGGCGCTGAATACAACGCTGTCAGCCGCCGGGCGCTGCCGCCGGCCTCAGCAGACACGCAGGCTCAAGCAGTGCCACCCACCGTCAGGCCGTCCATACGGAGGGTGGGCATGCCCACGCCCACCGGCACGCTCTGCCCTTCCTTGCCGCAGGTCCCGACACCGGAATCCAGCCGCATGTCATTGCCGATCATGCTGACCCGATTCATGGCATCCAGCCCGTTGCCGATCAACGTCGCTCCCTTCACAGGCGCCGTCACCTTGCCATTTTCGATGAGATAGGCTTCCGACGCCGAAAACACGAATTTTCCGCTGGTGATGTCGACCTGGCCACCCCCGAAATTGACCGCGTACAGGCCCTTCTTCACCGACGCGATGAATTCCTCGGGGGGCGTGCTGCCTGCCAGCATGTAGGTGTTGGTCATGCGAGGCATGGGCAGATGGGCATAGGATTCGCGCCGTCCGTTTCCGGTGACGGCCTGCTTCATCAGCCGGGCGTTCATGGTGTCCTGCATGTAGCCGCGCAGAATGCCGTCTTCGATGAGCACGCTGGACTGAGTCGGGTTGCCTTCATCGTCGACATTCAGCGAACCGCGCCGGCCAGCCAGCGTACCATCGTCCACCACCGTCACGCCCGGAGAGGCCACGCGCTGGCCGATTCGCCCCGAGAACACACTGGAGCCCTTGCGGTTGAAGTCGCCTTCCAGGCCATGACCCACTGCTTCGTGCAGCAGGATGCCGGGCCAGCCCGCGCCCAGCACTACCGTCATCTCTCCAGCCGGCGCCGGCTGCGCCTGCAGGTTCGTCAAGGCTTCATGCACGGCGCGCTCGGCATAGCCACGCAGCGTTTCATCGCTGAAATATTCCAGGCCGCTGCGCCCGCCCCCGCCGGCGTGCCCCATTTCGCGTCGCCCGGCGTGCTCGGCTATGACGGTCAGAGACAGCCTGACCAGGGGACGGACATCCGCCACCAGTCGGCCATCGCTGCCGGCGATCAGCACCACGTCGTATTCCGCCCCGAGACCGGCCATCACCTGGATGACGCGCGGATCGATGGCGCGGGCCATGGATTCCACGCGCTCGAGCAGCTTGACCTTATCAGGGGAAGCCAGCGAAGCGACCGGATCGATGGCCGGGTACAGCGCCCGCGCCGCGAGGCTGGGAGGCACCTGAATCTTGCGCTTCCCGGCGCCGCTGCGGCCAATGCTGCGAACCGCGCGCGCCGAGGAAAGCAAGGCGTCGGCCGACAGGGAGTCGGAATAGGCAAAGGCGGTTTTCTCGCCGCTGATGGCGCGCACGCCCACGCCCTGCTCAATGGAGAAGCTGCCGGTCTTGACGATGCCCTCTTCCAGGCTCCAACCCTCGCTGCGCGTGAACTGGAAGTACAGATCGGCATAATCGACGCGGTGCGTCAGAATTTCGCCGAGCGCAGCAGAAATGTCGCCATCCGTCAGCCCCCAGGGTTCGAGGAGGACAGAACGCGCAGTGGCCAACGCACCGGCGGGATCATGTGCCGGCGAAGAAAGGTCGTTAGGGCCCGAGAGTACGGCAGCGCTTGCGGAATTCATGTTTGATACTGGCTCTTCATTAAGATGGTGTTCAGATAATCACATCGTACGATGCTTGAGCGTCGGGAGGGAAAGCCTGACTTCTTCCAGGCGAACCAGGTCCAGTTCGCCCAGGACGCAGCCCTCGCCTTCAGACAGACAGCCCAGCACTTCACCCCAGGGGCCCACCAGCATGGAATGACCCCAGGTTCGCCGACCATTTTCGTGCCGGCCACCCTGCGCGGGCGCCAGCACGTAACACTGGTTCTCAATGGCGCGGGCGCGCAGAAGGATTTCCCAATGCGCCGAACCGGTGGTGTAGGTGAAGGCCGATGGCACCACGATCAGGTCCACGGTGCCCATGGCCCGATACAGCTCGGGAAAGCGAAGATCGTAGCAGATCGACAGGCCCAGCTCCCCCCACGGCAATGAAATGACCTGCGCCTCGGGCGAACCCGGCTTGATCGACACGGATTCATCGTAGGATTCCGTGCCTTTGCGAAACCCGAAGAGGTGAATCTTGTCGTAGCGGCCCAGGGAATCCCCCTCGGGACCGAAAACCAGCGATGAGTTGTAGATGCGGTCGGGGTCGTCTGTTTGCAAGGGCAATGAGCCGCCAATCAGCCAAATGCGATGCCGGCGAGCCGTATCTGCGAGAAACTCCTGTATTTTCCCCGCTCCCGGCGTTTCCCGAATCGCGAGTTTGTCGCGATCACGGTGCCCCATGAAACAAAAGTATTCGGGCAAGGCAATCACTCTCGCCCCCTTTTCAGCCGCCTCGGCAATCAGAGCGCCGGCCCGCGCCAGATTGGCATCCAGCGACGCGCCTGACACCATTTGAATGGCGGCCACCTTTATTGTCTTATTGACGGAAGTCATGATTGTTCGGTATTTGAATCCGTTTTCGATAAATACTGCGAAATGACTCTTGAAAGCCGTGCTGTGGCGTTAGAATATTCCTGCTCAACCCAGCCATTCAAATGAATTGGAATGGGCCTGATATGAAACTCCACAATCGAGATCAGTGACTGGAAAAAACATGACCAGAACAAACTATTCCCTCCAGCGTCGCAAACTGGAAAAAGAAATCGAGAAACTCCAGAAACAGGCTGCCGCTCTGGAACAGAAGCAGCGCGCACCCGTGATCAACGACATTGTTCGCAAGATGCGCGAATTCGATATTACGCTGGAAGAACTGGAAACCGCGCTCAGCCGCCGCAAACGACCGGCCGCCAAGCGCGCAACCAAGGCCGCTTCAAGCGGAACCACCCGTGCCCCCGTCGCCCCGAAATACCGCGACCCTGATACCGGGGCCACCTGGACAGGCCGCGGCCGGGCGCCGCGCTGGGTTGTCGAAGCCGAAGCACAAGGCAAAAGCCGCGACGAATTCCTGATTGAAAAATAAATCGATTCGTCAGGGGTTTCACGCCCGGCCTCTTCATGTGCCGGGCGACCCTCCTCAGCGAGGCAGTTCATATTTGACCACTCTGGTCTGCCCATTGTTTCCCGGGAAGTCATCGAATATGGCCTGCATCAGATAAGGCATGACGGCATTTAGATTATCGTCGTGACTTGTATGCACGGCGGTCGAACGATAAACCTCCTTGCCCTGCGCGGCACGATCGATAATGGAGACCGTCAACGTGTTGCGGTAAACCTCGACGGGGACATTCACCACGCTGGGTGTATAGAATATGCCGCCCCCCCAGCCACCCCAGTGACCGTAATATCCGCCGAATGGTGACCACCCCGGGTAATAAAAAGGGTCGTCATAGCGTTGCACCCATGTCTGTTGCACCGGGTTGTCATATTCAATCCGGACTTCAAAGCGCGGTTCCGCCCCCGCCCCCGCTTCCCGCAGCCCGGTGGCCCCGATCGCGGCTCGCAGCATATCGGCGTACGCGTCGAACTGCAGATTGCCCACCTGATTCCCCACCGCCACGATGCGGTAGTATTCCCCCTGTACGCCCACCGGCCACTGTTGGTAGGTGGTGACGCGTGCCGATAATGTTGATGCGCAGCCGCTCATCAACATCAATGACGCCGCAAGCCAGATGACCCAGTGTCGCCGCATGTTATGCGATGCTGCCATGATGCTCTCCCGCACCCGCGCAAACCGGCGAGCGCCACTTCCGAAACACTACAATAGGGGCTCCGAGATCCGGCCCATTATCCCATGCGAACAGACCAATCCCCCACCATCTCTCGCCACGATTACCAGCCCTATCCCTACCGGCTTCCGGCCGTCTCGCTGCTGCTGGAACTGGACGCTGCGCGCACCCGCGTGACGTCCACCATGGAGTTTGAGCGGCTTTCTGCCTCGCCGGTTCCTCTGGTTCTCGACGGGCAAGATCTGGGCCTGGAATCCGTTTCCATCGATGGCCGCCCCCTCGCAGCGAATGAATATGAGCTGAGCGACGACACGCTGATCCTGCATCCCGAAAGCGAGCGCTTCACGGTCGAGGTCGTCAGCACGTGTTGCCCGGAAGAAAACTCCAGCCTGATGGGGCTGTATGTGTCGGGCACCCACCTCTTCACCCAGTGCGAAGCGGAAGGATTCCGCCGCATCACCTGGTTTCCGGATCGCCCGGATGTCATGTCCCGCTACCGCGTCACGCTGCGGGCCGACAAAGCACGTTACCCGCTGCTCCTTTCCAATGGAAACCTCATCCATTCGCGCGAGCTCGAGGAGGGCCGCCACGAAGCCGTATGGGAAGACCCTCACCCCAAGCCGAGCTACCTGTTTGCCGTGGTGGCGGGCGATTTCGCCTGCCGCGAGCAAACCGTCAGGACGCGCAGTGGCCGGGAGGTCCTTCTGCAGGTCTACAGCGACCACGGCACCGAGAGTCGCACCGAATGGGCTATGGACTGCCTGTTGCGATCCCTGCGCTGGGACGAAGAACGCTACGGCCTGGAGCTCGACCTGGATCGCTTCATGATTGTCGCGGCGCGCGACTTCAATATGGGCGCCATGGAAAACAA
Source organism: Alcaligenaceae bacterium (assembly GCA_029263615.1). Lineage (GTDB taxonomy): Bacteria > Pseudomonadota > Gammaproteobacteria > Burkholderiales > Burkholderiaceae_B > Yanghanlia. Next base: position 19,193 of record JAJUFT010000016.1, on the reverse strand, counting down.
GGGCCTGAACGTCTTCAATTCGGCCTATGTATTGGCCGACCCGGCCACCGCCACCGACAGCGCCTACCGCGCCATCGAGGCCGTCATCGGTCACGAATACTTCCACAACTGGACGGGCAACCGGGTCACCTGCCGTGACTGGTTCCAGCTCTCCCTCAAAGAGGGGCTGACAGTCTTCCGCGACCAGGAATTTTCGGCCGACATGCTCGCCAGCGGCCTTGACGGCGCTGCCGCAGCCAGCGCGCGGGCCGTCAAACGTATAGATGATGTGTCCACTTTAAGGCTGGCCCAGTTTCCTGAAGACCGCGGCCCGATGGCACACCCCATTCGCCCGGAAAGCTACCAGGAGATCGCCAACTTCTACACGGCCACCGTCTACGAGAAAGGCGCGGAGGTCATCCGCATGCAGCAGACCCTGTTGGGGCGCGAAGGCTTCCGGCAAGGGCTGGAGGAATACTTCCGACGTCACGACGGCCAGGCCGTGACCTGCGACGACTTCATCAATGCCATGGAATCGGTTTATCGCGACCGCCATCCCGGCCGCGATCTGAACGTCTTCCGTCATTGGTACAGTCAGGCCGGCACACCGCGTGTTTCGGTGACCCTCGAGCACGATGCCGCGAGCGCCACCTGCACCGTCACGTTACGCCAGTCCAACCCGCCCGCGGGCATTGAGCTCGTGCAGCAGCCGCCGGTGGTGAAGCCGCCGCTGCACATACCGGTTGCGATCGGCCTGCTGACGCCCACCGGGGAAGCGATTCTCCCGGACGGCATTGCCGCGCGCGCCGGCAGCGCGCCCGGAACCGTCCTGCTGGAACTGACCGAGGAATGCCAATCCTGGACCTTCCACGGGATTGCACAGAAACCGGTGCTTTCCCTGTTGCGCGAATTCTCTGCGCCCGTGGAAATCGACTATGCGCGCAGCGACGACGAGTTGGCCTTGCTGGCCGGCCATGACCCGGACCCCTTCTCGCGCTGGGAAGCCGGCCAGGAACTGGCCCGCCGCCTGCTTCTTCAGAGAATCGAAGCGCTGACAGATGGGGGGCCGACACCCGACAGCGCCTTGCTGCGCCGCACCTGGCAAGCCCTGCTGGAAGACGCATCGCTTTCGCCCGCCTATCTGGCACGGGTGCTGACGCTGCCGGCGCAGCGCGAGATCCTCGAGCACACACAACCCATGGTGCCGCAGGCGGTCGTGCGGGCGCACCGCGAACTGCAGTCAGAGCTGGGCAGCGCCCTCGCCGAATTCTGGCGCCAGCGGCACGAGGCCTGCGCCGACGACATGACACCCTACTCCCCCGACCCCGAGTCGGCGGGCCGTCGTTCCCTGCGGGCGCTGGCGTTGAGCTACCTGCTGGCCGGCGGGCATGCCGAAGCGGAAGCGCTCGCGCTGCAGCAGTACAAGCAGGCCGGCAACATGACCGACTGCATGGCGGCCCTTCAAGCGCTGGCCATGTGGGGCGGCGACGAAGCCCGCAACGCCGTGTTCCGTCACTTCTACGACAGCTGGCAGGACGATCCGCTCGTCATCGACCGCTGGTTCAGCGTGCAGGCCACTGCCCCCACGACGACGGTCAAACAGGTACAGGCGCTGATGCTGCATCCGGCGTTCTCCCTGCGCAACCCCAACCGCGCACGGTCACTGATCTTTCAGTTCTGCATGAACAATCTGGCCCAGGTGAACACTGCCGAGGGCTATGCGTTCTGGGCCGATCAAGTGCTGGCCCTGGATGCGCTCAACCCGGAAATTGCCGCACGCCTGGCGCGCGCCTTCGATCATTGGGCCCGCCTTGAACCTTCACTGCGCGAGCAGGCACGTGCCGCATTGGAACGCATTCATCAGCACCCCGAGCTCTCGCGCAACGTCGCTGAAATCGTCAACAAGTCCTTGAGCATCCATCTGGAGCACTGAACAATGAAGTACAAATCCCTGACCCAGTATCTGGTCGAGCAGCAGCGTCTCGAAAAGATCATGTCTGCCGAGCTGCGTCTGCTGATCGAAACCGTCGCCCGGGCCTGCAAGGCCATCGGCCATGCCGTGGGCAAAGGCGCCTTGGGCGGCGTGCTCGGTACACTCGATACCGAGAACGTCCAGGGCGAAGTGCAGAAGAAGCTCGATGTGCTCTCCAACGAAATCCTTCTGGATGCGAATGAATGGGGCGGCCATCTTGCAGCGATGGCGTCGGAAGAAATGGAGACCATCCATCTCATCCCCAACCGTTATCCCAAGGGCGAATATCTGCTGTTGTTCGATCCCCTCGACGGCTCCTCCAACATCGATGTGAATGTGTCGATCGGAACCATCTTCTCCGTGCTGCATGCCCCTCCCGGCGCCTCCGGTCGCGAGATCGAGGAACAGGATTTCCTTCAGCCCGGCGTGCGCCAGGTGGCCGCCGGCTATGCCGTCTACGGTCCTCAGACCATGCTGGTACTGACGGTGGGCAATGGGGTGGTGGGCTTCACACTTGACCGTGAAACCGGTGCCTGGCGCCTGACCCATGACGAGATCCGCATTCCGGAGCAGACCAAGGAATTCTCCATCAACATGTCCAATATGCGTCACTGGGAAGCGCCGGTGCGCCGCTACATTGATGAGTGCCTCGCCGGTAAGGAAGGCCCGCTGGGCAAGGACTACAACATGCGCTGGATCGCGTCCATGGTCGCCGACGTGCATCGCATCCTGAGCCGGGGCGGCATCTTCATGTATCCGCGCGATCACCGCCCCAGCGGCAAGGGCGGCAAGCTCCGCCTGATGTATGAAGCCAATCCCATGAGTTACATCGTGGAACAGGCCGGCGGGCTGGCGGTGGATGGGGAACAGCGTATTCTGGACATTCAGCCCACCGCCCTGCATCAGCGTGTCGGCGTCATCCTGGGGTCACGCGAAGAAGTGGAACGCGTGCACCGCTATCACCTCGAAACACAGCAGAACTAAGCTTTCTTCGTATGTTCACGGCGCCACGCGCCGCCGCCCGGTTTGGCCGGGCAGCGGGGCTGGCTGCCCTGGCTTCAGTCCATCGTGAAGATGGTGGCCCCGGTGGTCTTGCGCGCGGCCAGAGCCTCCTGGGCCCGCGCCGCGTCCTCCAACTTGAAGCGCTGGCCGATCACCACCTTGATGTGGCCCGCGGTCACCTGCTCGAACAGCTCGGCGGCAGCCGCCTGCATGTCTTCCAGCGTGGGCACGTAATCGCCCAGCTTGGGGCGTGTCACATACAGGGACCCCTTGTTGTTCAGGAGGGCCAGATCCACCCCTTCCACCGGGCCGGAGGCATTCCCGAAGCTGACCATCAGGCCACGCGGACGCAGGCAGTCGAGCGAGGTCATCCAGGTGTCCTTGCCCACCCCGTCATACACCACGGGCAGCTTGGCGCCGCCGGTCAGATCCTTCACGCGTTCGACGACGTTTTCGCGGCTATAGTCGATCATTTCCCAGGCACCGTGCGCCTTGGCCAGCGCGCATTTTTCCGGGCTGGACGCGGTGCCGATCAACTTCACGCCCAGTGCACGTGCCCACTGGCACGCGATCAGACCCACACCACCGGCAGCGGCATGGAACAGGATGGTTTCCCCTTCCTTGAGCCGATAGCACTGGCGGAACAGGTACCAGGTGGTGAGACCCTTGAGCATGAGGGCGGCAGCGTCTTCGTAGCTCACGGCGTCGGGGATCGTGACCACCCGGGAGGCTGGCACATTGCGCAAGTCGGCGTAGGCGCCCAGCGGGCTCTGGCCATAGGCGACCCGGTCGCCGACCTTCAGGTGTGTCACCCCCTGGCCGACGGCCACGACATCGCCTGCCGCCTCGAAACCCAGTCCATGCGGCAGCGGATGCGGGTACAGCCCCGTGCGGAAATAGATATCGATGAAGTTCAGGCCCACCGCCTTCTGCCGGATGGTCACCTCGCCCGGCGCAGGGGCAGGCACGTCAACCGATACGAGCTTCAGGACTTCCGGCCCCCCGTGGGCGTCGATGCGTATTGCTTTGGCCTGGTTCGTCAAGTCAGTCTCCATTCAGTGTGGGAAAGAGGATGCACGTGGAGCGTTGCGCCCCCTTCCTGATTCCCTTAGGGGTAAAGTAACAAGTCATTCTAGTGTAAACCGCGACCCACCGATTCACCCCGACCTGCTGCCCCGATGACCCGAAAGAGCGCCCTGATTTCCATCCACCTTGCCGCCGTGCTGTTTGGCCTGACGGGCATCTTCGGTGAATTGATTCAGGGGCCGGCCAGCCTGATCACGGCCGGGCGGGCCGCCTTTGCCGTGTTGAGCCTGCTGGTGTTCATGCGCTGGCAAGGGCTGCCGCTGTGGCGCGGCATCGACGGGCGCAGTGCGCTGGCCCTCATCGGCGCCGGGCTGATGCTTGCCATACACTGGGTCACCTTCTTCATCTCGGTGAAGGTCAGCGGCGTGGCCATCGCCACCCTGGGTTTCGCCAGTTTTCCGGCCTTCATCACGTTGACGGAATGGCTGGTCCTGCGAGAACGCGTCACCCGCACGGAATGGCTGATTCTGCTGCTGGTATCCACTGGCCTGGTCCTGGTCACCCCCTCTTTCGACTTCCGGGATGAAGCCACCATCGGTCTGGCCTGGGCCATTGCGTCTGGCCTGTCGTTTGCGCTGTTCACCGTCATCAACCGCAAGGCCGCCGCGCACCTCTCCGCCTATCAGGTGGCGGGCTGGGAGAACCTCATCGTCGTGCTCGCCACCTTGCCGTTCAGCCTGGGCGAGTTCGGCGGGCTGGCGGCAACGGACTGGCTGTGGCTCGCCCTGCTGGGCATTTTCTGCACGGCCCTTTCACACTTTCTGCTGGTATCCAGCCTGGTGGTGCTCAACGCCCGCAGCGCCGGCATCGTCATCGCGCTGGAGCCGGTCTATGCCATTGCGTTCGCCGCCGCACTGTTCGCCCAGTATCCCGGTGTACGGGCCCTGATCGGCGGCGCCATCATGATCGGGGCCATCGTCTGGTCGGGGCTGCGCTCTGCAGAGCGCAGCCCTCGCAAGGCTCAGTAGCCCGTCTCGCGCTGCACACGCCCGCTGGCCGGCTCCCCGGCTTCGAGCTGAGCGATGCGCCGGCTGATCTGCTCGGCAGCTTCCGCCTCCAGTGTCATGGCGGCCACGTGTGGCGTGATGCGTACCCTGGGGTGCTGCCAGTAAGGATGTTCAGGTGACAGGGGCTCCTGATTGAAGACATCCAGGACTGCGGCCTGCACCCGGCCCGAATCGAGCGCCGCCAGCAGGTCGGCATCGACCACGTGCCCGCCCCGCGCAATATTGATGACTACGGCATCCGGGCGCAACTGTTCCAGCAGGCTGCGATTGATGATGCCCCGCGTCTGCGGCGTCAGAGGCAACAGGTTAACCAGCACGCGCGTACGCGCCAGAAAGGCCGGCAGCTGTTCGGCGCCGTGAAACGTGTCGAAGCCCGTCTGCTCCCGTGCACTGCGCGCCCAGCCGGCAACGGGATACCCCACGGCCTGCACGGCACGCGCCACGTGCATCCCCAGCTTGCCCAGCCCCATGACACCCACCGGCCAATCTGCGTGGCGTACTGCCGGCAGCGGAGCCCAGCGCGACTGCGCCTGCGCCCGGGCATAGCTGTCGAAGCCGCGCGACATGCCCGACAGGTAATGAATCACGTACTCCGCCATTTGCGGCGCCATGCCGGCATCTTCGAGACGGTAGACGGGAATGTCGGGCAGATCGGGCAACGCAAGAATGGCATCCACGCCGGCCCCCAGATTGAAAATGGCTTCCAGCCCCGTCTCCACCTCGAAGAGGGCACGGGGCGGTGCCCACACGATCGCGTATCGGGCACCCGTGGAGGACTGCCCCGGTTCCCATGCAATGACCTCATGGCCGGGCAGGGCCGCCTGCATGACCGTGTGCCAACGTCGGGTCGCCTCCGGTGTTGCGGTCGCCACGATGATCTTCGTCAATGAATGCTCCTGCTTATGAATCGATGAATGGAAAGTGTGCCGTCCGTTCAGCGGCGTCCGGTCAGCGACCCCAGCACGCCCCGAACCAGTTGGGTCGCGGCGCGGCGCACCATGCTCTTGGCCACCGACTGGACGACGCCGTCGCGGCGCCCGCCACGAGGGCCGGTGGAGCCGAAGAGAAAGTCGCTGACCGCCCCCATGACTCCGCTGTCGGCAGCCTCGGGTTTGCCGTTCGCCTTGCTGCCGTTCTTCACCGGCATGCTCTCGGCCCGCTTCAACAGAATCTCATAGGCCGATTCGCGGTCAATGGCCTGCTGATACTTGCCTGCCATGAGCGAGGCCGCCGCCAGCTGACGCCGTTCGGCTTCGCTGACCGGGCCAATACGGCTGCCGGGTGCCACCACCCAGGCCCGCTGCGTCGGCGTCGGCCGACCACTTTCGTCCAGGGTGGACACCAGGGCTTCGCCCACGCCCAGTTCGGTGATCGCCGCAGTGATGTCCAACCCAGGGTTCGGTCTCATGGTTTCCGCGGCGGTGCGCACCGCGCGTTGGTCGCGCGGCGTGAAAGCACGCAAGGCGTGCTGGACCCGGTTGCCCAACTGCCCTAACACCGCGTCGGGAATGTCGGCGGGACTCTGGGTGACGAAGTAGACGCCCACCCCTTTGGACCGGATCAGGCGGACGACCTGCTCGACTTTGTCGACCAGTGCTTTGGGCGCCTCGTCGAACAGCAGATGTGCTTCGTCGAAGAAGAACACGAACTTGGGTTTGTCCAGGTCGCCCACCTCGGGCAGATTCTCATAGAGTTCTGCCAGCAGCCAGAGCAGAAATACGGCGTACAACCGCGGCGACTGCATGAGCCGGTCTGCGGTGAGAATGTTCACCACGCCCCGGCCGGAGGCATCCGTGCGGATCAGGTCAAAGATCTGCAACATCGGCTCGCCGAAGAAATGCTCGGCACCCTGGTTCTCCAGGCGCAGCAGCGCCCGCTGAATGGCGCCCACCGAGGCCGGCGAAATATTGCCGTATCGCCCCCGTAGCTCAGCAGCACGATCACTCACTGCCTGCAACATGGCTCGCAGGTCTTTGAGATCGAGCAGCAGCAGGCCCTCGTCATCCGCCACCCGGAAAACGATGTTGAGGATGCCTTCCTGGGTGTCGTTCAGCTCCAGCATGCGGGCCAGCAACAGGGGCCCCATGTCGGAAATGGTCGCCCGCAGAGGATGGCCCTGTTCCCCGAAAATATCCCAGAATTCCACGGGCGCCCCGCCCCACTGCGGCTCCTCGATGCCCAGGCGCTGCAGGCGCTCCATGAGTTTGAGGGTGGGCTGCCCGGGCTGGGAAATGCCCGAGAGGTCGCCCTTGACGTCCGAAACGAACACCGGGGTTCCCAGGCGGCTGAAGGCTTCCGCCATCACCTGCAAGGTCACCGTCTTGCCGGTACCCGTCGCGCCCGTGATACAGCCATGGCGGTTGGCATACCGCGGCAACAGCACTGCTGTGGACGCTGGCCCCTGCGCCAGCTTGATCGGCTCAGCCATCTTTTTGACCCCCGCGACGAAATTGGACACAATGGCCGCAAGTGTAATTCAAGCCCCCGACAGCGGGTGCGAGCCGATCCGGCGTCGCAGCGCGTCTCCCGAGCCTGCTCTGCCCTCATTTTCACCGCGTTCGGCGCAAAAAAACGCACCCCGAAATGGCGTTTGACGCGTCTTCATGTGATGCAGGCTCGCCTGGGGGTAAAATTCCCAACTCTCGCTTTTAGTTGAACAAATATGGCCGGACACAGTAAATGGGCAAACATCCAGCACCGCAAAGGGCGTCAGGACGCCAAGCGCGGCAAGCTCTGGACCAAGATCATCCGTGAAATCACCGTTGCGGCACGCGCCGGCGGCCCCGACCCGGACGCCAACCCGCGTCTGCGCCTGGCCTGGGACAAGGCCACCGCGGCCAACATGCCCAAGGACAACATCCAGCGCGCCATTCAGCGCGGCGCGGGCGGAGCCGATGGCGACAACTTCGAAGAGGTCCGTTATGAAGGCTATGGTCCCGGCGGCGCTGCCATCCTGATCGACTGCATGACCGACAACCGTACCCGTACGGTGGCGGAAGTGCGTCACGCCCTGAACAAGAACGGCGGTAACCTGGGTCAGGAAGGCTCGGTCACCTTCATGTTCAAACACTGCGGCCAGTTCCTCTTTGCTCCTGGTGTTTCGGAAGAGAAAGTCATGGAAGTGGCGCTGGAAGCAGGTGCAGAAGACGTTGTCACCGACGAAGACGGCATGATTGAAGTCGTGTGCGCGCCCTCCGACTATGCGGCCGTCAAAACGGCTTTCGAAGAAGCGGGGCTAGTGCCCGAGGTGCAGGACGTCATCATGAAACCGCTGAACGAAACCGAACTCACCGGCGACGATGCCATTCGCACGCAGAAGCTGATCGACATGCTGGAGTCCCTTGACGACGTCCAACAGGTCTCCACCACGGCCGTGTTCGACGAGTCCGTCGAAGCCTCCTGATTTTCGCCTTGCCCGGTTCGCCGGGCATGCCACCTCCCCCTCATCCTCTAGAAGAACATGAAACTACTCGTCATCGGCAGCGGCGGACGCGAGCATGCACTGGCCTGGCGGCTCGCCCGTTCACCCCGTGTCCAGACGGTTTACGTCGCCCCCGGCAACGGTGGCACTGCCCGTGCTGCGCAAATTCGCAACGTCGCCATCACGGATATCGACGCGCTCATCGAATTCGCCCGCCAGGAAAAAATCGCCTATACGGTGGTGGGGCCTGAAGCGCCCCTGGCAGCTGGCATCGTTGATGCCTTCCAGGCAGCCGGCCTGAAGATCTTCGGCCCCATCCGGGAAGCCGCCCAGCTGGAAAGCTCCAAGGATTACGCCAAGGCGTTCATGGTCCGTCACGGCATCCCCACGGCCGCGTACGCCACCTTCACGGAAGCCGAGCCCGCCCACCGCTACATTGACGAACAAGGGGCGCCCATCGTCATCAAGGCCGACGGCCTGGCAGCCGGCAAGGGTGTCGTGGTGGCAGAAACGTTGGAACAGGCCCATGCGGCCATTGACGACATGCTCGGCGGCTGCAGCCTGGGTGAAGCGGGTGCCCGGGTGGTCATCGAACAGTTCCTGCAGGGCGAGGAAGCGAGCTTCATCGTCATGTGCGATGGTCACCATGTCCTTCCGCTGGCCACCAGTCAGGATCACAAACGCCTGCTGGATGGCGACAAGGGCCCCAACACCGGCGGCATGGGTGCCTACTCGCCCGCGCCGGTGGTGTCCCCCGCGCTGCACAATCGCATCATGCGCGAGGTCATCAACCCGACCATCACCGGCATGGCGCGCGACGGCGTGCCTTATACCGGGTTTCTGTATGCCGGCCTCATGATCGGCCCTGGCCCGGATGCCACCCGCTCACTCAAGGTGCTGGAATTCAACTGCCGCATGGGCGACCCGGAAACCCAGCCCATCATGATGCGCATCAAGAGCGATTTCAGCGAGACCCTGGAACTGGCCATCGCCGGCCGCCTGGACGAGGCCGAAATCGAATGGGATCGCCGCACTGCGCTGGGCGTGGTCATGGCGGCTGCCAACTATCCCGGCAAGCCGCACACGGGCGACCCCATCACCCGTCTTGCCCCCGACACAGAAGAATGCGTGATATTCCATGCCGGCACTCGGGTCGAAGACGACGTCCTCAAGACCTCGGGCGGCCGGGTGTTGTGCGTCACCGCATTGGGAGACTCCATCAAACATGCCCAGGCGGCGGCCTACGATGCCGTGTCCCGCACCCACTTCGACGGTCAGCAGTATCGTCGGGACATCGGCTGGCGCGCCCTGCCCCAGTCCGACCCCGCCGCCAGCAACGAGCCATCCCGCCAATGAGCCCGCAGCTCGAACAGGTCCGACACTGGCTCACCTCGCTCCAGAGCAAGATCGTGAATGCGCTGGAGGAAACCGGGGGTGCGCCCTTCAGCAGCGACGCCTGGACCCGCCCCGAAGGGGGCGGCGGCCTGAGTCGCTATCTGGAAAATGGCCCCGTGCTGGAACGCGCGGCGGTGCTGTTCAGCCACGTGCAGGGTCGCCAGCTGCCGCCCTCGGCGAGCGCGCTGCGCCCTCATCTGGCGGGCCGTCCCTGGGAGGCCATGGGCGTCTCGCTCGTGATACACCCCCGCAACCCCTTTGTCCCCACCGTTCACATGAACGTGCGCTGCTTCGTGGCCGAAGCCATCGAGGCGGGTGAAGAAGACGTTTTCTGGTTCGGGGGCGGCCTGGACCTCACTCCGTATTACCCGTTCGAAGAAGACGTCCGTCACTTTCACCGCGTGTGCCGGGACGCCCTCCAGCCCTTCGGGCCCGACAAGTATCCCGCCTACAAAAAGGCCTGCGACGACTACTTCTATCTCAAGCATCGGCGCGAAACCCGTGGCGTGGGCGGGCTGTTCTTCGACGACCTGAACGCCGGTGGGTTCGAACCCTGCTTCCAGCTGACCCTCGCCGTTGGCGAGGCCTTCCTGCCCGCGTATCATCCCATTCTGGAATGTCGCAAGGACACCCCCTATACAGAAAGGCACCGCGACTTCCAGGCCTACCGGCGCGGTCGCTATGTCGAATTCAACCTCGTCTACGACCGCGGCACCCTGTTCGGCCTGCAGTCGGGCGGTCGCACCGAATCCATTCTCCTGTCCATGCCCCCCATGGCGACATGGAAGTACGATTGGCAGCCGCAACCGGGCACGCCCGAGGCCGCCCTGTACGACTACCTGACACCGAGGGAGTGGGTTTGAGCAGGCCCAGGCAGGGGCTGCTGGGCGGCAGCTTCGATCCCGTCCACGTGGCCCACGTCGAACTGGCACGCCAGGCGCTGCGGCACCTGGGGCTGGACGGCGTCACTCTGCTGCCAGCCGCCCGCCCGTGGCAACGCGGCGAGCTGGGGGCAACTGGCCCACAACGCCTGGAGATGCTCGAACTGGTCACCCGCGACGAACCGGGACTGGACGTCAGCCCGCTTGAGATCGAGCGTGGCGGCCCCACCTACACTATCGACACTTTGCAGGCGCTGCCCGCGGACAAGGACTATGTCTGGATTCTGGGCGCCGATCAGCTGGAGAATTTCTGCACCTGGAAACAATGGGACGACATCGCCCGGAAAGTGACTCTGGCGGTGGCGGCCCGGCCAGGCTCGCAGCTGAAAGCACCCGCCCCCTTGCAAACGTTGCTCGACAGCCTGGGCCGCTCCCTGCAGATCATTCCCATGCCCGCCATGGACGTTTCCGCCACGGCCATCCGCGAGCGTCTGGCTGCCGGCCGGGCGGTGGACACCATGCTGCACCCTCGCGTGGCACAATATATTCAACGACACGGACTCTACCGGCACCCTGCGGCTTGATGCCGAGGCCCGGACCCCTTATGGACATACAGAAACTACAACGCCTCGTCATTGACGCCCTCGAAGACGTCAAGGCGCAGGACATCAAGGTCTTCAACACCTCGCACATCACCAGCCTGTTCGATCGCGTCGTCATCGCAAGCGGCACCTCGAACCGTCAGACACGCGCGCTGGCCTCCAGCGTGGCCGATGCCGCCCGTGAGCACAACATCCCCATCCTGGCCTACGAGGGCGAGGACACGGGCGAATGGGTGCTGGTCGACCTGGGCGACGTCGTCGTGCACTGCATGCAGCCGGCCATTCGTCAGTACTACAACCTGGAAGAGATCTGGGGAGGCAAGCCCGTCCGCGTGAAACTCCTGCCCCAGTCCACCATTCCTGCGGCCGCCCAAACCGGGCCCTACGAAGAGCAGGACGACGAATGAAACTGATCGTGGCGGCCGTCGGCGCGCGCATGCCCGCCTGGGTCGATGAGGCCTGGAAGGACTACGCCAAGCGACTGCCGCCCGATTGCGCGCTGGAACTGCGCGAGATCAAACCGGAGCCCCGCACCTCGGGCAAAAGCGCCGCACAGCTCATGGCGGCCGAAGCCCGCCGCATTGAAGCGGCTCTGCCCGCCGGATGCCACCGGGTGGCCCTGGACGAGCGCGGCAGGGACCTCACCACCATGCAGTTGTCCCGGTGCCTGGAACACTGGCGCACGCTGGGCAGCGACATCGCCTTCATCGTTGGCGGGCCCGATGGCCTGGATGCCGACCTCAAGCGCCAGTGCCCGGAGATGTTGCGCCTGTCCGCCCTCACCCTCCCCCACCCCATGGTTCGCATCCTGCTGGCGGAACAGCTGTATCGGGCGTGGGCTATCATGACAGGGCATCCTTACCATCGGGCTTGATCAATCTGTCAGCGGAGACTGCGTACATGAACAAACGTCGGACCAAGATCGTCGCAACCCTCGGACCTGCCAGTTCCAGCCCAGAAAAGATCGAACAGCTCCTGCTCGCCGGGCTTGATGTCGCACGGCTGAATTTTTCGCATGGCACGCCGGACGAACACCGCGAGCGCGTGCGGATGCTGCGCGAGATCTCCGCAAAACTCGGTCGCCACACCGCCATCATGGGCGACCTGCAGGGGCCCAAGATCCGCATTGCCCGCTTCCGCGACACTCAGGTCACCCTGGAAAAGGGCCAGCCCTTCACCCTGTCGAACGCCCATTCCCCCGAAGACGGCAACGAACGCATCGTCGGTATCGACTACCCCAGTCTGGTGCAGGACTGCCAGCCGGGAGACGAACTGCTGCTGGACGACGGCCGGGTCGTGCTTCATGTGGACAGCGTTGACGAACATTCGGTGCACACCACCGTGGTGGTGGGCGGCCCGCTTTCCAACAACAAGGGCATCAACCGTCGGGGCGGCGGCATCTCGGCCCCCAGTCTGACGGAAAAAGATCATGAGGACATCCGGCTGGCCGCCGAGCTCGAACTCGATTATGTCGCCGTGTCCTTTCCGCGCTATGGCCGGGATATCGAAGAGGCTCGCAAACTGGTGCGCGCGGCCGGCAGCGAGGCCTGGATCATCGCCAAGATCGAGCGGGCCGAGGCGGTGGCCGATGACGCCGCCCTGGACGCCCTGATCCAGGCCAGCGACGGCGTCATGGTGGCCCGCGGCGACCTCGGGGTGGAAGTCGGTGACGCCCGCCTGGTGGGCATTCAGAAGCGCATCATCCAGCATGCCCGTCATCAGAACAAGCTGGTCATCACCGCGACTCAGATGATGGAATCTATGATCGCCAGTCCGTTGCCCACCCGCGCTGAAGTCTCGGACGTGGCCAACGCCGTGCTGGATTACACCGACGCCGTCATGCTGTCCGGCGAGACCGCCTCCGGGAAGTATCCGGTGGAGGCCGTCGCAGCCATGGCCCGCATTGCGCAGGGTGCGGAGCAGGAGCATACGACCACGCTCTCCCGGCACCGCGTGGGCCAGACCTTCCAGCGCTGTGACGAAACCATCGCCCTGGCGTCGATGTACGCCGCAAATCATTTCGAGGGAGTGAAAGCCATCGTCAGTCTGACGGAATCCGGCAACACCCCCCTGATCATGTCGCGCATCCGTTCCGGGGTGCCCATCTACTGCTTCACGCCGCACCCCACCACGCAGCGCCGGGTCGCCATGTTCCGCGGTGTGTATCCCGTGCCGTTCGACCCCAAGGCCTATGAAGCGGCCGCCGTCAGCGACGAAGCCATTGCCCTGCTCAAGAAGAACGGGGTCGTGCAGATCGGCGACTGGGTAATTCTGACCAAGGGTGACTCCTACCACAGCACCGGCGGCACCAACACCATGAAGATCATCAAAGTCGAGTAGTCCGAATGCGGTTTCCCGAGATTTATCTGGCGTCGGCCAGCCCGCGCCGCCACGAGATCCTCACGCAGCTGGGCATCCCCCACGAGGTTCTCAGGCTGCCTCCCGTGGCCGGCGAGGACGAGCCCCGCCTCGCCGGAGAGTCACCCGCCGATTACGTGATGCGCACAGCCCGGGACAAGGCCCACCGCGCCCTGGCCCATCTGGCCGACCTAGGCAGGCAGCACCTGCCGCCACGCCCGGTGTTGGCCGCCGACACCACGGTCATCCTGGGAGACGAGATTCTGGGCAAACCGGTCGATGTCGAGGACGCCCGCCGCATGCTGCAACGCCTGTCGGGAACAGAACATGAAGTGCGCAGTGCCGTCGTCGTGGCTGACGCGTCCCGCATGCTGGAGACCGTGTCGATCACCAAGGTGCGTTTTGCGCGGCTCAGCCGGGAAGACATCGACGACTACTGCGCTTCGGGCGAACCCATGGACAAAGCCGGTGCCTATGGCATTCAGGGCCTGGCCGGCCTGTTCGTCGAACATATCTCGGGGAGTTATTCGGGCGTGATGGGCCTGCCGGTCTTCGAGACCGGCCGCCTGCTGCGCCAGTTCGCTCGCTGAAAGATGCGCCCGTTCGCTCAAACGTCGCGCCCGTTCACGCTCCAGAGACTTTGGCAGTCCGCACGCTGACAGGCAGCGCCGTCAGGGATCGCATCTCCCACGCCTATGGGCAGAGCCCCCTCAGTTGGCAGGCGCTTCGACCGTGGCCGGGGTGTCGAATCGCTGCAGTCGGCCACACTGCACATCGAGCTCTGCCCACGATTCGGCATCGAATTCCAGCACCGCCAGGCCCGCGACCACGAACTCCCGCTGCAACCGGGCCACGGCCTGGGGATCACCGGAACCCATCAGCCACGCGGTCAGGCGTTCCATGCCGGGATTGTGGCCCACCAGCATGAGCGAACGATGCGTCGGATCCTGTGCCCGCACAACCTCCAGCAGATCCCCCGCACTGGATTCATAAATACGCGATTCGTCGACCTTCGGGATTGCGAAACCGCCCGCGGCACTGGCCCGGCTCCAGGTTTCCTGAGTTCGTCGGGCTGTGGACACGATGGCCAGGTCGGGCGCCAGCCGCTGGGCAGCGATATGGGCGCCCATGCGACGGGCTTCCTCATGGCCCCGAAGGGATAGCGGCCGCTCGTGGTCATCGACCTCGGCAGGGCGATCGGCGTGGGCGTGGCGAAAAAGAATGAGTCTCAGCATGAAGATTTCCTGTTCAAAGCGGGATTCGGTCAAGGCGCTGCAGCCGTCCTCCAGGGCTGACGCGCGCGACTCCATTCGCGCGCCCGGGCCACCAATTCATCGATCAGTGTACGCACTGCCAGAGTCTGATAGCGCCCCGGCATGCGCAACAGATACATGCGGGTGCCGAATACACTCAGCCGCCAGTCATTCAGCGAGGTGACCGCCCTGCCCGCTGCCACTTCATGTTCGATCAGGTAATCGGGCACGACGCCCACGCCCAGACCGGCCATGATGGCGGATCGAATGAATTCGAAGTTCTCGGTGGAGAGCGTGGGATGCAGCACCACTTCGTGGCGCAGGGCCTCCTGGTAGGCGGACAACCGCAAGTCACGACCGATCACATCTGAAGTGATAATGGGATAACGGCGCAAATCGTCGGGCGCCTGCGGCATGCCGTGCTGCCGGGCGAACTCCAGGGAAGCGCAGGCGGAATAACGTACCTCTGACAGTTCTACGGCGACCAGCTGCTGGGGCGGCTCGGACATGACCCGCACGGCGATATCGACTTCATCGCGCAGGAGATTGTCGACGCGGTTCTCAAAGAGAAGGTTCAATACGATGTCGGGATACTGTCGCTTGAACGCGATCAGCCAGTCGCTCATCACGAGACTGCCGAAACCGGTGGGAAGACTCAGTCGGACTTGCCCATGCAGGCTGCTGCCAAGGGACGCCACCGATTCTCGCGCCGCCATCAGCTCTTCACGAATGGCACAGCCGTGTTCGTATAGCCGATATCCCAGTTCCGTCGGTTCCAGCCGACGCGTGGTGCGACGCAGGAGCGCCTGCCCCATGCTCTTTTCCAGCTGAGCCAGATGATAGCTGACGTTGGCCCGGCTCATTTTCAGACGCCTTGCAGCCAGACTCAGATTCCCGGCTTCCACGATTTCGGCGAGCAACACCAGCGCTTGTGCGTCCATGGGCAGTCCGTCTATTGGTCGAATATTTTTGACAGTCTAGTCAATCTTTTAGGAATTGTAATAACTAATCGACAGTTGCATAATGGTTGCAAGAGGAATCCCCTCGGTTGACGCCCTCATGCTGCCGACGTCGTCCTGCCGGATCCACGTGAATGCAGGTGGATCCCGAGCCTGTCTGAATGGGCCGGAAAATGGCAAAATAGCTTTACGAGTGCGAATGGTTCGAGCGCTGACGATCCGGCCGGCATGGCGGGCGACCCCAAGACAGACATCAGGTCTGAAGGTGGGTAACCGCCGCGGGAGTCCTCCCCGCAAGAGACTCCTGCCCCACAGATTGCGATTACTGCGGCCCCACGGGCCGCCATTGGAAATCATTATGGCCCTTGATCAAGAAACCTTTGAACTCCTGAAAGCCAGCGTTCAGCGCTTCGTTCAGGAACGCCTCGTGCCCGCCGAAGACCAGGTCGAAGAAAACGACGAAGTCCCTGAGGACATCGTCGCCGACATCAAGGAACTCGGTCTGTTCGGGTTGTCCATCCCCGAAGAATACGGTGGCATCGGCCTGTCCATGGAGCAGGAATGCCAAGTGGCCTTCGAGCTGGGGCAAACTGCACTCGCCTTCCGCTCACTCGTCGGCACGAATATCGGGATCGGATCGCAAGGCATCCTGATGGACGGCACCGCTGAACAGAAAGCGGAATATCTGCCGCGCATTGCCAGTGGCGATCTCATCATCTCCTTTGCGCTCACCGAGCCGGATGCGGGCTCCGACGCGGCTTCGCTCAAGACGCGTGCGGTTGCTGATGGCGACGACTTCCTCATTACTGGCACCAAGCGGTTCATCACCAATGCGCCTCGTGCCGGCGCCTTCACGCTGATGGCGCGTACGGGTGGCCCAGGGGCCGGTGGCATCTCTGCCTTCATCGTGCCGGCCGGCCTGCCCGGCCTGAGTCTTGGCAAACCCGACAAGAAAATGGGTCAGCGCGGCACCCGCACCTGCGATGTCAACCTTGACGAAGTGCGCGTCCCGGCCGCCAACATCATCGGTGGCGAACCCGGCAAGGGCTTCAAGACCGCCATGAAGGTGCTGGATCGCGGCCGCCTGCACATCTCCGCCATCGCCTGCGGCATGGCACAACGGATTCTTCGTGAGAGCATCGACTATGCGCAGCAGCGCAAACAGTTCGGTCAACGCATTGGCGACTTCCAGCTGATTCAGGCCATGCTGGCCGATAGCCAGGCCGAACTCCTGGCGGGCTGGTCCATGGTGCAGGAAGTTGCCCGCCGTTACGACGCAAAGCCCTTTGGCGTGCACGACCCTGAAGTCAGCATGCAGGCCTCATGCGCCAAGCTCTTCACCACCGAGATGGTCGGCCGTGTGGCAGACCGGGGTGTGCAGATCCACGGCGGCTCGGGTTACATCAACGAGTTCAAGGTCGAGCGCTTCTATCGTGACGTGCGTCTGCTGCGCCTGTATGAAGGCACCACCCAGATTCAGCAACTGGTGATCGGCAAGCACCTGATGAAATAAGGGGTTGGCTGCCAACGCCCATGCCCTGTCAGTCGGCAGCCCGCCTGGCCCTCACTCTGTGGAGGCCAGGTTTTTCTTTATCTGTGGCAGGCTGCATCACCTGCCCCTAGCGCTACGGGGCCACCAGGCGGTTCGCCTCCGTCGGGATCTTCACCAGCGCCAGGTGCGCGGGCCGCATGAGCTGCGGCCCTTTGGTTCATGCGTCTTTCAGACCCAGCTCTTCGAGAATCTCGTCAGTGTGCTGACCGAGAAGCGGGGGTGCCATGCGGTACTGCACAGGCGTGTCGGAAAAGCGGATGGGGCTGGCCGTCGTGGGTGCCGTGCCCGCGATGGGGTGCGGCAGCGTCCGCCACATTTCACGTGCCTTGACCTGAGGCTCCTCGAAGACTTGCTTCAAGTTGTTGATGGGGCCGCTGGGCACACCGACCTTCTGCAAGGATTCAATCCACTCATCACGCGTGCGGGTCTTCATGATCTCCTCGAGTTCGGCGATCAGCGCATCACGATTGATCAGGCGTTGGGAATTGGTGGCGTAATCGGGGTGCACGCCCAGGTCGGGGCGACCCAGCACCTCGCAATAGGCGCGATACTGGCTGTCGTTGCCCACCGCCACAATGAGGTGGCCATCGCTGGCAGCGAAGACCTGGTAGGGCACGACGTTCTGGTGCGCGTTACCCGCCCGCTTGGGAATGTTGCCGGACGTCATGTAGTTCAGCGCCTGGTTGGCCAGCATGGCCACGTGACAATCGAGCAGGGCGACGTCGATGTGCTGCCCCAGGCCACTGCGATTGCGCTCATGCAGAGCCCCCAGAATGGCCACCGTGGCGTACATGCCTGTGAACAGATCTGTCACCGCCACACCGGCCTTCTGCGGCCCGCCACCGGGGCGGTCATCGCGTTCGCCGGTGATGCTCATGAGCCCGCCCATTCCCTGGATCATGAAGTCATAGCCCGGCAGTGGAGCCATGGGGCCGGTCTGGCCAAAGCCCGTGACCGAACAGTAAATTAGACTCGGGTTCACGCCCTTGAGGCTTTCATAATCGAGCCCGTATTTCTTGAGCCCACCCACCTTGAAGTTCTCGAGAAGAACGTCGCACTTGGCAGCCATCTTCCGGACCAGTTCCGCCCCTTCCGGGGTGGAAATATCGATGGTGATGGAGCGTTTGTTGCGATTGGCGCTCAAGTAATAGGCCGCTTCGCTCGTATCGTTGCCCTGTTCGTCCTTCAAGTACGGAGGCCCCCAGGCGCGCGTATCATCACCGGTACCTGGTCGTTCCACCTTGATGACATCGGCTCCCAGATCCGCCAGATTCTGGCTGCACCACGGACCTGCCAACACACGCGACAAGTCCAGGACCCTTATGCCGTCAAGCGGCGCTTTGCGTTCACTCACTTTTCCCTTCCTGCAATTTGAACAATGTGATGGGCTTTGACAATAGCACACCCTGTCCCCAAGGACAGCCCACATGCGTCGAGGACTGTTGCAGAGCAACAAACACGACGAGTACAGGTGGAGATCCGTTGATTCGACGGGCGCGGAACCCCTTATCGTACTCGATGGGAGAGAGAAAATTCTTCAAACAGGCGGCGCGCGGAAGTCCAGTGCACTGCTCTTCCCGTCGCCCCAAAGACAAAACCCCACCCGAGGAGCTCGGGTGGGGTATTGCGGGGATAAGTGCCTGACGATGACCTACTTTCACAGACGTCCGTCCACTATCATCGGCGCAAAGGCGTTTCACGGTCCTGTTCGGGATGGGAAGGCGTG
>JAJUFT010000148.1 GCA_029263615.1 Alcaligenaceae bacterium | reverse complement strand
TGAGCCGTGCCACCGCGACGGGGGACGTGTTGCGCTGGCACTTGCTGATGCCGGCGGCCGCCAATGAATTCGGCATCTTTGCGCCACTCTTCATCGACTGGGGCGACGCCATGCATCCATCGAGAAGCCTGCCGTCGGCGCCCTGCACGCTGGCCGACGTGCGCGCCACTCACCCGCAGGTGGAACGCGTGCAGGCGCTCTGGAAAGAAATCGGTTTCGACATGCCCTTGCAGCAGGGCCCCGAGGCCCGGCTCAGCATCGTGCTGGACACCCCCAAGGGCACCGTCGAACTGCAGTCGGCCTAGCGGGTCAGGCCCAGGTAGTCGCAAATGAAGCGCGCCACCCACGGCGGCGCGTCCAGCGGCAGACAGGGCAGGTCGGCGGCAAGCGTCGTTCCCTCCGGTGCCGCCACGGCCACGTAGCCACTGCCTTCCTGCCCATGCAGGGGGGCGGTGCCATGGGCCGGCCGATACACTTCCAGCCGCGGAATGGCCTCATTTTTGAAGCCTTCGACCAGCACCAGGTCCACCGGCCCCAGGCGGGCCAGCTGTTCCTGCAGCGAGGGTTCGGGCGCGCCGCGCAGCTCGTGCACGATGGCATAGCGGAACGGGGAGGCCACCATCACCTCATGGGCGCCAGCGCGCCGGAAGCGCGCGCTGTCCTTGTGCGGCGGCTCCAGTTCAAGGTCGTGATGACTGTGCTTGATGACGCTCACGCGAAGCCCCTGCGCGGCCATCCAGGGCAGCATGGCTTCGATCAGCGTGGTCTTGCCACTGCCGGAACGCCCGGCAATGCCGAAGACCCGAGGGGAGGTTCGGGACATGGAAATACCTTGCTAGCCGCCTGTCTTGGCCATGACCCGCACAATGCGTTCCGGTGCTGTGGTGAACTCGTGGCGCTCGGGCTTGTTGTCGATGCCTTTGAGAATGAGGCGGCGAAGCTCGTCGTCGCTGGCGCCCTCGCGCAGCGCCGCCCCCAGCGGGACCTGATTGTCTTGCCCCAGGCACAGGTAAAGCGTGCCATCCACGCTCAGCCGCACGCGGTTGCAGCTCGCGCAGAAATGCTGCGACATTGGGGTGATCAGACCCAGCATGGGGATGTTGCCCGCGTTCGCCCAATAGCGGGCCGGGCCGGGGCCACGGTGCTCCACGGTGGGGATCAGGCCAAAACGCTCGGCAATGCGAGCGCCCATCTCGTTGAGATTCACATACTGGTACTGCCGGCCGCTGGCGCCCATGGGCATGGTCTCGATGAGGCGCAGAATGAAGCCCTTGCCCATGGTGTATTGCAGCAGGCGGGCGATGTCGTCCTCATGGCTGCCATGGTGCACCACGCAGTTGATCTTGATGGACTCGAAGCCTTCACGGTGGGCAGCGTCCAGCCCATCGAGCACGTCCTGCAGGTGGTCGCGTCGGGTGATTTCCCGGAAGGCGTCACGGTCGAGGGTATCGAGGCTGACGTTCAGCCGGCGCACCCCGGCGCGCTTCAGGTCGGCCGCATGGCGGGCCAGGCGCGTGCCGTTGGTGGAAATGGCCAGGTCGGTCACCCCCGGCAGCGCGGCCACCCGGGCGGCCAGATCGCTCACGCCGCGCCGTGTCAGGGGTTCGCCGCCCGTCAGGCGAATCTTCTTCACACCGAAGCCCACGAACAGCCCGATGAGCCGTGCCATCTCGGCGTGGCTCAGCCAGTTGGCAGGCTCTTCGAAGCCCTTGAAGTCTTCCGGCAGGCAGTACTGACAGCGCAGGTCGCAGCGGTCGGTGACCGAAACGCGCAGATAATCGATGCGCCGGTGGAAGCGGTCGATCAGGCCTTGTTCGGCCGGGCCCGCAATGCCGACCGCCGTTGATGCTGAATTCTGGTTGGGTATGAACGAGGACATGACGCCCCCCTGCATGAACGCGACGCCGCGAGAGAATCACGCGACACACTCTGATACTACACTACTTGTACTCCCGGGGCGCTCGTCCGGCGGTGCCTTCCGCGAGCAAGCCAACAGTCACTCGCCCCATTGTGAGCGCATTCCCTCACCGGAAAAATGCATTGGATATACTCGTGGCAAGGATTCCAGCCCATGATCACCATCCAATATTTCGGTTCTCTCAAACTCCTGCAGCCGTCCGGCAGCGAGCAGCTCGCGTGGAGCGGCGGCACCACGGACGACCTGCTGGCCGAATTGCGCCGCCGCGGGCCCGATTGGGACGAAGCCCTGCGCCCCGGCCGTGTGTTCAAGCTCGCGCTGAACCAGCAGCTGCTGCATGCGGCAGCACCCGTTCAGGCCGGTGACGAAGTCGCGATTCTTCCTCCCGTCACAGGGGGCTGACCATGTTCTGCGTTCGTGTCCAGCAGGAGCCCATCGTGCTTGCCGCCGAAAGCGGCTCCGGCCGCGACGACTGCGGCGCCCGGGTGCGTTTTGTCGGTACGGTTCGCAACGACGCGCGCAGTGCACCGCTCTCGCACCTGATGCTGGAACATTTCCCCGGGGTGACGGAGGCCGAGATCGAAC
>JAJUFT010000030.1 GCA_029263615.1 Alcaligenaceae bacterium | reverse complement strand
GGAAGTCACCCTGCTGTCCCAGCCTTTCGTCAAGAACGACAAGCAGAGCGTCGAACAGATGCTGAAGGAAAAGGGCGCCAAGGTGAATGGCTTCGCCCTGTATGTCGTGGGTGAAGGCATCGAGAAGAAGGCCGAAGACTTCGCAGCAGAAGTTGCGGCGGCTGCCGGCGGCAACGCTTAATTTTCAGCCCACCCTCATGCCGGCGCGCTCGCGCCGGCATTTCCGGCCCCGCGGGCCGGTATTTTCCATCTAAACTTGCGTTTGTTTTCCGGGATTTTCCTCCATGACGACCAGAACATACAAGCGCGTCCTCCTGAAACTGTCGGGTGAAGCCCTTATGGGCGAAGACGCGTTCGGTATCAATCGAGCCACCATATTGCGAATGACGGAAGAAATCCTGACGGTCGCAAAAAGCGGAGTCGAGCTGGCCATCGTCATCGGGGGCGGAAACATCTTCCGCGGCATTGCGCCCGGTGCACAGGGAATGGATCGTGCCACGGCCGATTACATGGGTATGATGGCCACGGTGATGAATGCACTTGCTCTGCAGGATGCACTCAAGCACGGTGGCGTCGATGCCCGCGTGCAGTCCGCCCTGCGTATCGATCAGGTTGTCGAAGCCTACATCCGTCCCAAGGCATTGCGTTACCTCGAAGAGGGCAAGGTCGTCATTTTTGCAGCCGGTACCGGCAACCCCTTCTTCACGACGGATACGGCCGCCGCACTGCGCGGCGCCGAAGTGGGAGCCGAGATCGTGCTCAAGGCCACCAAGGTCGACGGCATCTACAGCGCAGATCCCAACAAGGATCCCAACGCCACGCGCTACGCACGCATCAGCTTCGACGAGGCGATCGTGCGCCGCCTGGAAGTGATGGACGCCACGGCCTTTGCGCTGTGCCGCGATCAGAAGCTGCCGATCAAGGTTTTTTCGATCAACAAGCCGGGCGCGCTCATGCGAGCCGTTTCGGGTGAAGACGAAGGCACGTTGGTGCATGTCTGAAGAACAAAAGGAATCACAATGAGTCTTTCAGAGGTGAAAAAGTCCGCCGACAGCCGCATGGCGAAGTCTGTTGATGCCCTGCGCACCGGCCTGGCAAAGATCCGTACCGGCCGCGCCAGCGCTGGCATTCTGGATCACGTGAGCGTTGAATACTATGGGTCGATGGTGCCCATCAACCAAGTGGCCAATGTGACCGTGGTCGACGCCCGTACCCTGAACGTTCAGGTGTGGGAAAAGAACATGGCAGGCCCGGTTGAAAAGGCTATTCGCGAATCCGATCTGGGGCTGAACCCCATGTCCATGGGCGAGAGCATCCGTGTTCCGATGCCGGCCCTGACCGAAGAACGTCGCCGCGATCTCACCAAGGTCGTGCGCGCCGAAGGCGAAGAGGCCAAGGTCGCCGTGCGCAACCTGCGTCGTGAAGCCAACGATGCCCTCAAGAAGCTCGTGAAGGACAAGGAAATCTCCGAGGACGACGAGCGTCGCATGCAGGACGAGATCCAGAAACTCACCGACAAGTACGTCGGCGAGATCGACAAGATCGTCACCCAGAAAGAAGCGGAGATCATGACGGTCTGACCGTCATGCCAGCCCAGCTCGATGCACAAGAGCTCTACCCTGGCCGTCCCGGAACATTCCGATGTTCCGCGCCACCTCGCCATCATCATGGATGGCAATGGCCGGTGGGCAACGCAGCGTTTCCTCCCGCGTACTGCTGGTCACGTGCGCGGCGTCCAGACGGTCAGGCGGGTGGTTGAAGCCTGCGGCCGTCGTGGCGTCGGATACCTGTCGCTGTTCGCCTTCAGTTCCGAGAACTGGCGGCGTCCGCCCGAAGAAGTCTCCCGTCTGATGCGTTTGTTCGTGCAGACGCTGGAAAAGGAAGTCGGAAAACTCGGTGATCAGGGCGTGCGCCTGCGCGTGGTGGGCGATATCGCGGCCTTCGAGCCGCGCCTGCAGGAGCTCATCCGAGCGGCCGAAGAACGCACCGCGCACAACGATGCCCTGCACTTGACCGTCGCTGCCAACTACGGCGGGCGCTGGGACATTCTGCAGGCCATGAAACGGCTGTTGGCTGAGCGGCCGGAACTTGCTTCCGACCCGCAGGCCATCGACGAAGCCGCACTCACACCCTATCTTTCCATGGCCTTTGCGCCCGAGCCCGACCTGTTCATTCGCACAGGGGGCGAGCAGCGCATTTCCAATTTTCTGGTCTGGCAGCTCGCCTACACCGAGCTGTACTTCACGGAACGCTACTGGCCCGATTTTTCCGCTCACGACCTCGACGAAGCCTTCGAATGGTATCGTACGCGGGAACGTCGCTTCGGTCGTACCAGCGCCCAACTCAAGGGCAGTGCTTGAATCTTGCGTAATTGAGAGGGGTCTCCATGTTGATGCAGCGAGTGTTGACCGCAATTGTCCTACTGGCGGTATTGCTGGGTGCCCTTCTGGCAAGCAGTCCATGGCCTCTGATTGCGCTTCTATTGTTGATGGCCGGCTGTGCCCTGTGGGAATGGCTGCGGCTGTCGCTTTCCTCCGCCTGGCGTCCCGCCGCTTTCTGGGTGGCCGTGTTCGCGACGCTGGTCATGCTCTGGCTTGTCTGGACCTGGATGCCGTCCACCGCAGCCGTCCCCGCCGTGAGGCGGCTCGTGCATCCCTGGCTGATGCCCGCGGTCGCTGCGTTGTGGCTGGTGCTGGCGCTGCCGCAGGTGCTGCAGGGCAAAACGGATCAACCGCGCATGCATGTCACCCTGAGCGTTTTCGGCGTGCTGGCCATTGTGTCCACATGGGCTGCGCTGGTCCTCATTTATGTCGAATACGGCGCCTGGTGCCTGGTTTCCATGATGGCTCTGATCTGGTGCGCCGATATCGCGGCCTATTTCACCGGCCGCGCCCTGGGCAAGCACAAGCTGGCGCCCAGGGTGAGCCCGGGCAAGACCTGGGAAGGCGCCATCGGCGGCATTCTCGCGGCCGCCATCTGGACCACGGCCACGTCCGCGCTGCCCGGCAGTTTTGGCGAGCTCCTGGCGCAGCAGTGGTCGCTTCCCCTGGTCTTCCTGCTCTCTGCGGCGCTGGGCGCCATCTCGATTGTCGGTGATCTGTTCGAATCCCTGCTCAAGCGCAGGGCGGGCGTGAAAGACTCCAGCAAGCTGTTGCCGGGGCATGGGGGCGTGTTTGATCGGATCGATGCATTGCTGCCGGTGGCTCCGGTGGCCATCCTGCTGACAGGAATCGTATAGCCATGAAAGTGCAGAACGTCTGCGTGCTCGGCGCGACCGGCTCCATCGGTGAAAGCACGCTGGATGTCATTTCACGTCATCCCGATCGCTTCAGGGTGCATGCCCTGAGCGCCTACAGCCGGATCGACAAGCTCGTGCAACAAGCGCTGGCGAGCGGCGCGCGGGTGGTCGTGGTGCCCGATGACGCGGCCGCAGGGCACTTCCGGGCGCTCTGGCCGGCAGGAACTCCGACACCCGAGATTCGGGTGGGGGCGCAAGCCTTGGCCGATACCGCGGCCGATACGGAAGTGTCGACCGTCATGGCGGCGATCGTGGGCACGGCGGGCCTGCCTGCCGCCCTGGCAGCTGCCCGAGCAGGCAAGCGTGTCCTGCTGGCCAACAAGGAGGCCCTGGTCGCCGCCGGGGGCCTGTTCATGCAGGCGGTGCGCGAAAGCGGGGCCGAGCTCCTGCCCATCGACAGCGAACACAACGCCATTTTCCAGTGCCTTCCGGAAGATGCCGGGCGGGAGCGAGCACCCCGTGAACCTGCCAAAGGGGTGCGACGCCTGCTGCTGACCGCCTCGGGTGGCCCCTTCCGCACCATGGCGCTCGACGCGCTGCACGACGTCACCCCCGAGCAGGCATGCGCCCATCCGAACTGGAGCATGGGGCGCAAGATTTCGGTCGATTCGGCCACCATGCTGAACAAGGGGCTGGAAGTCATCGAGGCTCACTGGCTGTTCTCCATGGAAGCCGACCGCATCCAGGTGGTCATTCACCCCCAGAGCCTGGTGCACTCCATGGTGGAGTACGAAGACGGGTCCATTCTCGCGCAGCTGGGGCAACCCGACATGCGCACACCGATCGCCTACGGGCTGGGCTTTCCGGAACGCATCGACAGCGGGGTCGGGCTGTTCGATCTCGCCCGCATGAAGACGCTCGACTTCGAGCCGCCCGAACCGGGGCGTTTCCCCTGTCTGAGCCTGGCCTATGAGGCCCTGCGTGCAGGGCAATCGTCCTGCATCAGCCTGAACGCGGCCAATGAAGTGGCGGTGGATCGTTTCCTGGCGGGCGGTATTCGCTATACTGAGATTCCTCGGGTCATCGGCGAGTGTCTGGAGCGCCTGGACGGCGTCCGGTGCATGCCTCGCACGTTGGAAGACGTTCTGGAACAGGATCGTCATGCGCGAGCGGTTGCGGCAGAGCTCTGCACGCTCCGCGCCTGAGTCGAGTCACACGGAGCATCATGCTTTTCACCTTGCTGGCCTTCGCCATCGCGCTGGGCATCCTGATCACTTTCCACGAGTTTGGTCACTATTGGGTTGCGCGCCGATGCGGTGTGCACGTCGAGCGCTTTTCGATCGGTTTCGGCAAGGTGTTGGTACGCCGTTTCGACCGTAACGGCACCGAATGGGCTCTGTCCGCGATCCCGCTGGGGGGCTACGTCAAGTTCCTGGATGAATCCGCCACTCCGGTTGCCAATGGCAGTGACCGGCGGGCCTTCAGCCAACAACCGCTGCGCAATCGCGCTGCCATCGTGGCGGCCGGGCCCATCGCCAACCTTCTGCTGGCCGTCCTGCTTTACGCGCTGCTGGGCATGATGGGTACCATGCAGCCCGCGCCGGTGTTGGGTACGCCCGGCGCGGAGACTCCTGCCGCCCGTGCCGGTTTCCAGGCCGGCGACCAGATTCGCAGCATTCAGGGTAGGGCGGTGGAATCCTGGAGTGATGCCCGCTGGCAGCTGATGGATGTCTTTTCTCGCGGCGGCACTGTTGAAATCCAGGTGGAAACGAACTCCGGGCAAGTGCGCACCCGTGTCCTCCATATCGATCCGGTGTCGGTGGACCCGGACGCGTCCGACCCGATGGCCGAGGTCGGCCTCCAGCTGAAGGCACCGCGACCTCGCGTGCGCGACCTGGTGCCCGGAGGCGCGGGCGAGGCCGCCGGCCTGCAACCCGGGGACATCTTTCTGTCGATCGGTTCGCTGGAGGGTCCGACCGCCGCGCAGGTGGTGGAAGAAGTTCAGAAAACGGCAGGGCAGGTGATCCCGGTGACGGTGGAGCGTGAATCGGCCGTGCTCCGGATGCAGCTCACGCCGCGCGTGGAAGAAGACGCAGAGGGTCGGCCGGTGGGGCGGATCGGCGTGATGCTGGGCGCCGATCTGGCCATGGTCAAAGTGAAGCACGGGCCCGTGGAAAGCCTGTGGCGCGGTATTCAGCGCACCACGGAAACCGTGGCCCTGTCCTTCAAGATGATCAAGCGGATGATCTTCGGTGAGGTTTCGCTGCGCAATGTGAGCGGGCCGGTCACCATTGCAGACTATGCCGGTCAGACGGCGCGCGTGGGCCTGGCGGCCTACATCAGTTTCATGGCCTTGATCAGCGTCAGCATCGGGGTGCTCAACCTGCTGCCGATCCCCATGCTGGACGGGGGACATTTGCTCTATTATGCGCTGGAGGCAGTGCGCGGGCGTCCCTTGCCGGAAAGCTGGCTGCTCATGGGGCAGCGCATCGGTCTGGGCGTGCTCGCGGCATTGATGAGTCTTGCGTTTTTCAACGACCTGACGCGTCTTTTCAGCTAAAGTCGTTGTGCCGTACAATCTTCCACCATTTAGTCGACAGAGGATCGTCCAGGATGTCCTTTAGCCGGAAATTTCCATTTGCGAGACGCGCCTTGCCGGTCTTGCTCAGTACCTTGCTTGCAACAGGCGCCGCTCAAGCGTTCACGCCTTTCGTGGTCAAGGACATCCAGGTCAACGGCATCCAGCGCGTGGATGCCGGTACGATCTTCACCTACATGCCGGTCAAGGTGGGCGAGACCTTCACGGAAGAACAGGCGGCCGAAGCCATTCAGCGCCTGTATTCCAGCGGTCTGTTCAGCGACGTGAAAATCGACACCACCGGCAACGTGCTGGTGGTCAGCGTGCAGGAGCGTCCCACCATCGCCTCCGTGACATTCAATGGCATGCGAGAGTTCGATCAGAAGGGCATCACCGAAGCGCTGCGGCAGGTCGGTTTCGGGCAGGGCAGGGTATTCGACCGCTCCATGCTGGAACGCGCCGAATTCGAGATCAAGCAGCAATACTTGTCCAAAGGCAAGTATGGCGTCGAAATCACCCCCGTGATCACGCCGTTGCCGCGCAACCGGGTGGGGGTGGTGTTCGATATTTTCGAAGGCGACCTGGCCCGCATCAAAGAAATCAACATCGTCGGCAACAAGGCGTTTTCTGAAAGCACGCTGCTGGATGAGTTCGAGCTCACCGAAAGCGGGATGATGACCTGGTATACCGGCACTGACAAATACTCCCGCGAAAAACTCGAAGGCGACATGGAACGCCTGCGTTCCTTTTACCTGGATCGCGGCTATCTCGAGTTCTCCGTTGACGCCCCGCAGGTCACGATTTCGCCCGACCGCCAGGACATTTTCATCACGATCACCATCCATGAGGGCGAGCCCTACACTGTGCGCAGCGTGCGCCTGGCTGGCGATCTCCTCGAACTGGAACCGCAGCTTCAGGAACTGGTCGAGGTCAAGGAAGGCGAAACCTTCTCGGCGGCCCGTACCAATGACACCGTTCGGAAGATTTCCGAATATCTGGGCGGGCTCGGTTATGCGTTTGCCAACGTGAACCCCAACCCGGTGGTTGACCGCAACACCCACGAAGCCGACCTCACTTTCTACGTCGACCCGGGCCGTCGGGTGTATGTGCGCCGCATTCAGATCGGTGGCAACACGCGCACCCGTGACGAAGTCATCCGCCGCGAATTCCGCCAGCAGGAAGCTGCGTGGTACGACTCCGGCAGCATCCGCACATCGCGCGATCGGGTCGATCGCCTGGGCTATTTCGACGCCGTCGAGGTCAGCACGTCTCCGGTTCCGGGCAGCCCCGATCAGGTGGATGTGAACGTCGATGTCAAGGAAAGGGCCACCGGCATGATCAACCTGGGGGTGGGCTACGGCTCCACCGACAAGGTCATGCTTTCGGCCGGCATCAGCCAGGACAACATCTTCGGCAGTGGCAATACGCTGGCCCTGAACGTCAACACCAGCAAGCGCAACCGCGCGCTGGTGCTGTCGCACACCGACCCCTACTGGACGGACGACGGCATCAGCAAGACCACGTCCTTGTTCTACCGGCGCACCGAACCCTACGACGCCTACGACTCCTGGGGTGAATACCAGATCACCTCCTACGGCGCCGGCCTGAACTTCGGCGTGCCGATCACCGAGCACGACCGCATCTTTTCGGGCATCAGCTTCGAACACAACAAGCTGAGCCGGTTGGGCCCGAACACCCCGCGTGCCTATCGTGATTTTGTTGACGAATATGGCGAAGGCACCAATTCGGTGGTGTTCAACATCGGCTGGTCCAAAGACACCCGCGACAGCGCGCTGGCGCCCACCAAGGGTTACTACAGCCGTCTGTCGGCCGACTTCTCCACCATGGGGCTGCGCTACTACATGCTGCACGGGCAGCACCAGCACTATATTCCGTTGGGCCGTTCGTACACGCTGGCGCTCAACTTCATGGCCGACTGGGGCAAGACCTACGGTGGCAAGTCCTTCCCCGTCATCAAGAACATGTATGCAGGGGGCATCGGGACCGTTCGTGGTTACGAAGGCGGTTCGCTGGGCCCGCGCGACGTGGATACCAACGACTACCTGGGCGGCTCGCGCCGTCTCGTTGCCAACGCGCAGCTGTATTTGCCGTTCCCGGGCGCTTCGCGCGATCGCAGTCTGCGCTGGTTCCTGTTCGCGGACGCTGGTCAGGTCTCCACCACGGGGGGCGGCACGTGTTATGCAGGCGTGAACGGGCATGTGTCCGATCCTTGCGGCTGGAAGTATTCCGCGGGGATCGGGCTGTCATGGGAATCGCCCATGGGTCCGCTGCAGCTTTCTTATGGCCGGCCGATCACCGAGAAACCGGGCGACGAGAAACAGGCCTTCCAGTTCCAGATTGGCACGGCGTTCTGATCTCGGGGAAATCACTGAGCGTTCGGGCGGGGTGTGGATCGCCGCCCGGCCATCTTCCCGGTATCCTTGTGGCACAATAATCTTTTGATCTTCGCTCCTTGCAAGGTAGAGAATTCATGAAGTCTCAAATCGCATTAAAACTTTCCGCTCTTTCGCAGGGTGTCGGCCGTGGTCACCGTGCGTGGGTGCTTGCTTCGATGATCGCGGTCGGCGCAGCCCTGGCCGTGCCCGCCGCGCCGGTTCAGGCGCAAGGCACCAAGATCGGCTTCGTGAGCACCGAGCGCATTCTGCGTGACTCCAAGCCTGCCAAGGCGGCTCAGTCCAAGATCGAGGCCGAGTTCAAGAAGCGCGACGACGAGCTTCAGCGTCTGGCCAACACCTTGCGCAGCGAAGCCCAGAAGTTCGACAAAGACGCACCCGTGCTGTCCGAGTCCGAGCGCATCAAGCGTCAACGCCGCCTTGCTGACCTCGACAGCGATCTGCAGCGCAAGCGCCGTGAATTCCAGGAAGACTTCAATCGTCGTCGCAACGAGGAATTCTCCGCCATTGTCGAAAAGGCCGACGCCGCCATCAAGAACATCGCAGAGAAGCAGGGTTACGACCTGATCATCCAGGACGCCGTGACTGTCAGCCCGCGTGTCGACATCACCGACCAGGTGCTCAAGGCGATGGGTGGCTGATCCCTCATGCCTGTGCTGCTTGCGCCGGACCAGGCCATTCCGCTTGATCGATTGCTGGCCGAAGCCAACGTCTTCGGAGTCGATTGCAAGCCGGTTCCTGGTGCCGGCAACCCGCTCATCCGCGGGCTAGGTTCTCTTTCCAGCGCCTGCGCAGAACAGATCAGTTTTCTGTCCAATCCCAAGCTGCAAGACCAGCTCTTCGACTGCCGCGCCGCCGCGGTCATCGTGACGCCGGCCGTCTGGGAAACGCAACTCAAGGGGCGCGAGCTCTCTTTCGTTCCAGTCCTGTGCAGCGAACCCTACCTGATGTACGCCTTGCTGGCGCAATGGTTCGACCGGCATCGTATTGCCAAGTTGCCCAAAGGGATTCACCCGACCGCCGTGATTGCGGATTCCGCGCAGATCGACGACGGGGTCAGCATCGGTCCACATTGCGTGATCGAAGATGGCGTGCGCATCGGCCGGGGGTCGCGCCTTGGGCCGGGCTGCATCGTCGGCGCCAATTCCGTGATAGGTCGGGACTGCCTCCTCCACGCGCGTGTCACGCTCTACCATGGCGTGACCGTGGGCGATCGCGCCATCCTGCATTCCGGTTGCGTCCTCGGGGCCGACGGTTTCGGCTTCGCACCCGACCCGCGCGGGCAGGGCGGATGGGCCAAAATTGCACAATTGGGCGGCGTCGTGATCGGCGATGATGTCGAGATTGGGGCCAACACCACCATTGACCGCGGTGCGCTCGAGAACACGGTGATCGGCAATGGCGTGAAGCTGGACAATCAGATCATGATCGGGCACAACTGCCAGGTGGGAGACCACACCGCCATGGCTGCCTGTGTGGGTGTCGCCGGGTCCACCATCATCGGCAAGCGTTGCACGCTGGCCGGTGCTGCCATGACGGCCGGGCATCTGACGCTCGGTGACGATGTGCACATTTCCGGGGCGACCGCCGTCACCTCCAGTATTCTCAAACCAGGCCGCTACACCGGGGTCTTCCCGTTTTCAGGCCACTCCGACTGGCAACGCAATGCGGCCGTCCTGCCTCAGCTGAGCGCGCTGCGCCGGCGGTTGCGTGCGCTCGAGCGCCAGCAGGCTTCCGATGCCACTGAGCCGGGCCAGACTTCCTCTCAATAACTCATACGCCATTCTCATGCAGGATACGCAAAAAATAGAACTCGACATCAAGCAGATCATGGAGCGGTTACCGCATCGCTATCCGATGCTGCTTGTGGACCGTGTGCTGGAAATGGTGCCTGGCAAGAGCATCGTGGCGATCAAGAACGTGACGCTGAACGAGCCCTTCTTCACCGGTCACTTCCCTCATCATCCCGTCATGCCCGGTGTGCTGATCATCGAGGCGCTGGCCCAGGCTTCCGCGCTGTTCTCCTTCGAGGGGGACAGTGGCGTGAATCCGGCCAACCCCAAGATGGCCTATTACCTGGTGGGCGTGGACGGTGCCCGATTCCGTCGTCCGGTCGTACCGGGCGACCAGCTCCGCCTGGAAAGCACGGCCGACAAGATCAGTCGTTCCATCTGCAAGTACACCGCCAGGGCCACGGTGGACGGTCAGCTCGTGGCCGAAGCCAAGCTGATGTGCGCGATTCGCGAGCTGGAAGACTGATATGCCTGCAAGCATCCACGCCACAGCCATCGTCTCGCCCGGCGCGGTGCTCGCTGACGACGTTGAAATCGGCGCCTACAGCCTGATTGGCCCCCATGTCTCCATTGGGCCGGGCACCCAGGTGGGTCCGCATTGCATCATCGACGGCCACACCACCATCGGTGCCAACAATGTGTTTTACCGGTTCTGCTCGATCGGGGGCATGCCGCAGGACAAAAAGTATCGCGGCGAGCCCACCCGGCTGGAAATCGGTGACGGCAACATGTTCCGCGAGTATGTGACGGTGAACACCGGCACGGTTCAGGATGTCGGAGTGACCCGCCTGGGCGACGACAACTGGATCATGGCCTATGTGCACGTCGCTCATGACTGCCAGATCGGTTCGCACACCATCATTGCCAACAATGTGCAGCTGGCCGGGCATATCCATATCGACGACTGGGCCATCATTGGCGGGCAGACTGCCGTTCACCAGTTCGTACACATTGGCGCGCACACCATGGTGGGTGGCAGCAGTGCCATTCGCCAGGACATTCCCCCCTATGTGGTGGGGGCGGGCGATCCTTTCCGTCCGGTTGGCATCAATTCTGAAGGCTTGCGCCGCCGCGGCTATGACGCTGACGTGATTTCCTCCCTCAAGGAAACTTACAAACTGCTTTATCGTCGCAACCTCAAAATTGAAGACGCGGCAGCGGCGATGCGCCAGTTACAGCTGGAGCGCCCTCAGGCCAGCGAGGCCATCGAGGTGCTGGCGTCCTTCATTGAACGCCCCGGCCGGGGCATCGTGCGCTGATGTCGATCCGCGTCGGGCTGGTCGCCGGAGAGCCGTCTGGCGACCTGCTGGCCAGCCGGGTCATTCAGGGTCTGCAGCAACGGCTGCCGGGCGTGCGCTGCGAAGGCATCGGGGGGCCCGCCATGCAGGAGGCCGGTTTCGATGTGTGGCATCCCATGCATGCGCTGACCGTGTTCGGCTATGTCGACGCCTTCAAGCGCCTGCCGGGTCTGCTGCGGATTTACGGCGATGTCTCCCGTCGCTGGCAGGCCCAGCCACCGGATGTCTTCGTCGGGGTCGATGCCCCCGACTTCAACCTGCGTCTGGAAGAAAAGCTCAGGTCGGCCGGCGTGCCGACCATCCACTTCGTGGGCCCGTCCATCTGGGCCTGGCGTTACGAGCGCATCGAGCGCATCCGGCGCGCCGTGTCCCACATGCTGGTGCTGTTCCCCTTCGAGGTGGAAATCTACGAGAAAGAGGGGATTCCCGTCACCTGTGTCGGTCACCCTCTGGCGGCCAACATTCCCATGCAGCCCGACCGTCATGCCGCCAAACTGCGCCTGGGTCTGGACCCGGAAAAACGGGTGCTGGCGCTCCTGCCGGGGAGCAGAAGTTCCGAGATCCGCCTGTTGGCTCCCCGTTTCCTGAAGGCGGCGGCGATGCTGCGTCAACGTGATCCCTCGCTGCAGCTGGTAGTGCCAATGGTCAACGCCGAACGCCGACGAGAATTCGAGGCCATTCTGGCGGGTTATCCCGGTCTGGCGTGCGAAATCATCGACCGCGAACGCCTTCAGGGCGTCGAGCCGGACTGGCCGGCCGCGTGGCACGTGATGGAAGCGGCCGACGCGGTGCTGGTGGCCAGCGGAACGGCCACGCTGGAAACCGCGCTGTTCAAGCGGCCCATGGTCATTTCCTACGTGCTGACGCCGCTCATGCGCAAGATCATGGAATGGAAATCGGGCCAGGAGCGGCCCTATGTTCCCTGGGTCGGCCTGCCCAATGTGCTGGCGCGCGACTTCGTCGTGCCGGAGCTGCTGCAGGACGACGCTACCCCGGAACGGCTGGCCGACGCCTGCTGGCGCGCGCTCACCGATTCCGTTTATGCTGCGGACATCGAGCGACGTTTCACTGAAATGCACCACAGCCTTGCCCTGGAGACGCCGCGTCTGGTGGCGGAGGCCGTCATGAAGGAGGCCGGCGGCCATGCAGCCCAGCCTGTTTGACGATCTCGCCATGCCCACCCTGCTTTGCGCCGGCGTGGACGAAGCGGGCAGGGGTCCTCTGGCGGGCCCGGTGTTTGCTGCCGCAGTCATTCTCGAGGAAGGGACCCGCATCGAGGGCCTCAATGATTCCAAGAAACTGAGTGCCGCGCGGCGTGAGGAACTCGCGCTGGAAGTGCGCGAGCGCGCACTGGCGTGGAGCATTGCCAGTGCCACGGTGGCCGAAATCGATCAGTTCAACATCCTCAGGGCCACTCTGCTGGCCATGCGGCGAGCCTGCGAAGGGCTGCCACATGCCCCGCAGCAGGTGCTGGTCGACGGCAATCAGGTCCCGCCCGGCCTGGCTTGCGCAGCGCAGTATGTCATCGGCGGCGACGCGAAAGTGCCGGCCATTTCGGCGGCTTCCATTCTGGCCAAGACGGCCCGCGATGCCTATTGCGACCAGATGCATGCGCGTTTTCCGGATTACGGTTTTGACCGGCACCGGGGCTATGGCACCGCCTTCCATCTGCAACGCCTGCTGGAGCTCGGGCCCTGCGAGGAACATCGTCGCAGTTTTGCGCCGGTCCGGCGTCACTTTGAATCGTGCCTGGCTCCATGAAAAACATCGCCTCGCGCGAGAACCCCGATTTCCGTCTGCTGCTGCGCGCGCAGGAAGGCAAACGGCCGGCCGGCGAACGTGCCTCTGACCCGCTGCCGGTCGCGCTGGAAGGGCCCCATCTGTGCAGCAGCTGGCTGAATGCCGTCGGCCAGCCGGAACTCGTGTTCGTGGATGAAGCGCGTCTGAACCAGCCCGAGCTCTCGGCCCTGGCGGCCCGGGTGTCGGGCGATCGTGTTCGGGTATGCGCGCCCGCCCTGTTCAAGATGGCCTCGCAGGTGGTTCACGGTCAGGGGATCATCTTTCTGGTTCGTGCGCCACAACCCGTGCCTCCGCGCGAGATCGCGGAAAACTGTCTATGGCTGGACCGTGTGCAGGATCCCGGCAATATGGGCACCCTGCTGCGGACGGCAGCGGCCGCCGGCATTCGCCATGTCTATGCCTCGACGGGTTGCGTGGCGGCCTGGTCACCCAAAGTGCTCAGAAGTGCTCAGGGGGCGCACGTGGCGCTCAGCGTCTACGAAGGTCAGGACCTGCTTGCCTTGCGCGGAGCGCTGCGCATTCCGATGCTGGTCACGGCCCTGGAGCATTCCCATTCCCTGTACGGGGCGGATCTGCCGCAACACGCTGCCTGGGTGTTCGGCAATGAAGGCCGCGGCGTGTCGGCGACCTTGCTGGAGGCCGCCGACCTGCGCGTGCGCATTCCGCAGAGCGAAGCCGTGGAGTCCTTGAACGTGGCGGTGGCGGCCGGCATTTGTCTGTTCGAGCAACGCCGCCGCTTTCAGCCGGCCTGACACGGCCCGTGACGCGGTTCGGCAGGACTGAAGGTGTTGTGGAACCAGAGGCGGGATTCACCAGTCCGGGAGGTTCCCGCAACCCACGACCCGTTCAGTAGAACTGCAGGCGCCGTTCCAGGCCGATTTCCGCCATCACCTTGGTCGAGATTTCCTCGATGGATTTCGTGGTGGTCGACAGCCATGGAATGTTTTCCATCCGCATCAGACGTTCTGCCGACGCCACTTCATCGCGGCATTGTCTGATGGACGCATATTGACTGTTGGGCCGGCGTTCGTTGCGCACTTCGGCGAGGCGTTCCGGGTGGATCGACAGGCCGAACAGCTTCTTGCGAAAAGGCAGCAGGGTGGCGGGCAGGCCGCCACGGTCGAAGTCTTCCGGGATCAGGGGATAGTTGGCCGCCTTGACCGCGTACTGCATGGCCAGATAGAGGCTGGTGGGGGTTTTGCCGCAGCGGGATACCCCGATCAGGATGACATCGGCTTCCTCCAGCCCCCGCACGTACTGCCCGTCGTCGTGAGCCAGCGTGAAATTGATGGCTTCGATCCGTGCGTTGTACTGCTTGGAGAGGCCACCCATGTGGGAACGCCCCACCGAGTGGCTGGATTTCACGCCCAGGGCCTCTTCGATGTGCTGCACGAAGGTGCCGAACAGGTCGAAGAAGATGCAGGTGGCTCCGCGTATGGTTTCCGAAATGGTCGGGTCGACGAGCGTGCTGAACACCAGCGGCGGGGCGCTTTGTTCGGCCGCGCAGCGGTTGATGCGCTTGACCACTTCTTCGGCCTTTTCCACGCTGTCCAGGTAGGGGATGCGCACGGTGTCGAACTCGACCTGCTCGAACTGGGAGAGCACGGAATTGCTGAACGTGG
This sequence comes from Alcaligenaceae bacterium, assembly GCA_029263615.1. GTDB lineage: Bacteria > Pseudomonadota > Gammaproteobacteria > Burkholderiales > Burkholderiaceae_B > Yanghanlia. The sequence goes on along the minus strand of JAJUFT010000030.1, from coordinate 15,218 downwards.
CGGCCGTGATGCCGGTGCTGTCGGAGACAATGAAAACGGTACGCTGTAAAACGGAATTGGACATGGCGCGTGACGCAGAGCCTGATGAAAACGGTACAATCCTGCAAGGTTAACACCAAGGAAGATTCCTCAGTCACCGGGCAAACGAAAATTAGCGGGTAAGGCGGGTTTGCTCAGTGACCGCATCAGCGTCGGTCACTGAGCAAACACGCTTTCTTTTCATTTACAGGTGACTTTATGTCTAACGTCGTATCTTTCGAACAGCTGCGCATGACGGACGTCGACTCGGTCGGCGGCAAGAATGCCTCGCTGGGAGAAATGATCAGCCAACTCTCGGGCGCAGGGGTGCGCGTGCCAGGTGGTTTTGCCACCACCGCCGAAGCCTTCCGCAATTTCCTGAAAGCCACCGGTCTCGACCAGCGCATCAAAAGCAAGCTGGACACGCTCGACCCGGAAGACGTTCGCCAACTGGCGGAAGTGGGCGCCGAGATCCGTCAATGGATCATCGAAACGCCGTTCCCGGCCGACCTGGAACGCGATATCCGCGATGCCTTCGCGAAGCTCGACGCCGACGGCAAGGGCTCTTTCGCGGTGCGATCCTCCGCCACAGCCGAAGACCTTCCCGACGCCTCCTTTGCCGGCCAGCAGGAGACCTACCTGAACGTGGTGGGCATTGACGACGTCCTCGACAAAATCCGTCATGTGTTCGCGTCGCTGTATAACGACCGGGCCATTTCCTACCGTGTCCACAAGGGCTTCGCGCACGCCGATGTCGCACTGTCGGCGGGTATCCAGCGCATGGTGCGCTCCGACAAGGGCAGTGCCGGCGTGATGTTCACCATCGACACCGAATCCGGCTTCAAGGACGTGGTCTTCATCACGTCGTCCTACGGCCTGGGCGAAACTGTGGTGCAGGGCGCGGTCAACCCCGACGAGTTCTACGTCTTCAAGCCGTCGCTGGCCGCCGGCAAGTACCCCATCATCAGCCGTCGCATTGGCTCCAAGCTGATCAAGATGGAGTTCGACCCCGATCGCAGTTCCGGCCACGCCGTGCGCACCGTCGATGTACCGGTGTCCGAGCGCAACCGCTATTCGCTGACCGACGAAGAAGTCATTGAATTGGCCCGCTACGCCGTCATCATCGAGCAGCACTACGGCCGTCCCATGGACATCGAATGGGGCCGCGACGGCGTCGACGGCAAGATCTACATCCTCCAGGCGCGTCCCGAAACCGTCAAATCGCAGCAGAGCGCCAACGATGTCCAGGAACGTTACCGCCTGAAGGCCACCGGGGAAGTGCTGGTGACCGGTCGCGCCATCGGCCAGAAGATTGGTTCCGGCAAGGTGCGCATCGTGGCCGATGCCTCCGAAATGGACAAAGTCCAGGCGGGCGACATTCTCGTGACCGACATGACGGACCCCAACTGGGAACCGGTCATGAAGCTGGCCTCGGCCATCGTCACCAATCGTGGCGGACGTACCTGCCATGCCGCCATCATCGCCCGCGAGCTCGGTATTCCTGCCGTGGTGGGTTGCTCCGATGCCACCGACGTTCTGGAAAATGGCCGCGAAGTCACGGTGTCCTGCGCCGAGGGAGATGAAGGTCGCATCTACGACGGTCTCATCGAAACCGAAATCGAAGAAGTCCGCTGGGGTGAAATGCCGGACGTCGGCCTGAAGGTCATGATGAACGTCGGCAACCCGCAGCTGGCCTTCGACTTCGCCCAGATTCCCAACCACGGGGTCGGTCTGGCACGCCTCGAGTTCATCATCAACAACAATATTGCCGTTCACCCGAAGGCCGTGCTCGACTATCCCAACGTCGATACCGAACTGAAGTCGGCGGTGGAATCGGCTGCTCGCGGCTACGCCAGCCCGCGCGCCTTCTTCGTCGAAAAACTTGCCGAAGGGGTCGCCACCCTGGGCGCTGCGTTCTATCCGAAGCCCGTCATCGTGCGTTTGTCGGACTTCAAGTCCAACGAATACCGCAAGCTCATTGGTGGGTCGCGCTACGAGCCCGAGGAAGAGAACCCCATGCTGGGCTTCCGCGGCGCATCGCGCTACATTTCCGAAGAGTTCGCCGAGTGCTTCCGCATGGAATGCGAGGCCCTCAAGAAGGTGCGCGACGAAATGGGCCTGACCAACGTCGAGATCATGGTGCCGTTCGTCCGTACGGTCGATCAGGCCCGTCGCGTCATCGATCTTCTGGCGGCCAACGGCCTGAAGCGCGGCGAGAACGGCCTGCGCATCATCATGATGTGTGAAGTACCCTCCAACGCCATTCTGGCCGAGCAGTTCCTCGAGTACTTCGATGGCTTCTCGATCGGTTCCAACGACATGACCCAGCTCACGCTGGGCCTGGATCGTGACTCCGGCATGGAGCTGCTGGCTGCCGACTTCGACGAACGCGACGAGGCCGTGCAGTTCATGCTGAGCCGCGCCATCAAGGCCTGCCTCAAGGCGGGCAAGTACGTGGGCATCTGCGGCCAGGGGCCCAGCGACCACATCGACCTCGCGCTGTGGCTGCGCGACGAAGGCATTCTGTCCATGTCGCTCAACCCCGATACCGTCGTCGATACCTGGCAGCGTCTCGCTCAGGCCTGAGCCCGAAAAAGGCACCGTTTCCGGTGCCCTGCCTGAAAAAAACAGCCGCATGCATCATGCGGCTGTTTTCATTGGCACGGGGGTTGCCACAGGTTGGGAAGCGGGCCGCGTCAAGCGCCCGTCCAGGCAACAACCCCCGCCAAGGCGGTGAGTAAACGCAGGAATCAGTCGTCGCGCCGCTTGTTGCGGGTATCGTGTTTCATGATTCGTTCTTTTTCCCGTGCCCAGTCTTTGTCACGTGCCGCATCCCGTTTGTCGTGCAGCTTCTTGCCGCGGCCCAGACCGAAATCCAGCTTGATGCGGCCGTTGCGGTAGTGCAGGTTCAGCGGCACCAGGGTGTAGCCGCGCTGCTCGGTCTTGCCGATGAGTTTCTTGATTTCTTCGGCGTGCAGCAGCAGCTTGCGGGTACGCGTGGCTTCGGGTCGAATATGAGTCGACGCGGTAGGCAGGGGACTGACGTGCATGCCGATGATGAAGAGTTCACCGTCGCGCACAATGATGTAGCTTTCCTTGAGCTGCACGTGCCCGGCGCGGATGGCCTTGACCTCCCACCCCTCGAGGACCAGGCCGGCTTCAAACCGTTCCTCGATGAAGTAGTCGTGTGTGGCTTTGCGGTTCTCAACGATGCTCATGAACTTGAATTCTTGCAGACGGTAAAATCAGAACATTCCATTCTATCTCAACCCATATCGATGCACACCGTACAGCGCTCCGTCCTCGTCCCATACAGTGATAAACAGATGTTCGATCTGGTGGCCGATGTCGCGCGCTACCCCGAGTTCATGCCCTGGTGCGGGGGAGCACAGGTGCACAAGCAGGACGAGGGGGGCATGGAGGCGTCGGTGACCATCAGCATCGCCGGGTTGAAGCAGACCTTCACCACGCGCAATGAGCACGACTACCCGCGCTTGATCACCATTCATCTGATCGATGGCCCGTTTTCCGAACTGACCGGCACCTGGGAATTCAATGCCCTGGCGGAAGACGCCTGCAAGGTCGTCTACACGATGCGCTACGCCTTCTCCAGTCGCGCGCTTGAAGCGGTCGTCGGGCCGATCTTCAATCGCATCGCCACCACCTTCATCGATTCCTTCACCCAGCGCGCCCAACAGGTTTATGGTGAGTGACTCCGTGGCGCACGTGAAGGTGGAAGTCGTCCATGCATCATCGCCAGCGCACATCTGGCGTCGCGTGGTCGACGTTCCCGAAGGCGCCACGGTGCGGGATGCCATCCGCGCCAGCGGCGTGCTGGAATACTTTCCCGAGCTCGAGGGCCCGCTGCCGCCAGTCGGGATTTTCGGTCGTCTCTGCTCACCTGAACAGGGTGTGCAGCCCGATGACCGCGTGGAACTTTATCGCCCCCTGGTGTTCGACCCCATGGAATCCCGCCGCCGGCGTCTGCTGCACCGGCAACGCCAGGCGGAAGGGCAGGGCGGGACGGCCCGGCGCAAGCCTGCGCACTCGAGACAAAAGCCGGCCTGACATTGTCACGCAGCTGACAGCCGCTGGCCGGCGCCGGCGATAAGGTATGAGCATGAGAGGGTGCGCCGTGCCGGCCGCAGGCGCATGACAAGAACCAGTCTAGGAGACAGCAACATGGATTTTCGTCTGAGCGACGAACAGATCGCCTTTGCGCAGGCCGCGCGCGAATTCGCACTCGGTGAGCTGGCGCCCCATGCGGCACACTGGGACGCCGAATCGATCTTTCCGCGTGAAGCCTTTCAGCGGGCAGGGGAAATGGGCTTTTGTGCCATGTACGCGCCCGAGTCCATTGGCGGGCTGGGCCTGCCGCGGCTGGACGCCACGCTGGTCTTCGAGGAAATGGCGGCGTTCGACCCTTCGACCACGGCCTTCCTCACCATCCACAACATGGCAACCTGGATGATCGGCACCTGGGCCACCGATGCCGTGCGCAAGCACTGGGGCCCATTGCTGGCGACAGGCGAGAAACTGGCTTCCTACTGTCTCACCGAACCCAACGCCGGTTCCGATGCCGGGTCGCTGCAGACGCGTGCAGAGCGACGCGGCGCGGCCTACGTCCTGAATGGCGCGAAGGCCTTCATTTCAGGGGGGGGCGATACCGATCTTCTGGTGGTCATGGCGCGCACCGGCGGGCCGGGGCCCAAAGGGGTCTCCGCCTTCGCCGTGCCGGCCGACACCCCGGGCATCAGCTATGGGCGCAAGGAAGAAAAGATGGGCTGGAACAGTCAGTCCACGCGACCCATTACCTTCGACAATGTCGAGGTGCCTGCCGAAAGCCTGCTGGGCGAGGAAGGCCAGGGCTTCATGTTTGCGATGAAGGGGCTGGATGGCGGCCGCATCAACATTGCGACCTGCTCCGTGGGGGCGGCCCAGGGCGCCTACGATGCCGCGCGGCAGTATCTTCAGGAGCGCGAACAGTTCGGGCAGCCGCTGGCGTCCTTCCAGGCCCTGCAGTTCAAGCTGGCAGACATGCTGACCCACATCGTGGCATCGCGGCAGATGGTGCGTCTGGCTGCCAACATGCTCGATACCCAGAACCCGCAAGCCAGCGTATATTGCGCGATGGCAAAGCGCCTGGCCACGGATCTCGGCTTCCAGGTCTGTCTGGACGCCCAGCAGCTGCACGGGGGCTACGGCTATCTCAAGGATTATCCGCTCGAGCGCCTGGTTCGCGATACGCGCGTCCACCAGATTCTCGAAGGCACGAATGAAATCATGCGCGTCATCATTGCGCGGCAGGTATTGGAAAAAGGAGTGGACATACGATGATGAACGATACGGACGTGGTCTTGTTCGAGGTCCTGACCACCGGGCGTCTGCAGGTGGGTGTCGCGACCCTCAACCGTCCGCGCACGCTCAATGGGCTGACCCTCCCCATGTGCGAGCTTCTGTACGACAAGCTGCTTGCGTGGGCCAATGATCCCTCCATTGCCGTCGTCATTCTGACGGGCGCCGGGAAAAGGCCTTCTGTGCCGGCGGCGACCTGCACGGCATCCATGAATCCATTCTGCAGAACGAAACCGGCCATGCCTGGGACAATCCCTACACGCGCCGCTTCTTCGATGTGGAGTATCGGCTCGATTACCTGATCCACGACTATCCCAAGCCCGTCGTGGTCTGGGGCAACGGCATCGTGATGGGGGGCGGTGTGGGGCTGATGGCAGGCGCGAGCCACCGTGTCGTCAGCGAGACCACCCGTTTTGCCATGCCCGAGATCAGCATCGGCCTGTTTCCCGATGTGGGCGGAACCTGGCTGCTCTCACGCCTGCCGGGCGGGGTGGGGCGATTTCTGGCCCTCACCGGTGCGCAACTGGGTGCCGCCGACTGCCTGTTCCTGGGCCTGGCCGACCACGCCATCGCGTCCTCCCGCTGGCAGGACTTCATCCAGGCGGTGCGCGAGGCCAACTGGAACGATGATCCGCAACGCAATGCCGAGGCGCTCGATCGCCTGCTGAAGGGGATGTCCCTGGCGATCGACAAGCCCGGCCCCCTACGCCAGCATTACGACACCATCCGCGCAGCCTGTGACGGCCACGATTTCGAAGCCTCCTGCAAGGCCATTGCCCGCCTGGCCAACCATGCGGAACCCTGGCTGCAAAAGGCTGCGGCCACCTTTGCCGCCGGTTCGCCGGGCTCGGCGCGTCTTTCATGGACGCTGCTCGAACGTGCCAGGCTGATGTCGCTGGCCGACGTGTTCCGTCAGGAATACATCGCGGCCCTGCAGTGCGGCGTCCATGGCGATCTGCAGGAAGGCATTCGTGCCCTGCTCATCGACAAGGACAAGCAACCGCACTGGAAGCCCGCCACCCTCGAGGAAGCGAGCGCGGCCTGGGTACAGCGTTTCTTCGAAGCCCCGTGGCCCGTGGGGGCGGAGCACCCCCTCAAGGATCTCGGCAACATCTGATTTGCGTTCACGACCTTCATTCAATAAGTCAATAACAACGGAGACAAACAATGAGTCGTATTGCTTTTATCGGTCTCGGCAACATGGGCAGCCCCATGGCCCAGAATCTTCTGAAGGCCGGCCACGATCTGGTAGTCTTTGATCTCGTTCCGGCGGCGGTGAATGTTCTGACCTCCGCCGGTGCCCAGGGGGCGGCTTCGGCACGCGAATGCGTTCGGGACGCCGAGGTCGTGATCTCCATGCTGCCGGCCAGTCGCCATGTCGAAGGCCTGTATCTGGGGGAAGAAGGTCTCCTGGCCGCCTTGCCGGCGGGTACGCTGGTCATTGAATGCAGCACCATCGCACCCGAATCGGCACGCAAGGTGGCGGCGGCCGCGCGTGAAGCCGGCATCCGCATGATCGACGCACCCGTCTCCGGTGGAACGGGGGGGGCCGCGGCCGGCACCCTGACTTTCATTGTGGGCGGAGACACCGCAGACCTCGACGCAGCCCGCCCCCTGCTCGAAAAAATGGGGCGCAACATCTTCCATGCCGGCGAGTCCGGTGCAGGGCAGGTGGCCAAGATCTGCAACAACATGCTGCTGGGCATCCTGATGGCGGGAACCTCGGAAGCCCTTGCCCTGGGCGTGGCAAACGGCCTGGACCCCAAGGTGCTGTCGGACATCATCGCCAAGAGTTCCGGGCGCAACTGGGCGACCGAGCTCTACAACCCCTGGCCCGGCGTCATGCCCGACGTGCCGGCCTCCAAGGGCTATGCAGGCGGCTTTGGCGTCGACCTGATGCTCAAGGATCTGGGCCTGGCCGCCGAGGCCGCGCTGCATTCGGGTTCTTCAACCCCGCTGGGCGAACTGGCAAGAAACCTGTATTCCCTGCACAGCGCCGGCGGACACGGGGGCCTGGATTTCTCCAGCATCGTGAAGTTGTACGAAAAGAAGCGCTGAAGCGGCTATTCGGTTTTGCTTTCCAGTGCGTAGGGCAAGGGCAGCACGCGCAGCGCCGGGCCCTGCGCCGACAGTGCGCGGAAATCCGCCTGGTCGAGATCGCCCACATTGATTTCCATGAACACATAGCACTGGCGCAGGTCGACGTCTTCATCCTCCAGAATGACGGCATTGATCACCCGTCCGGCCGGCGAGGCCGGGCGGCTAGCATCGAAGATATCCTCGCCAGGGGCCAGGGCCCCGTCGACAGGCAGCCGGCAATAGCCCGGCACGGCGCGACGTTTCACGGTCCCGCGAAAATGGGCCCGCGCCACCACTTCCTGCCCGGGATAACAGCCTTTGGTGAAGCTGACGCCCCCGTTCAGGTCGAAGTTCAGGCTTTGAGGGATGAACAATTCCTGATTCGCTGCCTCCACCCAGCCCAGCCCGGCTTCGATCTCCTGTGCCTGCCAGACCGCCGCCGGGCGTGCCTCCAGACCGAGCAGGGAGGCCAGCTCGGGGATGGGTTGATCTGAATCCGCAATGACCCACCAGCGTGCCAAGGCCGTGTTGGCCGTCGGGGCAGAGACCAGCGTATGCGTGCCGGCACGCCTGACCTGCCATGCAGGGGCAGGTGCGAGGTCTGCCGCCGCTTCATTCGCGGGGACGACTGCCGAGCTGGCCGCAGCACTTGTGGCTGAGCTGGCACCGTAAGCCTTCAAAGCAGACAGCTCGATGCTGACCTTGGAGCGCAGTATGAAAATGCGCAGCCGTCTGGTCAGGGCCTCGACGATATCGGCTTTCACCAGGGCCAGCAGGGGGCTGTCGGCTGCGTGGGATTCCGCCCAGATGACCAGGCTGCCCAACATGCGGCCCTTGGGCGAGCAATAGGCTGCCAGTCGAGCGTCGTTTGCGCTCATGCCTTCGATGTCATTGCTGAGCTGCGCATGAAGAAACGCCCGCGCGTCGTCTCCGGCAATGCGCAACACGGCGAGATCGTCCAGGGGAGCAAGAAAATCCATGGTTTGGTTCATATGCGTATCGCTAAAGCTCGAGAACACAGAGTGGCTGGTGCCGTTTATGATAACGGGCTTTGTCCGAAGGGGTGCTCGCGGCAGATTCCCCGGGACGTTAAACTATTGAAAGATGAAAAAATTCAGCCTTATTGCATTGTCCGTCCTGCTTGCCGTCGCCCTGGTGGCCGGCGGGCTGGCAGCGTATGCGTGGCACTGGGCTAGCCGGGCAGTGGAGATGAACGCCGAGCGCATTCAATACACCGTGCCCGCCGGCAGCGGGGTGCGCACCATCGCCCAGGTCATGAAAGACGCCGGCATTGACGTCAACGCCGATGGCCTGGTGGCGCTGGCCCGTTATACGGGCATGGACCGACAGATCAAGGCGGGCGCCTACGAGGCTCGGCGCGGAGACTCCCCCCGGCGCCTCTTGGAGCGCATGGCGGCGGGCGACATGGTGCAGGCCCGCCTGACCCTGGTGGAGGGCTGGACTTACCAGCGCATTCGCCAGGCGCTGCGGGAGTCCCCGGCGGTCAGGCAGACGCTCGACGGTGTCGACGACGCCGAACTCCTGAAGCGGTTGGGTTCGCAATACCCCAGCCCGGAAGGGCTGTTCATGCCAGACACCTACGTCTTCGTTCCCGGCACCACCGATTTCGACATTCTGCGGCAGGCCTATCGGGCCCAGCAGGACTTCCTGCAGGAACAATGGGAACAGCGTAGTGCCGGCCTGCCGTTGGCCACGCCGTATGAAGCGCTGATTCTGGCCTCGATCGTCGAGAAGGAAACCGGCCGCACGGAAGAGCGTGCACGTGTGGCGGGCGTATTCACCAATCGTCTGCAGCGCGGCATGCTGTTGCAGACCGACCCGACCGTCATTTACGGAATGGGGGAGAAATACGACGGCCGCATCCGCAAGCGCGATCTGCAAACCGACACCCCCTGGAATACGTACACGCGCGCCGGTCTGCCGCCGACGCCGATCGCCAGCCCCGGCAGGGCGTCGATCCTCGCGGCGCTCCATCCCGAATCTCATGCCTACTTTTATTTTGTGGCGCGCGGTGACGGCTCCAGTGCGTTTTCGGCCAACCTGCGCGAGCATAATCGCGCAGTCTCCAAATACATATTGGGAAGGAATTGATCGGCATGGCAGGTGAGGCGGAAACGCCCCGGCGACGGGGTTTCATGGTGGTGTGCGACGGCAGCAACGGTGCCGGCAAGACCACCCTGATCGAGGCGCTGCGCCGTCATCTCGAACAGCTCGGCTACGACGTGGTCGTGACGCGTGAACCCGGCGGCACGGCCATCGGGGAGCGAATTCGCAAATTGCTGCTGGACCGCAATCTGCCGGAAATGTGCGACCTCACCGAGCTCATGTTGTTTGGCGCCGCGCGCGCCCAGCATCTTCGGGAAAAGATTCTCCCCGCCCTTGAGGCCGGCAAAGTGGTGCTGTGCGACCGGTTCGATTCTGCCACGGTCGCCTTCCAGCAATATGCGCGCGGCCTGGACCCCGCGAAAGTGGCGTCCATCAATGCCCTGGCCCTCGGTGGATTCCGGCCCGACCTCTACCTGATTCTGGATCTGGACCCTTCGACGGGCCTGGAGCGTGTCCGGCAACGCGGCGCCGCGCTGGACCGGCTCGAGGGCGAGCAACTTGCGTTTCTGGCTCGCGCGCGCGACGGCTTTCTGCAGCAGGCCAAAGCAGAACCCCAGCGCTACAAAGTGCTGGATGCTTCGCTCCCCGCCGAGGAGGTGGCGTCCCGGGCAGTCGCCCTGGTGGCTGCCCTGGCCGAGGGCCGGCGAGCCGTCCATGGCTTCGGGGCCGCCGACACATGAGCACGCTGGCGAACTTTCTTCCCTGGCAACAGGGTCTGGCCCATCATTGGCTGGCCGAGCGCGAGCGTTTCGCCCATGCCTGGCTGCTTCACGGGCTGGGGGGCATCGGCAAACGGACATTTGCACTGGCAGCCGCGGCGGCATTGTTGTGCGAGCAACCACGCGAGTCCATGGCCTGCGGACAGTGCCAGGCCTGCCTGTGGCTGGCGTCGGGAAACCATCCCGACTTCCGTCGAGTCAGGCCGGATGCCCTGGCTCTGGAAGAAGGGGAAACCTCCGAAGAAGGCGGTAGCCAGACCCAGAAGACGCCGTCTCGAGAAATTCGGGTCGAGCAGATGCGCGCCCTGTCCGGCTGGTTCAACACGGCGACACACCGGGGAGGATGGCGCGTGGCCGTCATCTACCCGGCACAGGCCATGAACCACATCACCGCCAATGCACTGCTCAAGGTGCTGGAAGAGCCGCCACCGCAAACCGTCTTTCTCCTGACGACCGACGCACCGGACCTTCTTCTGCCCACCATCGTCTCACGGTGCCGGCGACTTCCCCTGGCAGTCCCGCCGGCCGATCAGGCGGTGGCCTGGCTGCAGTCGCAAGGGGTGAAAGCGCCCGAGGACTGGCTGGCCGCGGCAGGTGGGGCGCCTTTGCGGGCTCTGCGCATGTCACAGTCGGGAGATTCTCCCTGCCCGGCGTGGCTGCAGGGCTTCATGCAGGGTCTTGCCTCCGGGGCGCACCGCGCGGGCGTCACAAGCTGGATGCGCACGGCCGATGCGCTGGAACCGGTCGAAACGGCCGTCTGGCTCGATGCCCTGCAGCGACTTTTCATCGACATTTCGCTGGCGGCGGTATCGGTGCCGCCGCGATATTTTCCTGCCCATCAGGAAACATTGTCCCGGATTGGCAGTCAGTCTGACCCCGCCCGCTTGAGCGAGGTGGTCAAGTGGCTGGGACATCAGCGCGGCATCGCCGGTCACCCGCTCAGCCCCAAGCTTTTCATCCACAGTGTGCTGCAGCGTTGTGTCGAAGCCTGCAGTTCGACGGTTCGCATCGAACGGGCCTAAACTCTTTGGAAAGTCGGCCTCAGGCGGCCATTTTCCGTTGGATTCATTCACCATGTTCGTAGATTCACATTGCCACCTGGATTTTCCCGAGCTCGCGCAAGACCTCCCGACCATTCTCGACGACATGGCCCGGAATCGGGTCGGACGGGCCCTCGTGGTGGCGGTGAGCAAGCCGGAGTGGGGCCGCATTCTGGCCATGGCTGAGGGAAACGAGGTGCTGTATGCATCGGTGGGCGTGCACCCGGATTACCTCGACACGGAAGAACCCACCGTCGAGGACCTGCTCACCGCCGCCCGCCACCCCAAGGTCATTGCCATCGGCGAGACCGGCCTGGACTACTATCGTGGCAGCGAACCCTTCGACTGGCAGCGGGACCGCTTCCGAGTGCATATCCGCGCGAGTCGCGAAAGCGGTCTCCCCCTCATCATTCATACGCGCTCTGCAGCCGAAGATACGCTGCGCATCATGAAGGAGGAGGGCGCCGATCAGCCCGGCGGGGTGATGCACTGCTTCACCGAAAGCTGGGACGTTGCGCAGCGCGCCATGGAACTGAATTTCTACATTTCGTTCTCCGGCATCGTGACCTTCAAGAATGCCGTGGCGCTGCAGGAGGTGGCACGGCGCGTGCCACTCGAGCGGATGCTGATTGAAACCGACTCGCCGTACCTCGCGCCCGTTCCCTTCCGTGGCAAGCGCAATGACCCCTCCAAGGTTCGGCATGTTGCCGAGAAAATCGCCGACCTGCGAGGTATTTCCGTGGCGGAAGTTCAGGAAAGAACGACCGCCAATTTCTTCGACCTTTTCCGCAAGGCCGCCCCGGCGGATCATGTATGAAGCCTTCTCAATCCTTCTTGCAGCTCAAGCGCACACAGATTGCGGCCGGCCTGGCCGCCCTGGTGCTGGGCGTCACTGCCCATGCCGAGACCCCGGATTCATGGTGGGTCGACATCCTCAACGACCGCGGCTCCCAGGTGAAGGAAGAAATGGCCCGGGGCACCGACCCCAACGCCCGCGATGCCGAGGGGCTGCCGTCATTGATGCTGGCCATTCGCAGTGGCGCCTGGCAGGTGTATGACGTCCTGCTGGCCCACCGGCGGGTGGACATCAACGTTGAAAACAAACACGGTGAGACACCCCTGATGTATCTGGCCCTGCTGGGCGAGACAGATCGTGCGGCGGCACTGATCAAGCGTGGCGCCCAGGTCAACCGGTTGGGTTGGACGCCCTTGCATTACGCGGCATCCAGGGGTCAGACCCAGACTGCACGGATGCTCATCCAGCAGGGCGCACTCGTGCACGCCCCGGCACCGGACGGTACCACGCCACTCATGATGGCCGCTTTTTCGGGGAATCGTGAAACTGTGCAGCTGCTGCTGGATCACGGTGCGGACGCGAGCGCCGTCAATCTGAACCAGCATACGGCAGCCGACTGGGCCCGTGAGCGACGTCACCAGGCGCTGGCCGAGGAGCTCGACGCCATTGCCAAACGCACCGTCGCTCAGCGTGAAGGGCGTGCACCTGCCGCGGCACCGCCCACGGTCACCCCGAGCAGGCCGGCAAGTTCCTCAGGCAGGACGGGCTCCAGCGGGGGCAGCAAATACTTCGATCTGGATCGCTTCGAGCGCGAAAACTGATCTCATTGGTTTTGCGAAGGAAGGTAGTCGACCCTCAGGACGTCTGACAGTTCGCTGTAGGGAATCAGAAGCTCCGGTTGCCCATAGGAATAGGGAGCGAGCTCGTAGGAGTTGTACTTCACCACGATGCCCTGGTCGGTAAAGGCGAAGTTGTCGCTGCTCTGGAAGGGCCAGAGGCGGTTCCACGTGGCGGGGTCGTTCTGGGCGTCGGGTTGAACCGCCACCCATTTTGCATGCGCGCGCCGCAGGGCCGCTTCGAAGGCCTCGCGTCCTCCGGGCACCAGCACCCGCTCGAGGGGAATCGGTTGGCGGCGGGCATTGTCCCAGTTCACGAACTGGGTGGCATGCATGCCGTGGGCCGCCCCCGTGAAGTACTGTCCACTGTTCAGTTCCAGTACGGTGAGGAACTTGCTGCGGTAACGCAGGCGAGCCCCCAATGTGACGGAATCCCGCGAGCCGGCGACCTGCCAGTAATATTCCTCGAAACCGGCGATGTCGTCATAGGGAAGCGGGCCTTCCTCGTTGATGCCGGTCATCATGGCCAGCGCATGATCCACCAGATGGGTCAGCTCGGGTTCCCCCGCAAACACCAGGGAATCGACTTCCAGGGTCGGGCATTCCCCCTGACAGCCCGGCTTGCTTCGTTTCCATTTCACCGGCTGGGCGAAGAGGCCGTCCCGGCTGGTGACCTGATCGGTGGCGTCCGGAATGAGAGTGATGTTTCCCGATGGGCCGCTGGCACACGCCGCGAGCACGCTCGTGAACAGGACCAGCAGTGAGGTCCGGATGATTGAACGAGACGTCGTGGAATGCATGGAAGGGTTTCCTCGTCAAAAAATCAGGAGGCGAGGGCGCGTTCGATGGCTTTGCGCAGGCTCTCCGGTTTGGCCGTGGGCCCGAGTCGCTGGATCACTTTCCCCTGCCGGTCGACCAGGAATTTGCTGAAATTCCACTTGATGCTCTCGCTGCCCAAAATGCCCGCTTTCTGACTCTTGAGCCAAACATACAGCGGATGGGCACCGGGGCCGTTGACCTCGATCTTCTCAAACAACGGGAAGGTGATGCCATAGCGAGACGCGCAGAAACGCGAGATCTGTTCAGCGTCGCCGGGTTCCTGGCTTCCGAACTGGTTGCAGGGAAACGCCAGCACGGAGAAGCCCTGCTCGCGGTAGTCGCGATATAGGGTTTCCAGGCCGGCGTACTGAGGGGTGAAACTGCACTCGGACGCCACATTCACGACAAGCAGCACCTGACCGGAAAATTCGGCCAGTGAGACGTCGCGACCATCGATAGCCCGGGCGGAGAAAGAGTAGATTGTGTCCATTGAGTCGCATTGCACCGCAATGAAGCTAATTTACCATTGTGTGGCAGGTGTCGCTGCAGCCTCTGATAAGATGCGTCATCTTGAAGAAGCAATCAGGTTTCAGCATGGCAATCATCTATCACAATCCGCGTTGCGGAACCTCTCGCAAAGTCCTCCAGGCCCTGCAGGATCGCGGGCATCCCGTCGAGATCGTTGAATACCTCAAGCAGCCGTTGAGCCGTGAAGCGCTGGCGAAACTGATCGCCGACGCCGGCCTGACCGTGCGCGAAGCGGTCCGCAGCAAAGAAGCGCTTTACTCCGAGCTGGGGCTGGATGACCCGGCCGTCAGCGATGACGCGTTGCTGCAGGCCATGGAAGCGCATCCCATCCTCATGAACCGACCCTTCGTCGTGACGGAAAAGGGAACCCGGCTGTGCCGGCCCGCGGAAGCGGTCGAGTCCATCCTGTAAGCTGTCCGATTACACGATATCCATCACTCAAGACCATTCAGAAAAAATCACGAGGAGACAAAGCAAGTGAGTCTGTATGCGAAACTGCGCGCGCGGGAGGCGGCCGGGCGCCCCGTTCGAGTGGCCCTGATCGGAGCGGGAAAATTCGGTTCGATGTATCTCTCCCAGGTGCCACGCACCCCGGGTGTCCATCTGGTGGCGATTGCCGACCTTTCGCCGGCGGCCGCTCAGCGCAACCTCGAGCGCGTCGGCTGGAACCCCGAGCGCACGCGCGCAGCCAGCATGGACGAGGCCATGCAGTCAGGCGCCACCTGGGTCACCGACGACTGGCAGGCGGTCGTGAAAGACGAGCGGATCGACGTGGTCGTCGAGTGCACGGGCCACCCGATTGCGGCAGTCGACCACGGCCTGCTGGCGTTTGCCCACGGCAAGCACGTGGTCAACGTCACGGTCGAGGCCGATGCCTTCTGCGGCCCGCTGCTCGCGCGTG
>JAJUFT010000094.1 GCA_029263615.1 Alcaligenaceae bacterium | reverse complement strand
CCGAGGATGACATTGCGGCCTACATCGAAGCCGTGATGGAGGAAGGCGGCGACGATCCGGCCTATGTCGCCCGTGCGCTTGGAGACGTGGCCCGTGCCCGTGCCCGCAACCTGAGAGGGCTGGACAAGACTCTGCCGGGCGGCGGCAAACAGTCATGAAAGACCGAGACCATGAGAAAGCGATGGCCGACCTGTTTCGGGATGACCCGGAACTCGCGGCTGCCGTCCTATCCGCAGTTGAGTCGGATGGCGACCACGCGGAACTCGCCATCATCCGCCGTCAGTTAGCCAACGCCGCTTGGTTGGCACCAAAAGACAGAACCGAAAAGCACCCGTAACCGGCTGCGGTCACGCTCATCGTACGATCCTCGCCATGATCTCGCGCATCTGCCCTTGCAGGAAGGTTGAAAACACAAAAAAGCCCGCAGTGACGCGGGCTTAGGTGTTTCTGGTGCCTGATCCTGCCGGCCGCCGCCGGACGTGGAATCATTCCCACTCAATCGTCGCGGGCGGTTTGCTCGACACGTCGTAAGTCACACGATTGATGCCGCGCACTTCATTGATGATGCGGCTGGACACCTTCTTCAGCAGGGCGTAGGGCAGTTCCGCCCAGTCTGCCGTCATGAAGTCGGTGGTTTGTACGGCCCGCAGCGCCACCACGTAGTCGTAGGTGCGGCCGTCGCCCATCACCCCCACCGATTTCACCGGCAGGAACACCGCAAAGGCCTGGGACGTGAGGTCGTACCAGCTCTTGCCGCTGTTGTGGTCGATAGTGTTGCGCAGTTCGTCGATGAAGATGGCATCGGCACGACGCAGGAGGTCGGCGTATTCCTTCTTCACTTCGCCCAGGATGCGCACGCCCAGCCCCGGGCCCGGGAAGGGGTGGCGGTAGACCATGGCAGGCGGCAGACCCAGCGCAATACCCAGTTTGCGCACTTCGTCCTTGAAGAGTTCGCGCAGGGGTTCGAGCAGCTTGAGGTTCAGGGTGTCGGGCAGACCGCCGACGTTATGGTGCGACTTGATGGCCACGGCCTTGCCGGTTTTGGACGCCGCCGATTCAATGACGTCCGGGTAGATGGTTCCCTGGGCCAGCCAGCGGGCGTTTTTCAGCTTGGAGGCTTCGGCCTGGAAGACTTCCACGAACTCGCGGCCGATGATCTTGCGCTTGGCCTCGGGGTCGGAAACCCCTTCGAGCTTGCTCATGAACTGGTCGGTGGCATCGACGTGGATGACCTTGACGCCCAGGTGGCCGGCAAAGGTGTCCATGACCTGCTGAGCCTCGTTCAGGCGAAGCAGGCCGTGATCCACAAACACGCAGGTGAGCTGGTCGCCGATCGCCTTGTGGATGAGTGCCGCCGCCACGGAGGAATCGACCCCACCCGACAGGCCGAGAATGACTTCTTCGTCACCCACCTGCTTGCGGATGTTGTCGATGGCTTCCTGCACGTAGTCGGGCATGTTCCAGTCGTGAACGCAGCCGCAGATTTCGGTGACGAAGCGGTTGAAGATGGCCTCGCCCTGCGTGGTGTGTGTGACTTCGGGGTGGAACTGCACGCCGTAGAAACCGCGCTCTTCATCGGCCATGCCGGCGATGGCGCAGGAAGGCGTGGAGGCCATGAGCTTGAAACCCGGAGGCAATGCGGTAACCTTGTCCCCGTGACTCATCCACACCTTGAGCATGCCATGCCCTTCTTCGGTGGTGAAATCCTGCAGGCCGTCCAGCAGACGGGTATGGCCGTGGGCACGGACTTCGGCATAGCCAAATTCCCGGTGATCCGACCACTCCACCTTTCCGCCGAGTTGCAGAGCCATCGCCTGCATGCCATAACAGATACCCAGGACCGGCACTCCCATTTCGAAAACCCGGGCCGGCACCTTGAGGGCCTCTTCCTGGTAGGCAGATGCGTGGCTGCCCGACAGAATGATGCCTTTCAGACCGGTTTGCGCTTCAAGGAAAGCGTTGTCGACGTCCCCCGGATGAATTTCGCAATACACGCCGATTTCGCGGATGCGTCGAGCGATCAGCTGCGTGACCTGGGAGCCGTAGTCGAGGATGAGAATGCGCTGGTGCATGGTGAAGTGCATATAGAAGAATTCAAGGCGTTAATGTAACGTATCGCACCGGTTTTCGCAGGAGCAAGCATGTCCCATATCCCGCCCGCCCGTTCGTCAGTCTGGGCCGGTTTTATCGCGCTAGCCATTGCCATGGGCATCGGGCGCTTTGCTTTCACGCCCATTCTGCCTTTGATGCAGAGTGACCAGGGGCTGGCTCTGTCCCAGGGGGGCTGGCTGGCTAGTGCAAATTACCTGGGCTATTTTGCCGGTGCCCTTTCGGCGTCCTTCCTGCGCTGGAATGCGTCCACGCTGTTGCGGGTCGGGCTGCTGCTGGTCGCAGCCAGCACGGCCATGATGGGCTGGACACACGCGTGGTCGACCTGGATCGCCTGGCGCTCGCTGGCGGGCGTGGCCAGCGCCTGGGTGCTAGTGGCCACCGCTTCGCTGTGTCTCGCCCGGCTCAACGCCATCGGCCGGCCCGACAAGGCCGGATGGGTGTTCTCCGGTGTCGGCGCCGGCATTGCCGTGACGGGTCTGGTGTGCCTGTTCGCAGATTTGCGCGGCATCGCGTCCTGGGACACCTGGTTGCTGCTGGGTGCCCTCGCGGCCGTGGCCATGGTCGCCACACTTCCCCTGTGGAGGGGGTCGGTCACCATGCCCAGCCACAATGACGCCAACACGCGTCAGCATGGCGCCAGCTATCGGCGCCTGATCCTCTGTTACGGCATTTTCGGGTTCGGCTACATTCTGCCGGCCACCTTTCTGCCGGCCCAGGCCAAGGTGCTGCTGGACGACAACGCGATCTTCGGTCTTGCCTGGCCTCTTTTCGGTTTGACTGCGGCGGCTTCCACGGTGGCGTGCGGCGCCCTGCTCCGCTGGTTTTCGCTCAGGCAGTTCTGGCTGATTTCCCAGCTGATCATGGCGCTGGGTGTCATGCTGCCCGCGGCCATTCCGGGAATGGCAAGCATCATCATGGCCGCCATCTGCGTGGGCGGCACCTTCATGGTCATCACGATGTTGGGAATGCAGCAGGCTCAGGTGTCGGCCGGCCCGCGCGCGCGCAACCTCATGGCCAACATGACGGCTGCGTTTGCGGCGGGGCAATTGGCCGGCCCTGTGGTTTTCAGCCTGCTCAATGAGCATCTGGGCGGGACACTGGACGGCTCGCTGTACCTGGCCTGTGCCGTACTGGTGACCGGCTGCCTGCTGCTGCACCGGCCTTTCCCCGAATATGTTGCGCAGACCTGAGGCCTGCGCAACACCTCATTCAGGGATGACCCGCGACGTTCAGTCGGCGCGGTAGTTGGGCGCTTCCTTGGTGATCTGCACGTCGTGAACGTGCGATTCCCGTACGCCGGCGGCCGTGATTTCCACAAATTCGGCCTTGGTGCGCATGTCTTCAATGGTGGCGCACCCACAGTAGCCCATGGAAGCACGAATGCCACCCACGAGCTGGTAGATGATGGCCAGGACGCTGCCTTTGTAGGGAACCCGCCCTTCGATGCCTTCCGGAACGAGCTTGTCGGCGTTGTTGGAGGGATCCTGGAAGTAGCGGTCGGCCGAGCCATCCGTCATGGCGCCAAGGCTGCCCATGCCGCGATAGGACTTGTAGGAACGACCCTGGTAGAGCACCACTTCGCCGGGGGCTTCTTCGGTACCGGCGAACATGCCGCCCATCATGCAGGAGGACGCACCGGCCGCCAGCGCCTTGGCAATGTCGCCCGAGAAGCGGATGCCACCGTCGGCGATCAGGGGAACCCCGGTGCCTTCCAGGGCTTCGGCGACGTCGGCAATGGCGGAGATCTGCGGAACCCCCACGCCGGCCACGATACGGGTCGTGCAGATGGAGCCCGGGCCGATGCCCACCTTGACGGCGTCGGCGCCGGCTTCAAGCAGCGCACGCGCTGCGGCACCCGTGGCGATATTGCCGCCGATGACCTGGACCTTGGGATAGTTCTGCTTCACCCAGCGCACGCGCTCGATGACGCCCCGGGTATGACCATGGGCGGTGTCGACCACGATGGCGTCCACACCGGCCGCCACCAGCTTCTCGACACGCTCTTCGGTGCCTTCACCGACGCCGACCGCCGCGGCGACCCGCAGCTGTCCGAAAGCGTCTTTGCAGGCATTGGGGTGAGCCGTGTTCTTGACGATGTCTTTCACGGTGGCCAGGCCACGCAGTTCGAAGGCATCGTTGACGATCAGCACGCGCTCGAGGCGGTGCTTGTGCATGAGTGCCTGGGCTTCGTCAAGGGTGGCCCCTTCCGGCATGGTGACCAGCTTTTCCTGAGGCGTCATGACCTGGCGCAGGGGCAGCTCAAGACGGTCTTCGAAACGAAGGTCGCGGTTGGTGACGATCCCCACCAGCTTGCCCCCTTCGACCACGGGCAGGCCGGAAATGCCGTGCTCGCGTTGGAGGGCGATGGCGTCGCCCACCCGCATGTCGGGGGTGACGGTGATGGGATCGATGACGATGCCGAATTCGTGCCGCTTCACCCGGGACACTTCGCGGGCCTGGGCATCAGCCGAGAGATTCTTGTGAATGACGCCGATGCCCCCTTCCTGCGCCATGGCGATGGCCAGGCCGGCTTCCGTGACGGTGTCCATGGCTGCGGACACCAGCGGAATGTTCAGGGTGATATCGCGCGTGAAACGGGTGCTGAGATTCGTGTCGCGCGGGAGGATGTCCGAATAAGCTGGCACCAACAGGACGTCGTCAAATGTCAGTGCTTTCTTGATAAGGCGCATGTACTGGCTCCGGGCAAAGATCGATTATAACGCGGGGCGGGCGGTCAGCCCACCCACACGCGGGCATTGCGGAACATCCGCATCCAGGGGGTGAAGCCCCCATGCGGCTGGTCGCCACCCCCCTGATCCGCCGCACTCCAGCGTTCGGGCGCCCAGGACATCATCACGTTGCGCGTCACCCGTTCCGGGTGCGGCATCATGACGGTGAAGCGGCCGTCTGCCGTTGTGACGCCGGTCAGGCCACCCGCGCTGCCATTGGGGTTGTACGGATACTGCTCGGTGGGCCGGCCGTGGTTGTCCACGAAGCGAAGCGCAGCAATCGCCCGGGAGGCATCGCCCTGGCGCGCGAAGTTGGCATAGCCCTCACCGTGGGCGACGGCCACGGGCACGATGGTGCCGGCCATGCCCTGCATGAAGAGCGAGGGTGATTCGGGGATCTCGACCAGCGACAGGCGCGCCTCGTATTTCTCGGAGACGTTGCGCGTGAAGCGCGGCCAATGTTCTGCGCCCGGAATCATGGAGGCCAGCGCTGCCATCATCTGGCAGCCATTGCACACGCCCAGGCCGAAGGTGTCAGTCCGGTTGAAGAAGGCGGCAAACTGGTCGGCCAGCATGCTGTTGAAGCGAATGCTGCGCGCCCAGCCTTCGCCCGCTCCGAGCACGTCCCCATAGCTGAAGCCGCCCACGGCCACCAGGCCCTGCACCTGATCCAGCCGTATCCGGCCGGAGATGAGGTCGGTCATGTGCACGTCCAGCGCTTCAAAGCCGGCCCGGTCAAACGCCCAGGCCATTTCCACCTGGCTGTTGCAGCCTTGTTCTCGCAGAATGGCCACCTTCGGGCGCTTGCCGGTCGCGATGTACGGTGCGGCGACGTCTTCCTGAGGGTCGAAGGCCACGCGCGGCTGCATGCCCGGGTCGCTGGTGTCCTTCCACAGATCGAACTCGGCCTGCGCGCATTCCGGGTTGTCGCGCAAGGCCATGATGCGACGGGTAACCTCGGCCCATTGCTGGCCCAGTTCGCTGCGCGCACGCTGGAAAATGCACTGGCCGTCTCGGAAAATCTGGATTTCATCCGCGGTGTTGAGCGAACCCAGCACGTAGCTGTTCTGCGAAAGCCCTGCGTCGCGCAGGCGACGCATGACTTCGTCGCGGTCGGTACGACGCACCTGCAGCACGGCACCGGCCTCTTCATTGAACAGGGCCTGGAGCGTGCGCTCGTCGCGCTGCACCTTCACCTGTTCCGGGCGGATCTTGTAGTCGCCCCAGTCTTCCGCGTGCGGGTCCAGCGTGAGCATGTCCACATTCACCGACACCCCGACATGGCCCGCAAACGCCATTTCGCAGACCGTGGCCAGCAGGCCGCCGTCGGACCGGTCGTGATAGGCCAGCACCTTGCCTTCGGCGGCCAACTGGCGCACGCTGACAAAGAAGGCCTTCAGCATTTCGGCGTCGTCAATGTCGGGCACCTCGGCGCCCACGGCGCCGTAGACCTGCGAGAGCACCGAGCCTGCGAGGCGCTGGCGGCCAGCACCCAGGTCGATGAAGATGAGACTGGTGTCACCGGCGTCCGTGCGCAGCTGGGGCGTCAGCGTGCCACGCACATCCCCCACCGGCGCAAAGGCGCTGACGATCAGGGAAACGGGTGCGATCACCTCGCGCTGCTCGCCGTTTTCCTGCCAGGTCGTGCGCATGGACAGGGAATCTTTCCCGACCGGAATCGACAGACCCAGGGCCTGGCACCACTGGCTGGCTGCCGACACGGCGTCGTACAGCGCGGCATCCTGACCGGGCGTGCCGCAGGCGGCCATCCAGTTGGCCGACAGCTTGATGTCGTGCAGACTGCGGACGTCTGCCGCCACCAGATTGGTCAGGGCCTCCGCAA
This sequence comes from Alcaligenaceae bacterium, assembly GCA_029263615.1. Classification (GTDB taxonomy): domain Bacteria; phylum Pseudomonadota; class Gammaproteobacteria; order Burkholderiales; family Burkholderiaceae_B; genus Yanghanlia. The sequence continues at coordinate 2,497 of JAJUFT010000094.1, read as the reverse complement.
TGGCCATGCGGCTCGCAGCCGGCGCATCGAGCACCGCCAGCGGGGTGCGTTCACCCATGGCCATGGCTTCGCCGCGCACGCTTTCGTAATCGGCCAGCGTGACGGCACAGTCGGCTACCGGAATCTGCCACGGGCCCACCATCTGGTCGCGGCTCACCAGGCCCCCGACACTGCGGTCGCCGATGGTGATCAGGAAATTCTTGCTGGCCACCGTGGGGTGGCGCAGGACCCGTACAATGGCCTCGGCCAGGTCGATGCCCACCACATCGAAGGGTGCCCCTTCGGGGGTTTGACGGGTGACGTCACGCGTCATGCGCGGCGGTTTGCCCAGAATGACATCGATGGGCAGATCGACTGGCCGCTCTGCCGCAGCCTCATTGGGCACCTTGGGCGGCAGCGGCTGAAAGCCTTCGCCATCGACCACGCGTAGCTGACGCTCGGCCGTAGCCACGCCTACCACCGAAAATGGGCAGCGCTCGCGCTCGGCCAAGGCGGCAAAGCGCTCGAGATCGGCCGGAGCCACAGCGAGCACATAGCGCTCCTGCGATTCGTTGCACCAGATTTCGGCCGGCGACATACCCGATTCTTCGAGATGAATTTCTTGCAAGTCGAAAGTTGCGCCACGGCCGGCATCGTTCACCAGTTCGGGAAACGCATTCGACAAACCGCCCGCCCCCACATCGTGGATGGAGAGAATGGGGTTACGCTCGCCCAGCTGCCAGCAGCGATCGATGACTTCTTGGGCCCGACGCTCCATCTCGGGGTTGCCGCGCTGCACGGAATCGAAGTCGAGTTCGGCCGTGTTGCTGCCCGCCGTCATGCTGGAGGCGGCGCCACCGCCCATGCCGATCCGCATGCCGGGGCCACCGAGTGCGATCAACAAGCTGCCTTCGGGCAAGGGATTCTTGTGTGTGAGCTGGTGATCGATGCTGCCAAGGCCGCCGGCGATCATGATGGGCTTGTGATATCCCCAACGCCGGTCACCTGCAGTCTGTTCGAAGCTGCGGAAATAACCCAGCACATTGGGCCGGCCGAACTCGTTGTTGAAGGCCGCACCACCGAGAGGCCCTTGCAGCATGATGTCGAGCGGGGTCGCAATGCGTTCGGGCAAGCCATGATGATCGCGCTCCCAAGCTCGAGTGTGCTCCGGCAGCCGCAAATGCGACACGGTGAAGCCGGTGAGGCCGGCCTTGGGCTTGCCGCCCCGGCCGGTAGCGCCTTCGTCGCGAATCTCGCCACCCGCGCCCGTCGCCGCACCCGGCCATGGCGCAATGGCGGTGGGATGGTTGTGAGTCTCGACCTTCATGAGCGTATGAATCACGGCCTCGCGATTGCCGTATTCATAGCCATCGGGCTCGGGATGAAACCGAGTTCCCGCACCGCCAGCCATCACCGCGGCGTTGTCTTCGTAAGCCACGATGGTGCCCTGGGGCTGGGCCGCATGCGTTTCGCGAATCATGCCGAAGAGCGTTTTGCTCTGCGCCACGCCATCGATCACCCAGCTGGCGTTGAAAATCTTGTGCCGGCAATGTTCGCTGTTGGCTTGCGCGAACATCATCAACTCGACGTCGGTGGGATCGCGCTGCAGGCGCTCGAACGCCGACATGAGGTAATCGATTTCGTCGTCGGATAAAGCCAGGCCGAGCTCGCGGTTGGCTTGCTCCAGCGCAGCCCTGCCCTCGGCCTGCAGAGACACTCTGGTGAGCGGTTTGCCTTCGAGCGGGGCAAACAGGGCGGCGCCATCGAAGCTGTCGTCGACCACGGTTTCGGTCATGCGGTCATGCAATACCGCTGCGATCGCCGTGAGGGCGGTTTCGTCGAACTTGTGCGCACCGAGCAGGCGGCGCGCCGGCACCACGGTATAACGCAAAGCGCGCTCCACGCGCGCAACCGTTTGCAGGCCGCAATGATGAACAATGTCGGTGGCCTTGCTGGCCCAGGGCGACAAGGTGCCGGGGCGGGGAATCACCAGCAAATGCAGCCCGTTGGCGTCTTCGACCTCGCCCACTTCGAGCAATTCACGTAACCGCTCGAGATCGGACTGGCCAGGCGCCTGGCGCCACTGGACAAAATATTCGTGGCGCGCCAGAACATCCGCAATGGGTATTCCGGCAGCCTGGAAACGCTCTACCAGGCGATCACGGCGAAACGAGGACAGGGCCGGGCTACCCGGCAGACGAAGCAAATGGGTCACAGGTTCAGAACAGAAGTTGGGCGAAGGTAATTCGGCATTTTAGCCGTTCGGCAGCCCACTGCCGCCGCCCATGAGGGTGGCGGCCTGCACTCCGTGATTCAGGCGTGTACCGGCACAACGAACCAGTGCGGGTCGGCGCCGGTTGCTGGGCAGATGATGCTGCAGGGCTTGGATTGTGGCTCAAGCGTGAGCCGACGTCATGAGCTCGCGGATATCGTCGACGTGGTGAAGATTCTGCAGCTGCGACCACAGAGCGTCGCCCTCGCCTTCGCCGCCCTCGCGAAGACAATCGTCGAACTTGGT
>JAJUFT010000078.1 GCA_029263615.1 Alcaligenaceae bacterium | reverse complement strand
GAGGTAATGGTGCAATGGATTCATGCCTGCTAAAGCCACGTCAGGGTGAGCGTCGAGATAGTAGTTAGTATTGAACATTGCGGAGGGATTTCGTCCTTCTTTCCATCCTGCGGTTGCGTAGTGGTCGAAGGGGTTGATCCCCGCGGCTGCACACCATTGTGCCACTTAGCAGGTCTCCGACCAGTGAATGTCGTCCCTCATCGACTGTCACTACGAACGTGGAATACGGTTTGATAGAAAACGGGAACGATATGGTGTCGTGCCCGCGAGAGTCGAGGATGACAGCATAGGAGCCACTGTGAAGAACATAGGTGTCGTTGTGGTCGCCTCCCATCAGGTACGCGTGTGTGTCTGCGCTTAGCGTGATAGTGTCATTATCGGGTCCTGCATATATGGCGTGACCATGAAATGCACGTAATGAATCAGGGCCGCCCGTCCCGTGAATCTCGGCGTAACCTAATAGCATATACCTTGCCCCAGGAAAGAACCGTATTGCGAATGAATGGCACCTACCGAAACATAGGCAATATATGGTTACATTTAGCTTGAGGAGCACCGTCGTGCTCCTCTGATTGCAGGGAAATCGTAACTGGGTACCAGGGTTTGACCAGCCGGGTTAACACGCGCAATGCGAGAGGCCCGAACGTAACCCCCACATGTGTGCGCGGGCAGAAATCAGGGGCGCTTCAATTCGTCACGCACTTCATCTTTGGCTTCGCCGATTTCGCGCTGGACGGTGCCGACGTTTTTTTCGACCTTGCCCTTCACTTCGGTCTTCTTGTCGCCCGTCACCTTGCCGGCGGCTTCCTTCACGGCGCCTTTCACTTCGTGTCCTGCGCCTTCAATGCGGTCCAGATCCATGATGATCTCCTTCTATTGATTTTGAGGGTGTTCAGGAGATCGTAAGCAAGGCGGGTGCCCGCGTTCATGTTTCCCTGCGCATCTGCCTGCCTCGCCAGAAGATGTAGGCGCCGATGACCACCAGAATCCACAGCGCAATGCCGTCCCGGGAAAAGAGCAGGTCGAAATAGAGCATCCAGGGCCCTTGTGTGCAGCCTTCAGGGCTCAGGGAACAGGCGGTGAACGCAAAGTACAGGACAATGGCCAGCGAACCAATGACCAGATTGGCCCCCGCAATCATCAGAAAGGCGCCCAATCTGCGCATGACGTGCCTCCGGGTGAGAGTTCGACGTGCCGCAGCCAATGCCGTGCCTGCGCACCCGCCCGGTGTCTTACGAACCGGGCGCCGCCTTTACGCAATGCGCCGGTCGGGCGCCCGCTCAAGGTCGAGGAGAGGGCCGACAGGGACGATGCTGTTGGGATTGATGCTGCCATGGCTGCGGTAGTAATGCTGCTTGATGTGGCCGAAGTGAATGGTGTCCGCGACGCCCGGCCACTGATAGAGTTCGCGAGTGTAGCTCCACAGGTTGGGGTAGTCGACCAGCCTTCTCAGGTTGCATTTGAAGTGGCCGAAGTAAACGGCGTCGAAGCGTATCAGGGTGGTGAACAGGCGCCAGTCCGCCTCGGTGACCCGGTTGCCGACCAGGAAGCGCTGCTGCCCCAGCCGTGTTTCCAGGCGGTCCAGGCAGTCAAACAGCTTGCGGACTTCCTCTTCGTACACGGCCTGTTCCGTGGCAAACCCCGCCTTGTAGACGCCGTTGTTCACGCATTCGTAAATTTCCGCGTTGATGGCGTCGATTTGCGGCAACAGTTCTGCCGGCGCATAGTCGCCTTCCTTTGCCCCGATGCCGTCGAACGCCGAATTGAGCATGCGGATGATGTCGGCGGATTCATTGTTGACGATGGTGTTGCGCTTGAGGTCCCACAAGACCGGTACCGTCACGCGGCCGCTGTAATCGGGCCGGGCGCGTTGATAGACCTCAAACAGGTGGCGGGCGTTGGCGACCGGGTCGGGCACCACTCCCTCACCCGGCTCGAAGGTCCAGCCGTTCTGCCCCATGTAGGGGTTCACGACCGATATGCTGATCATGTCGTGTAGCCCCTTGAGCGCACGGAAGATCAGCGTGCGGTTTGCCCATGGGCAGGCGAGCGAGACATAGAGATGGTAGCGGCCCGCCTCCGCAGGAAAGCCGCCTTCGCCGCTGAGGCCGGCAGCGCCATCGGGGGTGATCCAGTGGCGGAATTGGGCACCGCTTCGAACAAAGCGCCCGCCGGTACTGGCCGTGTCATACCATTGGTCATGCCACTGTCCATCGATCAGGAGTCCCATGTTCGCATGTCCTCGTTTCAAAGCAGGTGAATGGGGAGGCGCGCGCTGCGCGATTCCGATATCATCCATTTTATTGGAACGAACATCGGCAAAAATCGCGCAATCGACGAAAGATCATTCAATATTTGGAACAAAAACAGGAAGGCTGAGGATGAAGGTGGAGCCAATTCCCGGCTGGCTGCGGGCAAACACCGTGCCCCCGTGTCGTCGGGCAGTGGCCCTGACAAAGGCCAGACCCAGGCCGGCCCCGCTGGCATTGCCGGGGGTGTCCGCGGCCACGCGGGTGAAGGATTCGAAAATGTGCTCGAGCTGATCGGCGGGAATGCCTCGCCCCTGGTCTTCCACCCGTACCTGCCATTGGTCGCCTTCACGTTGTACGCGGCAGGTGATCACAGTATGGTCGGGGCTGTACTTGAGGGCATTGTCCAGCAAGTTCTGAAGCACCCTGCGCAGCAGACGGCGATCCCCTTCCACCCAGGCAAGTTCCGGGGCGTCTTCCACTTCCACATGAATATGACGGCGTCGGGCCAGTTCCCAGCAGGCGTCGCAGGCTTCGTGAACCAGGTCTCCCAACTCGATCGACCGAAGATCTAAAGTAGATACTTCCGCGTGCTCGAGGTGGACGAAGGCATCCATGAGATCGAGGGTATCGCTGGCGCGCTGCCGGATGCGTTCCAGCAGCTCGGCGTCGGGTATTTCGCCCGGGTGGCGCAGGTGCATTTCAATCATGGCCAGGATCGCGCTCTGGGGCGCACGCATGTCATGTGAAAGGAAACGCAGTGTCTCCTCGCGTTTCTGCTGTGCGCGACGGAAGCGGCCGATGCTCTGGTGCAGCACACGTACCCGGGCCGGCAGTGAACGGTCATAGGAACCCTTCAGCACGCCCGAGTCGGGGCTTTCCATGTAGCCCGCCTTGCGCAGGGTCTCCAGTTCACGGTCAATATGCTGCAGGGAAGCCTCCTGGCTGCGCCAGTTCCACAGAATGAAGGCCAGGGCAATGGCGACGAGGGTGGCCGTGAAGGGGATCCACAGGCTCGCCAGAATGAGCAGGGCGCCGCAGACCAGGGGCCAGATCGCTACCAGTGTCAAGGTTGTCAGAAAGGTGTGGCGGGGGGAAAGGCGACGCTGGACCAGGCAGACGAGCAGGACCGGGACGGCACCGAGCAGTGCCGCACCCAGGGTGGGCAAGGTGTGGATCCATTTCCCTTGCTGCAGGGACAGTACGCCATTGGCCAGGATCTCGACACCGGACATCGATTCGCCCGCACGCGTCATCGGTGTCGGAAAGGTATCACCCAGTCCGGAGGCCCAGGCACCGACCAGCACCGTCTTGTTGCGGAATGTCTCCGGTGGCACGTCGCCGCGCAGAACGGCGGCATAGGAATGGAAGGAGAAGCTGCCCGCCGGCCCGGCAAAGGGAAGGAGATATTTTCTGCCGCTCACGGGGGCGGTTGCCCTATCGCCCAGGAGGGCGACGGTGAAGTGGTCGACCTGGACGCCGGAGGTGAGCGTCTGGCGCAATACCAGGGAACGCACGGTGCCGTCGCTGTCCGGATAGACGTTGATGTAGCCAAGGGCCGCAGCCGCCTGTTGCATGGCGGGCAGGGGCGTGTGCAGCGCCGAGGCGTCGGCGTTCACCACGGACGGCAGGACGACACGGCCATGCCGGGCAATCGCGGCAGCCAGCATCGCATCATCCCGTGGGTGGTCCGGGTTGGCCTCACTGAAGACGATATCGAAACCGACGATCTTCGCTTCGCTCAGTTGCGTCAGCAGCTCGGCATGCAGGGCCCGCCGCCATGGCCAATGGCCCAGCTGTTCAATGCTGCCGTCGTCGACGGCAATGACCACAATGTCCTCGCCTGCCGGCGGGTGTGGCTTGGCGCGCAGCACACTGTCGTAGAAGGTGAGATCGATGCGTTCGATCCCGGTCCGGTCGCTCAGCAGACTCAGCCCGATGCTGAGCACCAGGCTGAACAGGGTGATGACCAACCATTCACGATGGAGTCGGCGTTCGAGTGATCGCCAGAACCTCGCATCATCGTCGGACTGCCCAGCCATGGACTCAGTACTCGTTCAGGGTCACCGTGTCGCCATACCCGGTGCCGACCGGGTTGCCGTCGCTGCTGAGAAGTGACACGCGGCCCTCAAAGGGCTGAACGGCATCCGGGCCCATGAGCCCGTCGCGGTCGATGGCCCGTACGAGCACATAGTGGGTGCCGGGTCGCCCCGCTGAGAAAGTCACCTGACCGGCACTGTCGCGGCGTTCACTGGAGAGCAGTCGTGTGCCCAGCGGATCTCCGGCCACCCGGACCAGATAGGCGACCGCGCCGGGCACGGCCGGAAACTCGGCCTGCCAGCCTTGCGGGCCCCGCACGGGAACCGAGAGGGCGGGTGCCGCGGGCAGGGGCCGGACGGCACCGAGCACTCCGTCGGAACGGGCGGTCACGCCGTGTCCGGACCTGAGCATCGCTTGCCCGGTGGAGGAGGCACGGGTGTGGGCCACCCCCTCCAGAACCTCGGTGCGCGCAACCTCGTCGTCCTTGTGAACCCGCAGGCGGGTACCCCGCACCCCGGTGATGGCCACGGGGGTGCGAACTTCGAAGCGCCCGACTCCGGTGTCTTCGGGAGACACGACGGATTCCAGGGAGCCATCTTCGATCGACACGATGGTGTCGGTGAGCCCGGTTCCTTTGAAGGCTTGCAGGCGCTCCAGGACAATCGTGCTGTTGGCCGGCAAGGTCAGCGTGCTGCCGTCACTCAGCTGCAGGGTGGCGAAGCCACCCGGTGGCGTCACCAGGGTTCCGCCCTGGGGCAGGTCGTCGCCGGCCTGAGCCAACCGACCATTCACGCGCACGGCGCCGCGGACGTGGACCAGGCGTGCAGGCGCATCGACCTCGGGAATCATGGAGAAAGGAATTCGCAAGACCTTTCCGATCGGAAGCTTGTAGGTATCGGCCACCTGGTTGATGTGCTGAAGAACGGGCCAGTTCCCTGCGCTGTCGGTGAAGCGGCGTGAGATTTCCAGCAGGATGTCCCCCTTGACCACGCGGTACAGAAAGTCGCTGCCGTCGGCGCCCATGGGTTGTGCCTGGGCGGGGGGCGCCCCAAAGCAGGCCAGGGCCAGCATCAGCGGGGCCAGACGGTTCAATGGGGCAGGTCGTCGCTTGGAGGTCATGCTGTGGGGTCCTCATCCCCCAGGAGCTCGAGGCGGTAGCCCAGGGCATACGATGCCGTCAGGCGCACACCGTTCTCGGGTTTGAGCTGGAGTTTCTTGCGGATGTTGGAAAGATGGGTGTCAATCGTGCGGGAGGTGGCCGGAATGTCGCGGTTCCATACCGAGCTGCTCAGCACGTCGCGCGAGAACAGCCGCCCCGGGTTGCGCAGGAACAGCAGGGCGAGCTCGAGTTCCTTGGGAGCCAGGTCGACCGGCACGCCATTCAGTTCGATGCGGCCGGCTGGCGGGTCGACAAAATAATTGCCCACGTGGAAGGCGGATTCCTGCATGGGCAGGGCGTTGGTACGACGCAACAGGGCCAGGATGCGCGCCTGAAGTTCGGCGGGCCGTACCGGTTTTACCAGGTAATCGTCCGCCCCGGCCTGCAAGGCACTGACCAAGTCGCGTTCCTCGCTCCGATTGCTGACGAAAATCACGGGAATGGCATGGCCCAGATGGCTGCGCACCCACCGGAGGACGTCGAAGCCCGTGATGTCGGGCAAGGCCCAATCGACCAGAAGCAGTGAAAAATCATTGGGCTGCGCCAGGGCGGCCAGGTATTCTCGCCCGGTGGAAAAGACCGAGCACCGATAGCCCGCCTGAGCCACAATGGACTCTATCAGGGCGCTTTGCGCGGGGTCGTCTTCAAGAGAGGCGATGTGCATGCGAGAGGTGAATCCTGCAAGAGGCTGAATTATCGAGACATTTTGTTTCAATCATACCGGATCACCATGGGTCGAATCTCGAACAAATGTCAGGAAAGGTCATGAAAGTGTTGAGTACCGCGCTGCTGCTTGCCGGGGCGATCGCCCTGGCGATTGCCGGGCTGACCACGCCGCGTTCGCTGGACGCGCAGTTGATGCATCTGCAGCTGGAGCAGTCGCTTCCCGGCGACCGAGAGGCATGGGAGCCCGAGTCGCCGGAGGTGCAGGCGCTGTTGCTGGCCTATTCCGAAGACCGCGTTCTGGTCACCAAGGCCTCCCTGGCATTGATGCGCTACCCCACGCTGGCGCGCCCCGTCTTTCAGATCTATGGCGAGGACCTGGATTTCCAGGAGGTTCTGAGCCGCTATGGCGAAGACGTGGTGCTGCCCATTCACTATTTCATGACCCACGAAGTCTTCACGCTGGATCTGATGCGCAGCGTGAATGAAACCGCGCGCGCCTTCAGCGATGCCTTGCGTGCCTGGCGTCAGGGCGAGGCGGACGAAGGTGGCGCGGGCCCCGGGCCCATGACCGCCGAAGAAAGAGGCGGCTACGCCATCCAGTTTCTGGCTCGGGAAGGCTATGGATTCCTGCGGCAGTTCGTCGTCTCCTCGGAAGGGGACGTGCAGTGGGTGCAGACCGATCGCGTACTGGAATCGCTGAACCGCTTCTTTGCCGGGGGCATTGCCGACATGGAGCGGAAGTACCGGCGCAATGAAGCGCTCTCGGCGACCGACCTGGGGTGGGCAGCCGTGGATGTGGTCGTCGGCGTGAGTGCCCTCAAGCTCCTGCGTATGGGCAGGACCGCATCTGCCGGAAAATCGCTGACGCTGTCCCAACGTTCTGCGGCCGTCGGTGCGGGGCTGTGGCGAGGCAGCGTCATCGGCATGCGGGCCGCGAAAATCGGTGCGCCGGCGGTGCTCGCCTACATTGCCGTGCGCCACCCCAGCGTGATCAATTCGCTGCTCGTGGAAGCGGCCGATGCTCTGGGGGTTCCCGTGCCCCTGGCGTTGTGGCTTGGCTGGACGCTGGTCCTCCTGCCGGTCATGCTGTTGCTGCGCTGGCTCATGCGCCCCGTGGCCTGGTTGCTTGCTGGGGTGCTACGGCTGTTGCGGCATTTCGAGCCGGCCCGAGCCTGAGGCCGTACCGGCCCACCTGGCTTGCCGAGCCAGCTCGAGCTTGGCGGCGGGCTTCCGGCGGCATGGGGCTTGCCGCTAGGCGCCATCGTCTGGTTCCCAGACCCCTTACGGAGGAGCGCCGATGGCCGTCATCGTTCACACCCGGTATTCGGAAGCCATACATCCCCTGCACGCCGTCCTGTTGTCCGGTGCCTTCACTCTTTTTCTGAGCGCCCTGATGAGCGACATCGCCTATGCAAAGACCTTCCACATTCAATGGAGCAACTTTGCATCATGGCTGATTGTGGGGGGACTACTGTTTGCCAGTCTTGCATTGGTCTTTGCCCTGGTCGACCTGTGCCGTGCCCAGCGCCGGGTGCCGGGAATCGCTGCCTATTTCGTGCTGCTTCTGGCGACCTGGCTGGTGGGCTTCTTCAATGCGCTCATGCACGCACGCGACGCCTGGGCCATGATGCCCGGGGGGCTGATTCTTTCCATCGTGGGGACATTGCTCGCCGCGTTGACCACCTGGCTCGGGTTTCGCACGCCCCATTTCGTGAGGAGCGTACGATGAAACCGCTGAATCTCTTTACGACCTTCACCGTTTCCGTTCTGCTGGTTGCCTGCGCGGAAGAACCCGGCGAGCTCCAGGTGGGCGCGAATCCCACGCTCCCGGCGCCCTCGCGCGGCCTCTTGCCCACCATGAAAATCCCTCAACCGGTCGGGTGGGAAGATCGCATGCCCACCGTGCCCGACGGGTATACCATCACGGCCATTGCCACGGATCTGAAAATCCCGCGTCAGACATTGATTCTGCCCAATGGGGACATTCTGGTGGCGGAAGGGCGCGGCGGAAATGCCCCGGCGCTCAAGCCCAAGGATGTGATTGCGGCCTACATCAAGGGGAAGGGGACCACCTCCGTGGAAAGCGGCAACCGCATCACCCTGCTGCGCGATGCGGATGGCGACGGAGAGTATGAGTTCCGCTCTGTTTTCGCCGCGGACCTGAACGCACCGTATGGCCTGGCCTTCATCGACAACCGAATTTACGTGGCGAACCAGGATGCGCTGGTCTGGTTCGACTACGAGGAAGGGCAGACCGAAGCGTCCGGCGCTCCGCAGACCCTGACGGAACTGCCTTCGGAAATCAACCATCATTGGACCAAGGCCATGACCGCCAGCGCGGACGGGCGGCATCTGTACGTGGGCATCGGCTCCAACAGCAACATCACGGAGCGCGGCATGACGGCCGAGGCCGATCGGGCCGTGGTGTGGCAGGTCGACGTGGAAACCGGCGCTCATCGCACCTATGCGAGCGGCCTGCGCAACCCGACGGCGCTGGCGATTCAGCCCGGCAGCGGGCAACTGTGGGCCGTGGTGAACGAGCGGGACGAAATCGGCCCGGATCTGGTACCCGATTATCTGACGCGCGTACAGGACGGCGCATTCTACGGATGGCCATACGCCTTCTGGGGACCGAATGCCGACGATCGGGTGCGGCCGCAAAAGCCCGAGAAAGTGGTGGCGACGATTGCCCCCGACTATGCCCTGGGTTCGCATGTGGCGGCGCTCGGCGTGGATTTCTCGAACGAGGCGATGGGGCAGGCGTTTGCCGATGGCGTGTTCGTGGGCATGCATGGAAGCTGGAACCGCGCTCACCCGGTGGGCTATAAAGTGGTTTTCGTGCCTTTCACCAACGGTGCGCCTGCCGGGCCGCCCATTGATGTCGTGACCGGCTTCCTGGATGCGGAAAACAATACCACCCGCGGGCGGCCCGTGGGCGTGACGGTCGACCCGCGAGGCGCTCTGATTGTGGCGGATGACCTGAGCAACGCCATTTGGCGAATTGTGCCGGACGCGGCCGGGTAGGTGCACCGGCTTGCGGTCGCGGGGGACAAATTCGGTCATACTGAATGCATTGAACATCACGTCATGGAATTCGCATGAGTACCCCACACGTCCCCTTCGGTCGCATGCCGACCTATTTCATTCCTCACGGCGCCGGCCCCTGTTTTTTCATGGATTGGAACCCGCCCGACACCTGGCACAACATGGCCGCCTTTCTCAAGAGCATCCGGACGGCACTGCCCGGGAGGCCCACCGCCATCGTGCTGGTGTCAGGGCACTGGCTGGAATCCGAATTCCGCCTCACTGGCCATGCCCGGCCGACCCTGATCTACGACTACTATGGATTTCCGCCGCATACCTACGAAATCCAGTATCCGGCCCCCGGCGCGCCCGAACTGGCTGCGACTCTGGCGGAAACGCTGGCTCAGGCCGGCCTGCAGGCCAGTGTGGATCCCGAGCGTGGCCATGACCATGGCGTGTTCATCCCGCTCAAGTTGATGTTTCCCGAGGCCGATGTGCCCGTCGTTCAACTGTCGCTGCGCAACGACCTTGACCCGGCCGCCCATCTCGAGGCCGGGCGAGCGCTCGAGGCACTGCGCGACCAGGGCGTTCTGATCGTCGGCAGCGGCATGAGCTTTCACAATATGCGCGGGTACGGAGACCCTCGCTATACGCCCGTCTCGGAAGCGTTTGATGCCTGGTTGACGGCAGCGGTGGAGGCCGACCCTGCTGAGAGGGTTGCATTGCTCAAGAACTGGGAGTCGGCGCCTCATGCGCGGCTCTGCCACCCGCCGCGGGCAGAGGAGCACCTGCTTCCGCTTATGGTCGTGGCCGGGGCGGCCGCCCACGGGCTGGGGCGCAAGGTTCATTCCGAAATCGTCCTCGAGACCCGCATCTCGGCCTTCCGTTTCGATTGAGTCGCCGCGGCGGTCCGTGTCGGGGCAGGCGGCCTGCTCCGCAGCGCCCTCCGTCGGTTTGTGCGAAAATGTTACAAATTCGATTTGAGGAGTACCTGAGATGAATGATTCCCGCGAACGCTATGGCAGCCTTTCGCGCCTTTTCCACTGGGGGATGGCGATCCTGATTGTCTGGCAGGGAATGAAATTTTTCGACCGCATCAACGACGGGGAACACTGGGTGGGCCAGACCCTGGTGCCCTGGCATACCCGGATCGGTTCCATTTTGCTGGTACTGATCGTGTTGCGCTTTTTCTGGGCATTCATCCAGCGCAATAACCGGCCCATTCAGGACCCGGCCACCGCAGGGCTGGTGAAACTGGGTCATTCCCTGCTTTATCTCGTCACGCTGCTCATGCCGGTCAGCGGCATCCTCTATATGGTGGGGCGTGGCTATGGCTGGCGGCCTTTCGGTCTGGAAATCATCGCGCGGGGGCCCGAAATCCCCTGGATGGCCACATTGGGCGGTTCGCTGCATTCGCCTCTGGCCTGGACGCTGCTGGTCCTGGTCGTGGGCCACGTCGGGATGTCGCTCTATCACCATTTTGTGAAGAAGGACGACGTGCTGCGCCGCATGCTGTAAGGGCTCAGCCTGGCTCGCCAATCCAGGTGGCGGGCCACGCGCCAGACTGCACCATTTCCCGGATCACCTCCGGAATCAGCTTCAGGACGGCCGCACTGGCCGTCGACGCCGGGCGCGTCGTGTGAGTGGCGCACACGACCCGGCGCAACATGCGCGGCGGGTCGATCTCGGTGGTTTTCAGGCGTTCCGTCGACACTTCCTCCGCCACGGAGCCCAGGGGCAGGATGGTATGCCCGATGCCGACTTCCGTGGCCCGTTTGACGCTGCTGAGGGATTCGATCTCCGCCACGACATTCAATTCCACCCCGAGCGGTGCGCAAGAGTCGTCAATGATGCGACGCAGGCCATGCTCCCGACCGGGTAACACAAGCGGCAATCGGGCCAGTTCGAGCAGGGAAATCCGGTCGGGCATGGGTTGAAGTGCCTGACTGACGAGCACGAGCTGATCATCGAGCAGTGGGTGGCGCGTGAGGTCGGACGCCATCACGTCGTCGTACAGCAAGGCCAGGTCGAGCCGGCCCGACTGCAGGCGTTCACGCAGGAAGCCACTGTAGGCTTCAACAATCTTGAGCTTCACCTGTGGAAGACGTTCCCGGCAGGCGCTGAGGATGGGCATGGTTGCCGCCAGTGCCACCGTGGTGGTGAGCCCCAGGGCCACTTCGCCGCTGGGCACGTCGGTGGCATCGCGTACGGCCAACCGCGCTTTCTCGGCGTCGGCAAGCACTATCCGTGCATGTTCCAGGAAGACGCGGCCGGCCTGAGTGGGCGTGACCCCCCGGCTGGAGCGGTCCAGCAGACGCGCGCCCAGTTCATGTTCCAGCGCCGTGATCTGTTGACCCAGGGCGGGCTGCGCCACATTCAGGCGCCCCGCGGCCTTGAGCAGGCTGCCTGCCTCGCAGGCCACGACAAAGTAGCGTAGGTGACGCAGTTCCATTGTTATGTGTTTCATGGATAGCGAATAGGTTTAATAAGTATTTCACAAATATCTGCGGTCTGGGCAAAATGGCGGCATCCAGGAGAGGAGCCATGTATAACGAATCAGACGAATTTCAGGATATCCGCGACGCCGTCCGGCAGCTGTGCCGTCAATTCCCTGATGAATACTTCCGCAAGATCGACGCGCAGCGGGCCTATCCCGAAGCGTTTGTCGATGCGCTGATGGAAGCCGGTTGGCTGGCGGCCATGATTCCCGAAGAATATGGCGGCACCGGCCTGGGGCTCACGGCGGCTTCCGTCATCATGGAAGAGATCAACCGTTCCGGCGGCAATGCAGGGGCGGTGCATGGCCAGATGTACAACATGGGCACGCTGCTGCGCAGCGGCAGCAAGGCGCAGAAGGAAAAGTATCTGCCGGAAATTGCGGCAGGAAAACTTCGCATCCAGTCCATGGCCGTGACCGAACCGACGACTGGAACCGACACCACCAAGCTCAAGACCACCGCCGTGAAGAAGGGCGATCGTTACGTGGTGAATGGTCAGAAGGTGTGGATTTCCCGCGTGCAGCATTCCGACCTGATGATTCTGCTGGCACGCACCACGCCCTTGTCGGAGGTGCGCAAGAAGTCCGAGGGCATGTCGATCTTCATCGTCGACCTGCATGAGGCCATCGGCAAGGGTTTGACCGTGCGGCCCATTCCCAACATGGTCAATCACGAGACCAATGAACTGTTCTTCGAGAATCTCGAGATTCCCGAGGAAAACCTGATCGGGGAAGAAGGCAGGGGGTTCAAATATATCCTGGAGGGTCTGAATGCCGAGCGCACCCTGATTGCAGCTGAATGCATTGGCGACGGGTACTGGTTCATCGATCGTGCCACCCGGTATGCCAATGAGCGCGTCGTGTTCGACCGCCCCATCGGCCAGAATCAGGGGGTGCAGTTCCCCATTGCCGAGGCCTTCATCGAGGTGGAAGCGGCCAGCCTGATGCGCTTCGATGCCGCGCGCCGTTTCGACGCACACGAAGCATGCGG
>JAJUFT010000124.1 GCA_029263615.1 Alcaligenaceae bacterium | reverse complement strand
CATTCCCCAGGCGGCCGGCGCCAGCCAGCCACGGCGGTCGATCAGCCTTCCGGCAAGCAGGGCCATAGCAAGCCCCGCCGCCATTTCCGCCGCCGTCGGCAGAGCCACCAGCATAGCCGCCAACCTATCTTCCACCCCCGGCGCCAGCAGACTACGAGCATAGAGGGGCAGAAAACCCAGCGGCAACGCCATGGCAAACAGGAAGGCAAACATAACCGGCCGAGTGACCATGCCCAGCCGTGACGGATCATCCAGCCCGCCGGCTGTGCTGCCGACCGCCCTCGCGGCGAATGCCGGATTGAAGGCGCGGTCCATCAGCACCTGCAGCATCAGCATCAGCTCGATGGCTGCGACCATCGCCACAACGGCAATGGTGGCGGCATCCAGCGCCCGGGCGCGCACCGCCGCGATCATGGCGCCTTCGTCAGGATACAGTTGCAGTTGCCCCACGGCGGGACCTGACGGCTCGGCCTGCAGCGGGAAGCTCACCATCGGCGGCTGTTGCGCCTGAGCTCCCACCTGGGCCAGCACCCGGCCGTCGTGATCAATAAGCTGCATACCCCCCAGCAAGGGAAACGCTTCGACGGCCCGCTGCATGGGCTTTTCCACCCCACGCATGCGCTCCAGCCCAATACCGTACCCAAGTATTTTTTCCAGGTCCTTTTCCAGGCCCTCACCAATGACGCGGGCGTTTTGCTGGATGACGGCCTGCCAGATGCTGCGGAAATCCTGCACCGTATGCACGGTATAGACGGCCTGCGCCGCCAGCATAATTACCACCGGCACCGCCATACGCACCCAGCTCGCCGCGGCAACGCTCTGCAGAGGCATACGTCGCATTGCCAATGCCATGATCAATGCAGCCACAAGCGTCACCAGGGCCAGAAAACCCAGGTTATCCCATAGCTGAGTTCCCTCCGGCAGCCCGGGTTCATTTACCTGGATAACTAATGCCCCGTTGCGCCCGCCATCGGGTTCGGCCAAGGGCAGAGCCAGGCGCAGCACCCCCTTTGCGTTTTCTCGGGCTTGATGCCCGTCCTGATGCAACTGCCTGAGCAAGCGGGTGGTCTCGATATGGGACCCGGTGGAAGCCAACACGGTTCCGTCATCCAGTACCACGGCGGCAGCCTGCAGATCGGGGATATCGGCGTTCAGGCGGTCAAAGACCAGGGTGAGACCAAAATACTGAGTGAGCGGCTTACCCAGCTGCAGGCCCGCCTGTATCTGGCCCGCAGCCCGGCCGGCTATCAGCGAAAGGCGGTCGGCGGTGCTGTCGCTGCCCACCCGCAGCAGTGCAGCCAGGCTGAGCGCAGCTATGAACAGCTGCCCCAACACCAGTACAGCCACGCAAGAAAGTATGACGTTACGCAGAGCGCGTCGTTGCCGTATTTGCGTCCCCGCCTGTGGCGATGATGAGGCCTGCTGCATGTCGAGGGTATTTCCCTGAAGTCGTGAACCAGCCCCAATGGTAAATTAAACTCACGTTTCCAATATGAAGTTACAACCCGTTCCCTATGCGCCTGACTTCGCTGCGCAGCAAGATTTTTCTGCTTGTCGGCCTCACCCTGCTTACCAGCGCCATCCTCGTCATGGCGCTGACTCAACGCAGCGTCACCCGCACGGTCTCTTCCATGGAAGAGAACGCGGTACAAAACGTGTTGAATTTGCTGGTACAAGATAGCGAGGCTCGATGGGGCGGTTTTCTTCTCGACAAAATCGCCACAGTGCGCAACAACCGCGCCCGGCTGTTGCAGCAGGGGCGCACTGTGCAGTCGGTTATCGAAGCCTATCAGCGCCAGACCCGCAACGGCGAACTCGCTGAACCTCGCGCCCGTGAGCTGGCACTGGAATGGGTCGGTAATTTGAACGCGCAGTCGGAAAGCAGTGTCTGGGTGTTTGATCGCAGCTATAACGTGCTGGCCAGCGGCTACCTGCTAGAGCGCGAAACCGACATTTCCAGCCTGCTCGATTACAAAGGCCGGCCTCTGGCGGAATCCGTTTACGAAGAAGTGCGCGTCAGCGGCAACGCCTTTGCCCTCTACCGGCTACCCGATCCTGACACGGGCACCTATTCATTGCGCTATGCCTATGTCAGTTATCTGCCGGGCTGGGACTGGGTGGTGGCCGTCAGCGACGACGCGGAAGGCATTGTGCAGCAGTTTGAGCGACGCCGCCTGGAAAATGAACGCGCCATCGCAGATGTGATTCAGGACATGCGCCTTGCGGAATCCGGCTTCGCCTTCATTTTGGGCGATGATGGGCGGCTGGTGGCCCCACCGCCGTCCGGGCAAACCTGGCTGCTGGGTGCGACCGACGCCCGCAGTGGCCGCACGCTGCAAGGCATGTTGCACGACCTGCCGCCATCTCCCGACATCCAGTATCTGTCGTTTGAGCCTGCCGGTGCGGGAGACAGCTGGCGCATCCATTCCACACATTTCCGCCCATTAGGCTGGACCATCGTGGCCGCGGTACCGGAGCGCGACTTTACCCGCGCCGCCACCGAACTGCGTAACCAGCTCGGTCTGTTCATGCTGCTGGTGCTGATCGGCGGCCTCGTGGTGGCCGGGGTGTTGTCCATCCGGCTAACGCGGCCGCTCCATCAACTGAGCGAATTTGCACGCTCGCTTCCGGAACAAGATCTCGTCGCCGGGCGCATGTTACCCGCTCATATTGCCGAGCTGCCGCGCCGCCGGCCCGACGAAGTCGGCCGCCTGGCGTCAGCCTTCGCCTACATGGACGAGCAGCTGCGCCAGAAAGTGGCCAGCCTGCTCCAAGAGACATCGAGCCGTGAGCGACTGGAAAGCGAACTGAATATCGCCCAGGAAATCCAGCAGGGCCTGCTGCCCCCGCCACCGGGAGCCGCGTTGCGCGAGAAGGTCGATCTCCGGGCCACCATGTTGCCGGCTAAGGAGGTCGGCGGGGATCTCTACGATTATCTGCTTCTGCCGGACGGCCGCCTGCTGTTCGCCATCGGTGACGTATCCGACAAGGGCATGCCCGCAGCGCTCTTCATGGCCGGCACCTGTACATTGATACGCGCCATCTCCGAAACCGAAACGGATCCGGCCGTCATCATGACGCGCATCAACAATCTGCTGTCGGCCAACAACCCCAATCTGATGTTTGTCACGCTGATCGTGGGTGCACTCGATCTCAACACCGGCCGGCTGGAATGGGCCAACGCGGGGCATTCAGAACTTTGCGTCCTGACCCCGGAGGGCGAACTGCGCTTGCTGGCAGGTCGCTCGGGCCCGGCCTGCGGGGTACAGGAAGGCTTGTGTTACCGTCTGCACGAGACCACTCTGGCCGCCGGCGAGGTGCTGCTCGGCTATACCGACGGCGTGACCGAGGCGGTCGGGCCCCAAGACGAACAATACGGCGAAAATCGCCTATATGCGGCGTTGGGCCCCCTTGCCGGCACGGACTCGAACGCCGTACTTGAAGCCCTGCTTGAACAGGTGCGGGAATTCGTTCAGGACACCGCTCAATCTGACGATATCACCTTGCTCGCCATCAAAAGACTGCCAACATGATTCTTCGTTTCGCTCTTGTCCTGGCCACTGCTCTGATTCTGGCCGGCGCAGCGGGCGCCGCCACTCACTCTACCGCACCGATCGCGCCTGCCCCTAACGAAAAATGGCGCATCGGCTATGTAGAAAGCGGTGACTACGTAGATTATCCACTCACCTTGGCCGAGACCGTCGATGGTCTGGAGCTGCTCGGCTGGCTACGGTATGCCGAGCCCCGCCCGGAAGGGCTTAGTGGGCCGGAGCTGTGGAACTGGCTGGCCGGCAATGTGGAAAGCGAATACCTGAAATTTGTCGCCGACGCCTATTGGAGACCCGGCAACTTCGACGCCGATCAGCGCGCGCCTATGCGCGAGGCCATCGCCAAGCGGCTGGAAAGCCGCGGCGACATCGACTTGATCATTGCGATGGGGACCTGGGCCGGCCAAGACATGCGCGAGCTGGGGCCGCCCGTGCCCACCATTGTCGGGTCCGTGAGCGACGCGATTGCGGCCGGTCTGTCGGACAGCGAGCATGACAGCGGCCGCGACAATCTGCACACCCGCATCGAACCGGAACGCTATCAGCGCCAGCTCAGGCTGTTTCACGACATCGTCGGCTTCAACACGCTGGGCATCGTCTACGAAGATTCCGAAGCCGGTCGCAGCTATGCCGCGGTAGGCGCCGCCGAACAAGTCGCCGCCGAGCTGGATTTCCGACTGGAGCACTGCCATGCGCCCTCGGCCAGTATCGAGCTGGAGCAGGCCGTCCAAAATGCGGTGAACTGTTATGCAGACCTTGCTGAGCGACACGTGGACGCTGTGTACGTCACCATCCACCGCGGGGTGACTGCGGATTCGGTCAAACAGATCGCCGACATCCTGCTGCAGGCGCGTATTCCCAGTTTTTCGATGTCCGGCTCGCGCGAAGTCGAGAAAGGCCTACTAATGAGCAT
>JAJUFT010000065.1 GCA_029263615.1 Alcaligenaceae bacterium | reverse complement strand
GTGCAACGCGGAAGCGCAATTCTTCATGGTGAGATGGATGCCCTCGAGAACGCCGGGCGCCTGCCGGCCCAGGTCTACCGCGAATCCGTTATCTACACCACGCTATCGCCCTGTCCCATGTGTACGGGCGCCATCCTGCTCTATGGCATTCCCAAAGTCATCATTGGCGAGACCCAAACCTTCATGGGGGGCGAAGATCTCCTTCGCTCCAACGGTGTGGAGCTGGAGGTGCTGCAGGACGAAACCTGCATCGAGCTAATGCGGACCTTTATCGAAAAGAATCCGCAGCTCTGGAACGAAGACATCGGCGAATAGCGGCGAACGCACGGGGTAGGCCGCTATCACGTGGTCGTCGAACCGGGACCGGGTTTTCTCCGCCGGCTGCGACCCGATCGTCGGCTACGGCTTCCGCTTCCACCTGCTTCCGCATCAGGGCCGGGGGCTCGGTCTTGTTCTCCTTCACGCACGGCCTCTTCTTCCCGGGCAATTCCCTCCATGGCTTTCTGCTCGATGTCCGGCGCGCGAGGTTCGACCGCTTCTGTTGGAGCGGTGCCGGCGCCCCCCACTGGCGGCGCTTCAGGCTGAGGAACCCATGATGTCTCGCCACCTTGCGCCTGCCCACTCTGCACTTTTTCCTTGATGGCGTCGACCGCACGGAAATCGACTGGTTCGGCCTGGCCGTCGCGGTCGCGCCCGAAGTGAATGACGGTGTGCGGGTAGGGAATCTCGATGCCGGATTCGTCGAACCGCTGCTTCACCAGACGGTTGAAGGCACGCTGGATCATCCATTGGCTGCCGGGGCGCGTCTTGATCAGCACCCGCACACTGAAGCCCCTTTCGTTCAGTGCCGTCACGCCGGGAATCTCGATGTTCTCCAGCACTTCGGCCGCCAGCTCCGGCACTTTCATCAATTCCTGGAAGGCGGCTTCCAGTTCGGCCACCGCCTGGTCCACGTCTTCACGATGGGCAATGTTGTATTCCGCGAAGTGGTAGCCGAAGTCGCGAGTATGGTTGCTCACGGTATCAATCGCGGAAAAGGGAATCAGGTGATAGCCGCCATCCAGCGTGCGGATCACCACCGAGCGCACAGTGATTTTCTCCACCGTACCGAAATGGCCGGCCACCTCGACAATGTCGTTCTGATTCATCCCGTTCTCCAGCTGGATGAACACGCCGGTGATGACGTCCTGCACCAGCTTCTGGGCCCCGAAGCCAATGGCCAGACCCACCACGCCCGCGCCCGCGATCAGCGGCCCGATATCGATGCCGAGTTGTGACAGCACGACCAGCACCGTCATGGTCACGATCACGATGGCCGCGGCATTGCGAAACAGCATCAGCAGGGTTTTTTCGCGTTCGCTGGCACGCCGCCCTTCGCGGGCACCGACGCGGTGTTCGATCACGCTGGCCAGCACCGTCCACACCAAGGCGGCCGTGGCCAGCACAATGCCCAGGCGCAGCACCAGGGCCACCGTGGCCCGGCCACTTTCGGAATCCAGCCAGGCGGCCAGGTCGAAGGCGCGCCAGGCATCCAGCACCACCAGGAAGACCAGGACGACGACGGCCAGACGGATGCCGCGCAGCGCGGGGTCCTTGTAGCCATTGACGCGACGCTCCAGCAGGGGGAAATTCTGGTTCCAGGCTTCCGGCAGCGCAAGGTGCCGTGACTCCATGCGGACCAGCGCGGCCGTCAACAAGGCGCCCGCCAGAATCGCGACCAGCGACTGCACGGTGGCCGACATCATGAAGGCCAGCGCCGCCGCCTGTTCCGCCTGACTGGCAATGAGCAGCACGGTGAAATAGGCGAAAGCCAGCCAATGCCACACCCGCGCCAGCGTCCGCAGCAGGGTGCCGAACACCGCCATCTCCATGCGCTCGGCCGCCTGCATCAGTGCGGCGCGCACGGCCAGCTTCTGGCTCCACACCACCCGCAGGGCCGTCACATACACGCACAGCATGATGACCAGCCCGATCAGGCGTCCGATGGAAGGCGCCAGCACGGTCTGCCCCACCGGCACCACCACCATCAGGCAATAACCGGTCAGGGCGATCAACAGGGTGATCCAGCGGTTCCAGTAGGCTGCGGTTTCCGGCTGCATGGGCAGCAGACGCAGATGCTCATAACGGGTGGCAAACACGGCGCGCGAAAGCGACTTCACGATCTCGATCAGCACAAAGGCCGTCAGGAACTGGAAGGCGAAGGTGCCGCTGGACCAGGCGTGTTCGGCCAGAGCGGCGGCCACCACATAGCCTGCCAGCGCCGCGAGCAAGGTGGCGCCGACGTCCACCACCAGGGCCAGCAAGACCGCCAGCATTTTGCGACTGAGCGTCAGACGCCGGGCGCGATGACGCGGGGCCCGCTCAGTGGGCCGCGGCGCCGGGTCAGTCAGAGGGGGCGTCGGCTCTGCCGGACGCGTGGCTGACGCAGCATGACGCGGCTGCGAATGTGTCCAGGTGTTGAGGCGGTTGAACAGGAAGCCCGCCAGCCCGCGCAGCACGGCGTAAGCCAACAACGTCGCGGCGACCACCAGCGCCAGCACCCGCAGGGCGGGCATCCAGACCTCCAACTTGCCATCCGTCACCCCGGTGCTCGATCCCACGCGAGAAAACGCCTGGAGGGTCTGCTGAATGTCACGGCTCAGTTGCGCCGTCGTCGCCTGCAGGGCGCCTCCGAGACGTTGCGACAGCACGGCAATGCCCGAAGGCGGCTCCAGTCCGGGCGGCGCCGCGCGCCCGTCGGCCACTGCGTCACCGGACCCCGCCTGAGCCTCGGCGAGCGCACGCAACTGGGCGATGAGTTTGTCGCGTTCGGCAGGATCTTCCAGGGTGGCGGCCAGCGCTTCGTAGGAGAGCGGCTCCGCCGGCGTGTTGGCGCTCGCCGGCTGGGTCGATTCATCCGTTTGTGTGGCCTCCGCGGGTGGGGCAGGCTCCGCCGCCCGGGCCGCCAGCGGCCACGCCACCGCCAACAGCATGACAGCCGCCAGAACCCATACCATGATTGATCGGGACACCCCGCCCCGATACAGGTGCGTGCAGATGGTCATGTTCATCGCAATTCCCTTTGCATCGTCCAAAAAAAGCACGTTCCAACAGGAAACGTGCCTGGCTCAGGGTAACACGGGGCCTGAAGTCCATTTCTGTCAGCCAAACCCATACAAAAGACCACATTGTGAGAACGCTCTCCCTCAATACGCGCGGGATTAGCTCACATAGCGGACTGTTTTCCATTGACCGTCCACATACCGGCCCCTATGATTCATGACAAAGAGATTCCATATCGCATGGGTGACACCAAGGAGACCCCAATGAAACCCCTATCCATTGTTCCTCGTTTAATCATGGCCGCCTCCGCCTGTCTGGCGTTCGCATCGGCCCAGGCCGACACTTTCCCCTCGGCCCCCATGAAACTGGTCGTGCCGTATGCGGCCGGCGCCAGCACCGACACCCTGGCCCGTCTGGTCGGCCAGTACGTGGCTGAAGACCTCAAGCAGTCCGTCATCGTGGAAAACCGCGCTGGCGCAGGGGGCACCATCGCCGCCGACCACGTTCGCCGCCAGAAGCCCGACGGCTACACGTGGATGCTCACCACCGACGGCATTCTGTCGGTGAACCCGTCCATCTACAAATCCTTGAACTACGACTCGCTCAAGGATTTCACCCCGCTGTCCATCGCCGTGGCAGCACCGCTGGTGCTGGCCGTCACCACCGAATCGCCCTTCAAATCCATGAAGGAAGTGATCGACTACGCCAAGGCCAACCCCAACAAACTGTCCTACGGTTCCGCAGGCGTGGGCAGCTCGCAGCACATGGCCGGCGAACTCATGAAGGACATGGCCGGCGTGGACATCACCCACGTTCCCTATCGCGGCGGCGCTCCCGCCATGGCTGACCTGCTGGGCGGCCACATCGACATGATGCTCGTTCAGAGCGCGTCGGCCAAAGACCTGGCCGAACAAGGCAAGCTCCGTCTGCTGGGCATCGGCAGCCCCAAGCGCAGCCCGGCCCTGCCCGATCTTCCCACCTTCGCCGAACTGGGCCTGACCGGCTACGACTCCGACACCTGGTACGGCTTCAACATGCCCGGCGGTGCCGACGCCGCCGTGGTCAAGACGCTCAACCAGTCCATCGTGAAGGCGCTCGAAGCCAACCGCAAGGTTCTGGAGAACCAGGGTTACACCGTGGTGGCCAGCTCGCCTGAAGACATGCAGAAGAGTGTCGAGCAGAACATCGTCAAATGGCGTGAGCTCGCCAAGAAGGCCGGCATCTACCAAATGCAGTAACCCTTCCCCCGCGGGCATGCACCGGTCGCGTGCCCGCGCCCCGCATCACAACAGCAAAAAGTTTCCTCATGCAAACACAGACCACTCCCGCCCCGGGTGCGCTGGACGGCATCACTGTCCTCGACCTCGGGGGAGCGCTGGGCAACTATTGCGGCAAGTTGTTCGCCGACATGGGTGCCGACGTCATTCTGATTGAACCGCCGGGCGGCACAGCCACCCGCCATCAGGGCCCCTTCATCGAGGGCGGCGTTGCGCCGGAATCCAGCCTGCGCCACCAGTACGAGAACACCAACAAGCGCAGTGTGGTGCTCGACCTGGACGACGCACAGGGCCAGGCCGCGTTCCTCGAGCTGGTGCGCCACGCCCACCTTGTCATCGAGAACGAAGCGCCGGGCGTCATGGCGCGTCGTGGTCTGGGCTTTGCCCGTCTGCGTGAGGTGAACCCCGCAATCACCCTGACCAGCATCACCCCCTTCGGGCAGGAAGGCCCCTACGCCGAATGGCTGGCCACCGACCTGACGGCCATGGCCATGGGCGGCATGCTGTACCTGGCCGGTTACCCCGACACCGCGCCCATGGTCGCCTGTGGCGAACAGGCCGTGGGCGCCGCCAACCTCTTTGCCGCCGTGGCGTCGCTGGCGGCGGTCAGCCATGCCGAACAGAGCGGCACGGGCCAGCACGTGGACGTGTCCATGCAGGAATGCGTGGTGATGGGCCTGGAGAACGCCGTTCAGTTCTACGACCTGGAAGGCACGATCCGCAAGCGCAACGCCGGCACCCAGCGCCTGGCCGGCACGGGCGCCTTCCGCTGCAAGGACGGCTATGTCTACCTGATGGCCGGCGGCATCGGCAGCAACCGCTTCTGGGGCGTCACCACGGAATGGCTGGTCGATGAAGGCCTGCCGGGCGCCGAACAGTTCCGCGACGCCCGCTGGAACGACCAGACTTTCCTGGCCACCGACGAAGCCAAGCGCATCTTCCAAGACGTGTTCGCTCCTTTTGCCCTGACCCGTACCAAGGCGGAACTGCATGCCAAGGGCCGCGAGCGGCGCATCCCGATCGCCCCGATTTGCGACGCCAGCGATATTGCCGCCGACCCGCAGCGCGCGCACCGCAGCTATTTTGTCGATGTGGAAAGCCGCAGCGGCCAGACCCTGCGCATGCCGGGCGCGCCGTACCAGCTGTCGGCCACACCGTGGCGTCTGCGCCGCCCCGCCCCGCGCCTGGGTGAGCACACCCAGGAAGTTCTTTCCCACTATGGCATCGCCGCACGCGCGGCGGCCGACACCCGCAGCACGGAGGCCTGACCATGACACGATTGCTAACCGGCATCCGCGTCATTGATTTTTCCTGGATCGGCGCGGGCTCCTACACCACCAAGATTCTTGCCGACCTTGGGGCGGACGTCATCAAGATCGAAAGCAGCCAGCGGCTGGATACCCTGCGCGTCACCAAACCGTTCAAGGACGGCATCCCCGGGGTCAACCGCAGCGGCTACTTCGCCGACCGCAACTCCAGCAAGCGCAGCATCACCCTGAATGTAAAGGATGAACGCGGGCTGGCGCTGGCCAAGCGCCTGATCGCCGATGCGCACCTGGTGTCGAACAACTTCACGCCCGGCGTGATGGACAAGCTGGGCCTGGGCTACGACGTGGTGAAAAGCATCCGTCCAGGCATCGTCTATGCCTCGATGTCCATGCAGGGCGCCAGCGGCCCGGCCACCAACGATCTGGGCTATGGCCTGACCATTGCCGCACTGACGGGCTTCATGCATTTGATCGGGCTGCCTGACCGCGAACCCGCCAGCACCGGCACGAACTACCCCGACCACATCCCCAACCCGGGGCACGCGGCCTTCGCCATTCTGGCTGCCCTGCGTCACCAGCGCCGCAGCGGCGAAGGCCAGTTCATCGATCTGGCCCAGCTCGAACCCACGCTGGCCATGATGGGCCCCAGCCTGATGAATTACTTCGTCAATGGCGTCATCGAGCAGCGCGATGGCAACCGTCACCCGCAGAAAGCGCCCCAGGGCGTCTACCCCTGCCAGGGCGACGACCGCTGGATCGCCATCTCGGTGTGTAATGACGCGCAGTGGCAGGCGCTGGCTTCGACGCTGGGCCTGGAAACCCGTGCCGAGTGGGCCACGGCTGAAGGCCGGCGCGCCGACCACGACACCCTGGATGCCCTCATCAGCCAGGCCACCCGACAGGAAGAGGCGGGTGCGCTGGCGCAGCGGCTGCAGGCCGCGGGTGTTCCCAGTGGCCCCGTGCAGGACGCCCGCGACGTCCTGGACCACGACCCGCAGCTCGCCCAGCGCAAGCACTGGGTCACGCTGGACCATCCGGAGGTGGGCCCCAGCACCTACAACAGCGCGCCCTACCGCTATTCCGATGCGGAATCGGCGCCGACCGCCCCCGCCCCGCTGCTGGGCCAGCACACGCGCGAAATCTGCCGCGACCTGCTGGGCATGTCGGAAAACGAAATCGATCAACTCACGGAAGACGGCGTCCTGGTGTGAGCCGGCCGCCCGCCGTGCAAGGAAGAAATCATGTCCATACTGTTTGAAGTCCGTGACTACGTTGCCACGATCACGCTGAATCGCCCCGAGGCGATGAACAGCATCGACCCCGAAACCCGCGCCGAGCTGCACCAGACCTGGCGCCGCATCAAGGAAGACGACAACATCCGCGTCGCCATCCTGACCGGCGCCGGCGAAAAGGCCTTCTGCACGGGCTCGGACCTGAAGAAGACCATGCCCCCCAAGGAAAGCTTTGCCGAGCTGACCTTTGGCCGCGCGGAATCCGACCACCTGCTGGCCGGCCTGGATACCGACAAACCCCTGATCTGCGCCATCAACGGCTACGCCATGGGCGGCGGCATGGAACTGGCCCTGGCCTGCGACATCCGCCTGGCCTCGACCAACGCCGTGTTCGCACTTTCGGAAGTGCGCATCGGCAGCATTCCCGGTGCCGGCGGCACCCAGCGCCTGCCGCGCGCCATCGGTGCGTCCAACGCCATGCTGATGCTGCTGACCGGTGACCGCGTGGATGCTCAGGAAGCGCTGCGCGTCGGCCTGGTGAGCAAGGTGGTCGAACCCGGCGACCTGCTGCCCGCAGCGCGCGCCATTGCCGAGCGCATTGCCGCCAACGCCCCGCTGTCGGTGCGTGCGATCAAGCGCCTGGTCTACAGCGGCATGGACATGCCCCTGCCGGCCGCCATCGACGCCGAGCGCTATGTGTTCGGCCTGCTGCGCGACACCGAAGACCGCATCGAAGGCCGCAAAGCCTTCCAGGAAAAGCGCCCGCCCGTCTACCGCGGCCGCTGATTCCCTTCCGTATTCATAGATGGCGGGCGCTCAGCCGCCCGCACCCCCCTTCATTTCCGCGCCTGCGCGCATCGCATCACAGGATTCAACATGGATTTCGAACTGCCCGACTCCTCGCAGATGGTCCGCGACACCGTCGCCCGTTTCGTCAAGGAAGAACTCGTTCCCCTGGAACCGCTCATCATCCGGCGCGAAGCCGAACGCGGTTTTGAAGACACCCCCCTCATTCCGCCCGAAGTCGAGGCACATCTGCAGGCCAAGGCCAAGGAAATCGGCCTGTGGGGCATTGACGTGCCGGAAGAGTTCGGCGGCCAGGATCTGGGCATGCTGACCAAGTGTCTGGTCGTCGAGCAGCTCAAGCACAGCATCGTGCCCTTCGTGCTGCCCCCGGAAAGCCCCAACCTCTTCCTGCTGAAGGAACTGTGCAAGGGCGACCAGGTCGACCGCTACCTGCTTCCCTATTCGCGCGGCGAGAAGAAGAGCTGCCTGGCGCTGTCCGAACCCGGTGCCGGCTCGGACGCGGCCGCCATCAAGACCCGGGCAGAGCGCAAGAACGGCAAATGGGTGCTCAACGGCACCAAGCTGTGGATCAGCAATGCCCGCCGTTCCGACTTCATGATCGTGATGGCCGTGACCGACCCCAGCGCCGGCAAGAGCGGCGCCTACACCGCCTTCCTGGTCGACAAGGGCACCCCGGGCCTGAGCATCCCCACCTCCTTCCCCATGATCGGCGAATACCACCCCTATGAAGTGGTGCTGGACAACGTCGAACTGGACGACGGGCAGGTGCTGGGCGAAGTGGGCGGCGGCTTTGCGCCGATCTCCAAACGTCTGGGCGTGCGTCGTCTGGAAATCGCCTCGCGCTGCCTGGGCCTGGCCACCCGCTGCCTGCAGATGATGATCGAGCAGGCCAACACCCGCCACACCTTCGGTTCGCCGCTGGCCGACCGTCAGGCCGTGCAATGGTGGATTGCCGACAGCTATCAGGAAATCGAGATGCTGCGCTGGGTGGTCTACCAGATGGCGTGGAAGATGGACAATGGTCGCACCGACGTGCGTCTGGACGGCTCCATGGTCAAGCTCCAGGGCACCGAGATGATCACCCGCGTGGTCGACCGCGCCATCCAGCTGTTCGGTGGCATGGGCGTGTCGAAGGAACTGCCGCTGGAGTACATCTCCCGCATGTGCCGCGTGATGCGCATCGTCGAAGGCCCGAGCGAAGTGCACCGCTGGGTGATTGCCCGCGATCTGCTGCGCAATGGTCTGCCCTCCCAGTAAGCTCCTTGTGTGGCCGACATGAACCTGAATACCGTAGCGGACGTCCCTTCCTTCAGCTCCATCACGCCGGCGGTTCGCGTCCACGCCGGCCACGGCGCCCTGGAAAAACTGCCCAGAGAGCTGGACCGTCTGGACGCCCGGCGGGCCTTCGTGATCTGCGGCAACAGTGTCGCCACGCGCACGCCCTTGCTGGCGCGCGTGCGCGACATCCTTGAAACCCGCTATGCGGGCGCCTACACCCAACTGGGCAAGGACGCCCCGGTGGGCGACGTGCAGGAAGCTGCCCGGTTGGCACGCGAGGTCGGGGCCGACGCCCTGATCGCCATCGGCGCCGGCAGCGTGCTCAAGGCGGTGCGGGTCGTCGCCATCCTGATGGCGGAAGACGGCGCGCCCGAAACCTTGGCGACTCAGTACCCGGAAGGCCGGCCGCCCATCAGCCCGCGCCTGCATGCGCCCAAACCGCCCATCTTCAATGTGGTGACGGCCGCGACCTCTGCCCAGAACCGGGGCGGCGCCGCGCTCAAGAACCCGGGCGGCCCGCGGCTGGAATACTTCGACCCCAAGACCCGGCCGACGGCCATCTTCTGGGATGCCGAAGCCCTGCTCACCGCGCCGCCTTCCCTGGCGCTTTCCACCGGCGTTGGCGTGTACTGGCGCGCTCTCATGAATGCCGGCGCGATTCGTCGCGCCAACCCGCTGGTGCAGGCCTCACGCCTGCATGCCTACACCCTGGCGCGCGACGCTCTGCCACGCATGACCGACCCCGGCGACGCCCAGGCCCGCATCGACATGTGTGCAGCCGCGCTGCTGCAGAACCGTGACGAAGACGACGGCGGCCGCCCCTTCGATGCGCACTGGATCGCCCGCTCGGTCTATGCCCTGGGCGCGGCCCTCTTCAACCAGGCCGCGCACCTGGACCAGGGCACCACGCACGCCCTGCTGACCGCGCCGGCTCTGCGGCATTTCGGGGATCTGTGCCCGGACAATGTGAAGGAGCTCGCCGTGGCGCTGGGCCTGGACCCGCAACAGGACACCGGCCCGGCCGACGCCGTGGCAGATGCCGTCCACCAGCTGTTTGCCGGCCTCGGCCTGCCCATGCGGCTGCGCGAGCTGGATGTCACGCCCGAGCTGTTTCCCACCGCCCTTGAACATTCCCTGCAGAACTTCAACGCGGATCGTGCGCGCGAAATGGTGAAGCACCGCGCCCGCCTTGAAGCCCTGCTCCACGATGCCTACTGAAGAACCACCATGACCTCGAACGTCAGCGACACGGCCTCGCGCCGCATTGCCCGGTTTTCCACCGGTTTTGACCCCAGTGCCCTGCCCCCCGCCGCCATCACCCAGGTGGGCCGGGCCATCATCGACACCGTCGGGATTGCCATTGCCGCGGTCCGCGAAGAGGCCAGCGAGATCGCCCTGCGTTTTGCCCGTGAAGAAGGTGGCTGCGGCCGCGCCTCCACCTGGGCCTGCCCAGAAGCCGTTCCGCTATACGGCGCCGCCTTCTACAACGGGGTGGCCGCGCACGTACTGGATTTCGATGACGTGAACTCCCCCCTGCGCGGGCACCCCACCATCGCCATGCTGCCCGCCCTGCTGGCCCTGGCCGAAACGCGCGGCATCAACGGGCGGCGCCTGGCGTCGGCCTACACCGTGGGGCTGGAAGTCATGGTCAAGATCGCCCGCGCCATGGTCTCGGACCATTACGCCAAGGGCTGGCACGCCACCACCACCATCGGGCTGATGGGCGCGACGGCCGCCTGTGCGCACCTGCTGGGGCTTTCCGAACAGCAGACCGTGCATGCGCTCGGCCTGGCGCTGGCCCAATGTTCCGGCAGCCGCGCCAGCTTCGGTTTCATGGCCAAGTCCTTCCAGACCGGGCACTGCAACACCTCGGCGCTGCGGGCCGTGCTGCTGGCCGAAGCCGGCATGGATGCCCCGGCCGATGCGCTGGACGGCAAGCAGGGTTTCACGGCCCTGTACGGGAACGGCGAACCGCTGGCAGAGGCATTGGCCGGCCTGGGCGACGCGCCCCTGGAAATCCTCGCCAGCGGCCTGGAAATCAAGAAATACCCCATGTGCTATGCCGCGCACCGATCCATTGACGGCATGCTGGACCTGCGCAGCGAGCACGGCTTCCGCGCCGAAGACATCGCCGCCATTCACGTCAAATCGAATCGCCGCGCCATGGTGCCGCTCATCCATCCCCAGGCGCAGACCGGGCTGGAAGCGAAATTCAGCATGCCCTACGCCATGGCCGCTGCCGCGCTGGATGGCCATGTGAAGCTGTCCAGCTTCACCGACGAAGCCGTGCAGCGGCCGGAAATCCGCCGCCTGATGTCGGTGGTGACGATGGAAGAAGATGAAGGCCCGGTCACGCCGCGCTGGAACATCGTCACGGTGACCCTGAAGGACGGCACGCGCCACGAGAAAGAAATCCGCATCTTGCGCGGCTCACACGAAAGCCCGCTGACGGAAGCGCAGCTGTTGGAGAAGTGGCTGGATTGCGTGGAATACGGCGGGCATGTCGACCCCGAACAGGCCTTCTTCAAGCACGCCCTGGCGCTAGGCGACGCTCCCGTTTCCGACTTGATGCGCCACCTGCCCGTCATCAAATAGCGGGCAGGTGGCCTTTACGGCCAGCTCGTCAGAACACGAACTTGGGGATGCGGTAACCATCGGGATGGTCCGCATACTCCATGGTCACGGGCTTGTCGAGGGCCAGTGCCTCTGCACAGTCGTGATCCATGTAGCCAATCATGATCGGGCCTTCGTCCAGCTGCACCGCCACCACCAGGTGCGGGGCGGGGTAGGCCGGCAGGTACTGGCGGTGGAAAATCGTCCAGGACAGGATCTTCCCCTTGCCGGAAATCGGCGCCCATTCCACATCAAAGCTCAGCGATTCCGGGCACATGGGGCCGGGCGGGTAGTAAAAGGTGCCCGTCTTGCGGCAACGCTGCAGTTTCATCTGGCCTTGCTGGATGCTTTCCCACATGGGCGCGTCGTACGGTGAATAAAGCCTGGGTGTCTTGCTCATCTTGCGCTCCCTCGCATCAATTGCCGTAGATGATGGACATGGCCTTGCCCGCCACGTCGGATACATACTGCACGTGGCGGCAGTTCTTCACCTGCCGGTCCCCTTCTTCGCCGCGCAGCTGGCGCACGGCTTCCACCTGGTGGTTCCAGCCCTGCATGTAGGATTCCGAAAGGTGGCCGCCGTGCGTGTTCACCGGCAGCTTGCCGCCCACGCCAATGCCGTTTTCGGCAATGAAGCGCGCGCCTTCGCCCTGGCCGCAGAAGCCGAAGCCCTCGAGCGCGAAGAAGATGTGCGGGCTGAAGCTGTCATAGACCAGCAGCGCGTCGATGTCCTTGGGCCCCACGCCGGCAGCGGCATACACCTGTTCCGCAGCCTTCTGCTGTGCCGGACGATAGAAATCGATCAGACGCGGGCCCAGGCTGGTGGCATGGTGATTCAGGTCGGCGCGACCCAGCCCCTTGATGTAGACCGGCTTGCGACAAGTGCGGCGCGCCCGTTCCGCGGACATGACGATCAGCGCCACGCCGCCGTCATTGATCAGGCAGTAGTCGTTCAGGCGCAGCGGGGCCGCAATGTAGTTGGCCGCCAGGTAATCGTCGAGCGTGAGCGGCTTGCGCATGATGGCATTAGGGTTCAGGCAGGCCCACTGGCGCTGGCCCACCGCCACCTGACCGAGGTCGGCATCCGTCACGCCCCACAGTTCCTGGTAACGCTGGAACATCAGCGCATACAGCGCGCCTTGCGAGGTCAGGCCCCACGGGCTGTGATACACGTAGGACAGGAAGGCGCCGCCGCCCATGGCTTCGGGGCCCCCATACTGCACGGCTGCCGAGCGCTGGTCGTTGCCGTATACCAGCGCTACCACTTCCGCCATGCCGGAATGAATGGCCAGCACCGCCTGGAACATGGCCTGGACGGCATCCGCCTGGCCGCCCCAGCGCGGGTCGATGTTCAGAATCTCGCCCATGCGCTCATAGGCGGTGGTGGGCCCGACGATCAGGCCGTCGATTTCCGAGCGGTCGATGCCCGCGTCTTCAAGTGCCCGGCTGAAAGCCTTGGCTGCATACCCGTAGGAATCGAAAGGCTTCTCGCCGGCGCGGACGCGGCGATAGTCTTCAGACCAGTCGGTGTGGCCCACGCCGGCGACGGCGGCCACCCCCGCCGTGCGGGCGTAACGTTCTTGTGAATTGCTCACTTTTTCCCTCACTGTGGACTCTTTTTCATGAGAACTGTATCTTAGTAGGGTTCAAGCCCGAAAAACGACAACAATACGTCCACACTGTGAAATCATGACTGAATCGGATCAACGACAGGACCGCAGCGGTACCCAGGCCATTCAACGCTGCGCCGCCTTGCTCAGACTCATCACCACCTATAACCGCAATGGCATGCGCCTGGTCGACCTGTACCGCAGCACCGGCCTGACCCGGCCCACTGCGCACCGCCTGCTGCAGGCCCTGGTGGCGGAAGGCTTTGTCCGGCAAGACGAGCGCAAACGCTACTTCCTGGGTTCCCTGACCTACGAAATGGGCGTGGCCGCCGCCGCCCCCCACACCTACGACCTGCGCGACATCTGTCAGTCGCACCTGCGCGAAGTGGCCGACGCCACCGGCGACACCGTGTTCCTGACCATCCGCTCCGGCTTTGACGGCGTGTGCATTGCCCGCGTGGAAGGCGCCTTCCCCATCAAAGTCTTCGTGCTGGACGTCGGCCGCCGCCGCCCCCTGAACATCGGAGCCGGTGCGCTTGCCATCCTCGCCCAGCTACCCGATGATGAGATTCAACGTATCTACCTGGCCAACCGTGAGCGACTGGAACGCGACTACCCTCGCTTCGACGCCGAACTCATGTGGCGTCAGATCGGCCTGTCACGCAAGCAGGGTTACCTGGAAAACAGCGTGCTCGAAGTCGATGCCGTCAGCTCGATTGCCGTGGCCATCATGGACCCGCACGGCCGCCCGGCCGGCGCCATCAGCATTTCCGCCCTGCACGACCGCCTGCGTGGCCATGCGCTGCACGAAAAAGTGAAAGTCATTCAGACTGCGGTGAGCGCGATTCAGGAAAAGCTGCGCTCCCATGTGCTGGGGGAAGAACGGGCGGAGATTGAGGGGGCTCGGGGCTGAGGGGTGGAAGCCTCAGCGCGGCGCATTTTGTAAAAATCGATGCATTGCTGAAACACGCCGTTGCATAATCCCTCTGCAAAAAGAGGAGGAAACATGACTGCCGCGTGCTCCGCACCCGTGACGACATCGCGCCACGATCCCCGCTCACAAGCCGGCCTGTGGCCCGGCGCGCGACGCCTGGCCGCATCTCTGGCCCTGGTGCTGGGGCTGGTCGCCACTGCGCCCCTACCCGCCTGGGCGCGAGAACCCGCGCCCCCGGCTGCCGACCAGCTGGAACCCCTGAACAGCCGATTCCGGGCGCTTTACAAGGAACGCACCCAGGCCGTGGTGGAGGCCTTGCCACTGGTGCTGGTGGTGCAGAACAGCACCATCACCGCCGTGCGCGGCACGCATCGCCGGCTGTACCCCGTGCCCCTGCAGCGCTACAACGAAGCGCGCGCCGTCGTGCATGCCGCCCTCGCTTTCCATGGCCTGATGAACCAGCTGGTCCAGGCAGATGCCGCCCAGGCGCAGTGGCCGCGCCTTGAGGCCCTGATCCGCGACATCCGGCAGGCCCAGCTTACCCTGCCGAACACGACGCTTTCCCGCAGCGAGAAAGCCGCTGCGGCCAAGGTGCTGGAAAGCCTGCGGGCCGCCGCACAAACCGCGCTGACGCAGCGCCAGCTCAGCCGCGACGGAGTGGCCGGCACCCTGAGAAAAATCGAGCCCCAGCTTGCCGACATCGCCCTGTCGGTCGGCCGCGCCCACGCCGGCAACATGCTGGAGGTGCTGGACCGCGTGCGGGCGGATGCCACGGCCGAAGAATGGCAGAACGCCGTGGCCGTGGTGACGGGCCCCATGACCCCCCGGCGCAACAACCTGGAGACCGCGGTGGTGGCCGCCGCGCTGGGCGCCGAGCACCTGGGCACCCGCATCTTCTACACCGAGAACATCTTCAGTGTGGATGGCGCCCTGAGCTATCTGCAAACGGTGATCGGCGACCAGGAACTGTCGCAGAACGTGTTCAACGACCCGCAGCGCATGTGGGAAGACCTGTTCGCGCCGGTGTCGCGCGAGCTGGTGGGCAGAGATTTTTATTCGGTTTTGGGGGGCGATTAGTCCTGGACCATCTTGAAGAGCGAAGCGCCACGCCTGGCGCTAAATGGGTTGCTGGTGTGGAAAAAGGTGCCGGTTTCGGATCATAGATAAAATGGCGCAGCCAGTCTGACCCGTAGCTGTGAGCCGAACATCACATCCATGAGCCGCCACCCTCTGCCCGGACGAGACCCTGCCCAGGCGCACTATCCGCACACGCGCAGTGCCCAGTATCGACCCGATATCGACGGTTTGCGTGCCGTCGCGGTTCTGCTCGTCCTGTGGTTTCACGGCTTCCCCGACAGTATGGCAGGTGGCTTCATCGGTGTTGACGTCTTCTTCGTGATTTCCGGCTACCTGATCACCGGGATCATTCTGCGAGGCGTGGAGGCTGGCTCGTTCAGCTTCCTGCATTTTTATGCCCAACGCGCCCGCCGCCTGCTGCCGTCACTCACGGTCATCTTGGTCGCCACGTTGGCTGCAGGTTGGTATTGGCTGTGGCCACGCGAGTTTGAGCAGCTGGCCCTGCACGCGGTGGCCGCCACCACCTTCTTGCTGAACGTCCTGCTGTGGACGGAAGCCGGTTACTTCGACACGGCCACCGAACTCAAGCCGCTCATGCATTTGTGGTCGCTGAGTGTGGAGGAGCAGTTTTATCTCCTCTATCCGTGTCTGCTGTGGCTGGGATGGCGCTTTGGCGTCAAGCGGGTTGTGCCCGTCCTCGTCATCCTGGTCGTG
>JAJUFT010000146.1 GCA_029263615.1 Alcaligenaceae bacterium | reverse complement strand
ACGATTGAGCTGCTCGGACTCGATCTGCACATGGTCGGCCTCGTCCACCGCGATATGTCCGGTGAACAGATTGGTGGAACCGACGAAGTTGGCCACGAAACGCGAATTGGGGAAGTCGTAGACTTCCTGCGGCGCGCCGCACTGAACGATCTGCCCTTCGGACATGACCGCCATGCGGTGTGCCATGGTCATGGCCTCTTCCTGGTCGTGCGTGACCATGATGCAGGTCACGCCCACCTTGTCGAGGATTTTCACCAATTCGATCTGCGTCTTCTGACGGATCTGCTTGTCCAGCGCCGACATGGGCTCGTCGAGCAGCAACAACTTGGGACGCTTGACCAGACTGCGCGCCAGCGCGACGCGCTGCTGCTGGCCGCCAGACAGCTGGGACGGCTTGCGCCGCGCATACGCCCCCATCTGCACCAGGTCGAGCGCCTCATAGACGCGCCCGTGGATTTCATTGCGGGGCACGCCTTCCTGCTTGAGGCCGAAGGCCACGTTGTCTTCCACCGTCATGTGGGGAAACAGCGCGTAGGACTGGAACATCATGTTCACCGGCCGCTTGTAGGGCGGCAGGGAGGTGATGTCTTCGTTGTCCAGGAAAATGCGCCCCGAAGTGGCTTCCTCAAAGCCTGCCAGCATGCGCAGCAAGGTGGACTTCCCGCAGCCGGAACTGCCCAGCAGCGCGAAGACTTCCTGTCTTCCCACCGTCAGGCTCACCGACTGGACGGCCACCACATCGCCGTAAATCTTGACGACATCCTCAATACGGACGAAGGCGTCCACGGCTCCCGACCAGGAAGCCCCAGGGCGAATCTCGCTCATGATGATCAGCGGCCCGTCTTGAGTTCGTTCCACATGCGGCTCAGCTCGCGCTGAAGTCGCAGCGACTGCGGCTTGATCACGAACAGCGTGCGCGTGACCTCTTCGGAAGGATAGATCATGGGGTTGTCGGCCACTTCCTTGATCACGTGCTTGCGCGCTTCCTTGTTCGCGTTCGGATAGAACATGGTGTTGGTAATCGCGGCATGGACCTCGGGGGTCTCGATGTAGTTGATGAAGGCATGCGCTGCATCGACATTGCGGGCGTCCTTGGGGATCGCCATGGTGTCGAACCACACAGGGGCCCCGCCTTCGGGGATGTAGTAGTCGATCTTGTAGCTGCGGCCTGCCTCGCGCGCGCGGGCGGCCGAAATCATGACGTCACCCGAGAAGCCGTAAACCATGCACAGGTCGCCGGCGGCCAGCTCGTCGATGTAGCCGGAAGAGCTGAACTGGCGAATGTACGGGCGGATCTTCTTGAGAACGTCCAGCGCCTCGCGGTAGTCGGCAATGTTCTCGCTGTTGGGATCCTTGCCCAGATAGTGCAGCACGGCCGGGAACACCTGAGCGGCTTCATCCAGGATGGAAATGCCACAGGCGCGCAGTTTCTCTGCGTTTTCCGGCTTGAACAGCATATCCCAGCTGCCCAGGTTCACGTCCTCGCCCATGATCTCGCGCACGCGGGTGACGTTGTAGCCCAGACCATTGGTGCCATAACCCCAGGGAATCAGATACTGATTGCCCGGGTCGACCGAGGCCACCACTTCCATGATGGCCGGATCCAGATGCTTCCAGTTGGGGATCTTGGACTTGTCCAGCTTCTGAAACAGGCCGCCCTCGATCTGGCGGGCGGCATAATGGGTTGAAGGCACCACCACGTCGAAGCCGGACTTTCCGGTCAGCAACCGGGCCTGCAGCGCGTCGTTACTGTCGTACACGCTGTAGTTGACCTTGATGCCCGTGGCTTTCTCGAACCCGGACAGCGTATCGGGCGCCGTGTACTCGGCCCAGTTGTATACGTTGACCTCTTTGTTCTGGGCCGCCACGGACACCGACGCCGCCAACAGCGTCAGGCCCACCACGGAGCGCAAACCCATGCTGAATTTCATTTGCCAGTCCCCCGGACAAAAGTGAAAAAAAGTCGAAGATAGTAATCGAAACCGGCGCCTAGAAACCCACGACGCGCGACAGTTTCTCGTAACTGCGATTGAGCTCGTCCCACCAGCGGATGCCTGCCGCACCGGCCACCTTGGCCAGCGAACGCCGCAGCCTCAGAAGGTTGGCGCTGCGTCGCTCTGGTGAGAGTACAGGTCGGGTGGCTTTGTCAAAGTCGATGAGCCACGCCCGGCCATCCGGGTCAAGCAGAATATTGTACGCATTCAAGTCGGCATGCCACACGCCATGCTCATGCATGGCATAGATTGAACCCGCCACCTGTTCACTATCAGCAACATCCAGCGCCGATGCGAGCGGTCGCACATCGTGCAGCCGTTCGACCAGAATGGCGGCGCGATATGTCAGGCCGCTTCTCCAGCAGGCGGCAGCATAGGGGCGGGGCACGGGCAGACCCGCCTCGTACAAAGACCGCAGGGTATCAAATTCGTTCAGACTGCGCACATTGTGGGGCCCGGTCCACAGATATCGGTCATCGGAGAAGCGAGCCGCCCAGCCACCCCTCCGATAACGACGCAGCACGGCATCGTGATCCCCACAACGCACGAACCAGGCGGCCTTGCGGCCGCCCTCACCCACGGGTTGCGCCTGCAGCGGCTCGAAATCCGGATCGAAAAGACGCAGGTCGGGCGTCGCAAGGATTTT
>JAJUFT010000087.1 GCA_029263615.1 Alcaligenaceae bacterium | reverse complement strand
TTGCGGAAGTTCATTCACGACATGGACGAGATCGAAGCGATGGAATTCATCCTGGACAAGATCCGGGCGACCAAAACCAACGCCGAATTTTTCGACATGATGAAGAAATAGAATGGCACTACCGAAACTAGATCAATTCCTTGCGGGCGTTCAGGCCCGCGACCCTCACCAGCCCGAATTCATGCAGGCTGTTCAGGAAGTCATGAGCAGCCTCTGGCCGTTCATCGAACGCAATCCACAATATGGCGAGCAAGGGTTGCTGGATCGCCTCGTGGAACCCGAACGCATCATTCAGTTCCGTGTGACCTGGATCGATGATCAGGGCAAGGTCAACGTCAACCGCGCCTACCGCATCCAGCACAACTCCGCCATCGGCCCCTTCAAGGGCGGCATGCGCTTTCACCCCTCGGTGAATCTCTCCATCCTCAAGTTCCTGGCCTTCGAGCAGACCTTCAAGAATGCGCTGACCACACTTCCCATGGGTGGCGGCAAGGGCGGCTCGGACTTCGACCCCAAAGGCAAGAGTGACGGTGAAGTGATGCGCTTCTGTCAGGCGCTGATGCTCGAGCTCTATCGCCACCTGGGCCCGGATACCGACGTGCCGGCAGGCGACATCGGCGTGGGCGCGCGGGAAGTCGGCTTCATGGCCGGCATGATGAAGAAGCTCACCAATTCGGCGGGCAGCGTCTTCACCGGCAAGGGCCTGACCTTCGGAGGCAGCCTGATTCGTCCTGAAGCCACAGGCTACGGTACCGTGTATTTTGCCGAAGAAATGCTCAAGCACAGCCGCCAGTCACTGGAAGGCCTGACCGTCTCGGTCTCGGGTTCCGGCAATGTGGCTCAGTTTGCCATCGAAAAGTGCATGCACATGGGTGCCAAGGTGGTGACGGTGTCCGACTCGCAAGGCGCGGTCGTGGACATGGCCGGTTTCACCCCGGAGAAGCTTGCCGTCCTGTGCCGGATCAAGAACAAGGAACGCGGCCGCGTGGAAGACTACGCACGCGAACTCGGTCTGCAATACGAAGCCGGCAAACGTCCCTGGCACGTCCCGGTGGATGTTGCGCTGCCCTGCGCCACCCAGAACGAACTCGAACTGGAAGACGCCCGCACTCTGATCAAGAATGGCGTGCGTTGCGTGGCAGAAGGTGCCAACATGCCGACCAGTCTGGAAGCGGCTCATGCCTTCATCCAGGCAGGCGTCCTTTACGCTCCCGGCAAGGCCAGCAACGCGGGCGGTGTCGCCGTCTCCGGCCTTGAAATGAGCCAGAACGCCCAGCGCCTGTGCTGGACGCGTGAACAGGTGGATGAAAAGCTGCACGCCATCATGCGTGACATCCATGAGAACTGCGTTCGCTACGCAAGCGAAGGCGGCAAGGTGAACTACCTTGACGGCGCAAACATCGCCGGTTTCGTCAAAGTCGCTGACGCGATGCTGCAACAAGGTATCTACTGATTCCTGCCAGACTCGGAAACAGGGTGTCCCGGCAGGGTGCCCTTTTCCCCCCCGGTCACGGTTTCCACCTCCTCAATATCCGGCTCGTCGAAGCTGCCCCGGACACGATATTCCGCCGTCATGGCCCGACTCATGGGTTCCTTGAGCAGCCACTGAGTCAGAAACGCCCCCACCCCCACGATGGGGTTCACGGCTATCCCTGCCGCAATGGCCGCTCCGCTCACATCCAGGTTGGGCACCACCACCGCATAGAGATCCAGGGTCTCCGCAGGCAGGCTGACGTCGCCCGCGATCACGATGGTCGCCACCGGCCCGGTCACGCGATAATTCTCGCTGTGCATGATGCCGTCCTTGAGCTTGATGTCCCCCTGCAGACGGTCGAAAGGAAAGCCCTGCTTGAGCAGCCCGGAGGGATTCCAGTTCAGACTGGCCAGACGTTTCACCGACTGCAATGAGACGAGTTCCAGCACGCGCGCCGAGTTCGAGCCGACGTTGATGAACCGCCCCTTGGAGAGATCCACCTTGATGTCGCCATTCAGGCGGGAAAGGTCGAAACGCCACGGCACATCCCGCCATTCGACCACACCCTCGACCTGCCCTTGCCCGCTGGCCACCAGATCCGTGAAACCGGCCTGACTCAGGTAGGCGCCCAGATCATCGAACGACGCCCTGGCCTGCAGTCTCAAACCCCGCTGCGGTCCTTTCAGCTGCCATACCCCCGAGCCGTCCAGTCGTGCATGGGGACTGCGCAGCTGCAGCTGTTCGAGCCGCCAGCGGTGAGCCCGCACATCGTTCAGGCCCACCACGGAGAGTGCGCCGACCTCCCGACCGTAAAGGCGCAGATTGTCCACACGCAGCCGGATGGCGGGGAAATCGACCTCGTCGCTCAGGCTGATGTCGTCGTCTTCGCCGTTCCGGGCACCTTCGCCATCCGTGCGGCCCACGGCCAGCCGCTGAAAATGGGCCTCGATTTCGCCTTCGATGCGGCCTCGACGCTCCTGCCAGAAGAGCGTCCCCGCCGTTTCGGTGGAGCTGATGTCCACCCGCCAGCGATTGCCCTCGGGGCGACGTGCCGTAAAGGTGAGCTTCTCGAGGGTCGTGCCCAGCACCGTCGCCCGGTCCGCCTGCACGCGGACATCACGCAGCTCGGGCAAGCCCGGCCCTGATGCCCCCTCTCCTCCGCCCATGCCGGCCAGTTTGCGCCAGGCGTCCACATCGATTTCCGCGCCTTGAACATCCAGGGTCAGCCCCGAGGCGGGCAGTTCGGCCTTGCCGCGTACATTGATGACCCCGGCCTTGAAGAAAGCATTCTTGCCACGCTCGCCACCGGCATGCAGGAAACGGGCTTCGAGCAGCTCGCCCAATCTGACGTCGAGCATCATGTTGCCGCGCTTGTCTTTTGCACTGGCGGGTGCCCACGAGGCGCGCAGGGGCCAGCGGTCCGTGGCCGCTTTGCGCAACGGTGCAGGCAGCTGGATGCCCATGCCCTCCAGACTGGCGTTCAGCTGCAGACCCAGGGCCCCATTGTCGTGCCGCACCACGGCGAGACGGTAGGGGGTGTGACCTTCCAGCTGGCCGGCGAGACGCCCCTCCAGCCAGGTGTCCAGCGCGGCCGCTTCCAGCCGTCCCTCGAACACCAGGCCCTTCTGCCCCTTGCCCACGCCTCCGCTCACCCGGACGGGCCCGCCCAGCACACTGCCCCTGAGTTCATGTGCAGTCAGCGCCTGCTCCGTGAAGGCCAGGCGCCCGCTCAGCCCCGACAGCGCCGGCACATGCGGGGCCAGTTGCAGCCCGGCCTTGTCGAAGTGCACCTCACCCTGCACCTGGGTGTCGACGGAGTGTGTCAGGGGAATCGTGAGTGCGATGGGGACTTGCCAGGTGCCATCCCCTCGAGCCTGGTCGAACAGCCCCTCCAGCGAACGCTTGAGCGGTGAGTGCTGCAACAGCGCCAGGTAGGCAGCGGCAGGCGCCCGACTCGTTCCTTTCACGGTGAGCACGGAATCGTTCTCGATGTCCGGAATGCGAGCACCGACGGCGCGCAGGTCGATGGTCTGCCCGCCGGGCCGAATTCGCAGGGTGTCCGCCTCGATGGTGAGGTCTGTGCGGTGTAACTGTGCGCGGCCGTTCAGCGCCTCGAGGCGGGGCCATCCAGGCGCACCCACCACCTCGGCCGGTGCATAATCGATGATGGCCGAGTGCACTTTCCCTCCGACCAGAAAATCGCCGCGCTCCGGGTGTTCGCCAAAGGGAAAATGCGCCAGATCACCTTGCAGTCGCAGCGGCGCATCAATGAGACGCCCCGCCAGCAAGCCATGACGCATCCACTGTCGGGCGTCTTCATTCACGATGGAAGGCAGGTAATGAACGATGGCGGCCAGTTCGGCCCGCTTGAACACCCCCTGAAGGTCGGCCAGACCGGCTCGCCCGCCACCCCGTTCCTGCCAGGAGCCCTCGAAGGCGACGTCCATGTGAGCGTTGCGCAGCTGCGCTGTCTGCACGTGCAGCTGTAAGCCGGCCGCCCCGCCCCGCCGTACCCGGCTGGACACCCCGACCTGCTCGAAACGAAGAGGGGCTTCGAAGAGTTCTGCCACCTCGACATCCAGACCTTCCATCTGCATGGCGACCGCGACGTCGGGCGCCGCCTCTGCTGTCCCGGTCGCGGCCTGCGCCGTATCCTCCCCGGCAAAAAGGGCATGCAATGATGCCCAGTCGCCCGCCAGATGCAGCGTTGCCCGATCGGCCCGCACGTGCATGCCCTCGCCGGGGTGCCAGCTTCCTTCTTTCACCACCACCTGAGAGACATGTCGGCCCAGCGCACCGCGGTCGACCTGCTGCCAGCCCAGCCAGCTGACCCGCCCGCTTCCCAAAGCGCTATGCACATCCAGCCAGGGTTGCCAGCCGAGTGGGCGCATGGCCTCGACATGGACATGAAACAAACCGCTCAATTCATTCAGGGAAATCGACTGGTCCGGGGCCAGCGCCAGCTGCATTTCGGCCTGCAGCCGGAAGCCTTCACCCAGGGTGGCCGGCGGCGTGGCCTGCACCGCGAACACATGTCCGTCTCCCTTTCGGGCGAGCTCCAGGGAGACATCCCGC
Source organism: Alcaligenaceae bacterium (assembly GCA_029263615.1). Lineage (GTDB taxonomy): Bacteria > Pseudomonadota > Gammaproteobacteria > Burkholderiales > Burkholderiaceae_B > Yanghanlia. Next base: position 6,629 of record JAJUFT010000087.1, on the reverse strand, counting down.
AGCTCCAGGGGTGGGGCTGCCCGGTACTCATCGTGCCAGACAATTCGGGAATGCGTGAAGCGGACCCGATCCTGACCGGAGAGCCAGTGCATGAGCCCGGCACTTCCCCGCCCCCGGCTCGACGAGGTGCCGCCAGGGTTCATTTCGTAACCCACCAGCGAAATGCGGTCCCCGGCATCGCGCCGCAGCGTCAGATCGACACCCTCTGCCCGCAGCTCAAGGAAACGCGGACGGCCGCTCAGCAGACTGGACCACGCCACGACGGCCTGCAGGGAGGGAATGCTCAATAGCTCACGGCCTTCGTCATCGCGCAGCACCGTGTCGCGCAGGCTGATTTGCGGGTTGCGCCCGTGCCAGCGGGCCACAATGGCGCCCAGCTCGACTTGCACCGGCAACATGTCGGACAGCTCCCGTTGCAGCGGTTCACGCCATTGGTCGATTTGGGGTAGCACCCAGTAACGCATGCCGAGAAAGGCGACGCCCAGGAGGACGTATGCCCCCAGAGCGAGATAACCCAGCCAGATGAGCAGGCGGCGAAATGTGAGCTGCACGACGGTGTGAGGAGGCCACGCCGACCGAGAAGAAATGCGGATGCCGGCATTGCCGGAGGCCGCATGATCAGTGCTTCTGGAGCCGGTTTTGAAGTATCTTTCGAACTTGCGCAGCCTTCCGGTTCATTCCTTCATTATGATGCAGACCATTATATTAGAGCCCGCCCTCCGCTGGTCCGGCGCCTTGCGCCGCAAAGTGGACGCCCATCCCGAGTTCGGTGCCTGGCTGGAACAGGCGGTTCAGGCGCCCGTCACGCGGGCCCGAATTCAGCAGTGGTTTGAAGAACTGGGTGGCCTCCCTGACGGGCCAACACAGGAAGACGCAGCGCTGCGGCGCACGCTGCGACAGTTGCGCCAGCGCGTGTTCCACACTCTGGTCGTCCGGGACATTGCCGGTGTCGCCGGCCTGGAAGAAGTCGTCACCGCCATAACCCAGTTGGCCGAGCTGGCTGTGGAACAGGCCTATCGCTGTGTGGCCGCCAACCTGGTGGAGGTGCACGGCGTCCCCATCGACCCGGAAACCGGCAAGCCCCAGGAAATGATCATCGTCGCCATGGGCAAGTTCGGCGGTCGGGAGCTCAACGTCTCTTCCGACATCGATCTGGTCATGCTGTATGGCAACGATGGAGAAACCAATGGCCGGCGCCCATTGAGCCACCATGAGTTCTACGGACGCCTGACCCGGCGAATGATGCCACTGATCTCCGAGATCGACGCCGACGGCCAGGTATTCCGCACCGATCTGCGCTTGCGTCCGGATGGCGACTCGGGGCCGCTGGCCTGGAGCCTGGATGCCTTCGAGAACTACCTCGTCGTCCAGGGCCGGGAATGGGAACGTTATGCCTGGATCAAGGCGCGCACCCTGCGCGTGCGGGCCTTCGATGGCAGCGACCCCACCCCCCAATGGCAGCATCTGGAAGCGCTGCGCACACCTTTCGTGTATCGGAAGTACTTCGATTTCGATGCACTTGCCTCGCTGCGGGAACTGCGCGAGCGCATCCGCCAGGATTGGCAACGCCGTGCCCTGGCACGCAGCGGGGTCGATGCGGTCCACAACATCAAGCTGGGCGAAGGCGGCATTCGCGAGATCGAATTCGTGGTGCAGCTGACCCAGCTGATACGCGGGGGACGGCAGCCTTCCCTGCAGAAAAAGGGCCTGCTTGTCGCCCTGGAATGCCAGGAAGCCTCGGGCGTGATCGATGCGGACACGGCGGACACGTTGCGGGCGGCCTATGTGTTCCTGCGGCGCGTGGAGCACATGCTGCAATACCGCGAGGATGAACAGACTCACCTGCTGCCCAGCGATCCGGCGCTGCAGCAGGGCTTGGCCCGGGCTATGGGAATGGAGCCGCCGGAATTCGAACGGCAGTTGCAGACCCACCGTAAGAAGGTGAGCGCTGCCTTCCAGGACGCGTTTCGCATCGCAGGCGTTTCCACGCCCGCCGCAGCGGAAGCCGACCCGTCCGCTCCCGAATCCGACGACAAGGACATGACGGCGTTCATCCGCGAACACATGGGTGATCAGGCCCAGACCGTGTGTGATCGCATGGCCGCCATGCTGGGCAGCCACCGCATGCGCAGCCTGCCCAACATCAATCGCAAGCGCCTGGAACGCCTGCTGCCCGCCCTGCTCGCCGCCTCCACACGAACCGAGCAACCCGCCACCACCGCGATGCGCCTGTTCGAACTGGTCGAGAACATTGCCCAGCGCAGCGCCTACATGGCGCTGTTGGCCGAGTACCCGGAAACGCTCGCGCGCGTCACGCGCATCGTCAGTGCAAGCCCCTGGGCTGCACAATACTTGAATCGCTATCCCGTTTTGCTGGACAGCCTGATCGAATGGCACAGCCTCATGGACGCGCCCGATTTCGGCGAGATTCAGCAGCAGCTGGGCCGGGAACTGGACGCATGCGTGCTGCCGGACGGCACGCCCGACGTCGAGAAGCAGATGAATCTCATGCGCGACGTGCAGCACCAGATCAGCTTCCAGCTGCTGGCGCAGGACCTCGAAGGCAGGCTGACGGTGGAAGCGCTGGCAGATCACCTGTCCGCCCTCGCCGACTTGTTGCTGCAGGAGACCCTCCACCGAGCCTGGCCCCTGGCCCAGCCTCGAGGCGTCACCGTCACGGAGCCGCCCCATTTCGCGGTGATTGCCTATGGCAAGCTGGGCGGCAAAGAGATCGGCTATGCCTCCGATCTGGACCTGGTCTTTCTCTATGACGACCCGGACGATGACGCTGTCGAACGCTATGTCAAACTGGGCCGCCGCATGGTGTCGTGGCTCTCGACCATGACGTCGTCCGGTCGTCTTTACGATATCGACCTGCGGCTGCGGCCGGATGGTGACGCCGGCCTCATTGCCGTGTCCTTCGAAGCCTTCGAACGTTATCAGCGTGAACACGCCTGGATCTGGGAACACCAGGCGCTGACCCGCGCGCGCTTCTGCGCCGGCGACGCTGCCCTGGGCGAACGCTTCGAGCAGATCCGGCGCGAGATCCTGCTTCTGGAACGCGACCCGGCAACGCTGCGTCAGGCCGTGCAAGAAATGCGCGACAAGATTCGCGCCGGTCACCCCAACCATACCGAAGATTTCGACTTGAAGCACGACGCCGGAGGCATGGTGGACATCGAGTTCATCACTCAATATCTGGTGTTGCTGCATTCGCGCACCCATCCCGAACTGCTGGACAACCTGGGCAATATCGCCCTGCTGGGGCTGGCTGCCAAGGCGGGGCTGATTCCCCTGGATCTCGCGGAGCAGGTCGCGAACGCCTACCGCGTGCTGCGCCGTCGCCAGCACGCCTTGCGCCTGCAGGGTGCGGAAAAGGCGCGCGTTCCCAGCGAGCAACTGTGTGAGGAGCGCGCGGCAGTGATCCGGTTGTGGGATCGGGTGATCGGCCAGAAATGAGGCAGACGTCTTTTCCCGGTCAGGAACCGGCCTCCTCGTTCGCCCCCCCTCCAACGGATCAGGACCGCTGGAAAGTGCTGAGTCTGATGGCGGTGGCCATCCTGCTCATCCTCACCACCTGGTTTTCGGCCACCGCAGTGCTGCCGCAGCTGACCCGCCGGCTTTCCCTGGGCGACACCGGGCGCGTCTGGCTCACCATCTCCGTACAGCTGGGCTTTGTCGCGGGTGCTCTCTGTTCCGCCTTCCTCGGCTGGGCAGACCGCTACGCAGGGCGCCATCTCATCCTGGCGGGCGCGGTGGCCGCCGCCATGGTCAATCTGAGCGTGTTGTGGATGGATGCCGCCGCCGCGGTGATTGCGGCGCGGCTGCTGACCGGATTCTCGCTGGCGATCGTCTATCCGCCGGCCATGAAACTGATTTCCACCTGGTTTCAGGCGCAACGCGGCGTCGCCCTGGGTATCGTGATTGCGGCCATCACCGTCGGTTCGGCCACCCCGCATCTGGTCAATGGCCTGGGTGGACTGTCCTGGGAAGTGGTGGTCATCACGACATCGGTGTGTGCACTGACTGGCGGACTGCTGGTCGCCGGCTTCGTCAGGGAAGGCCCCTGGCCGTATCCCAGCCATCCCTTCCAGCCGCGTGCCGCCCTGCACTGCTTCACCCAACCGGCGGTGTTCTGGGTGACGATGGGCTATCTGGGACACATGTGGGAACTCTACGCCATGTGGGCCTGGTTCGCCGTCTTCTACCAGTACGTGCTGGATCAGGCGGGCGTGGGCAACAGCGCCGTCCTGGCCTCCTTCGCCACCTTCGCCGTGATCGGCATCGGCGGCTTGGGTTGCGTGCTGGCGGGCGTCACGAGCGACCGCTACGGCCGCAGCACCACCGCCTTCTGGGCTCTGATCGTCTCGGGGCTCATGGCGGCCGTCATCGGGTTGGCGACCCCTTATCCGACGCTGGTGCTGGTGCTCGCACTGGTGTGGGGCATCAGCATCGTGGCCGACTCCGCCCAGTTTTCCGCCTTGCTCACCGAAGTCGCGCGACGCGAATACGTGGGTTCCGTCCTGACCCTTCAGGTGGCCCTGGGCTACCTGCTGACGGTCCCGATCATCTGGGTGATTCCCATGTTCGTGCGGCAGTGGGGCTGGGAATGGGCCTTCCTGGTGCTGAGCGCCGGCTCCCTGGCCGGCGCCTACGCCATGCGGCGCACCCATGCCCTGACCTCTCGCCCCGGGGCCGCCGGCACCCCATGAAAAAAGGGAGAGCCGATTGGCTCTCCCTTCTGAGGTCATCCACCGATGACGGCGTTACTGCAGCGTGCGTTCGAAGACGAAGTGGTCATCCTGCCAGTCGACCGGCACGACATCTTTCTCTCCGAAGGTGCCATCGAGCACCCGCTTGGCCACCGGGTTCTCGATGTACTGCTGGATGGCTCGCTTGAGCGGACGGGCCCCGAACACCGGGTCGAAGCCTGCACGTGCCAGCTGGGCCACCGCAGCGTCGGAGACCTCCAGCCGCATTTCGCGCTGTGCCAGCCGGTCGGCCAGACGCTGCAGCTGAATGCGCGCGATGGATTCGATGTGCTTCTCGTCCAGCGCGTGGAAAACCACCACTTCATCGATACGGTTCAGGAACTCGGGACGGAAGTGCTGCTTGAGCTCCGTCCAGACGACTTCCTTCACCACCTCGTAAGGCTGACCGGCCATGCTCTGGATATGCTGCGAACCCAGGTTCGACGTCATGATGATGACCGTATTGCGGAAATCCACTGTCCGTCCCTGACCATCGGTGAGACGTCCATCGTCCAGCACCTGCAGCAGCACGTTGAAGACGTCCGGGTGGGCCTTCTCCACTTCATCGAGCAGCACCACGCTGTACGGCTTGCGTCGCACCGCCTCGGTGAGGTAGCCGCCTTCTTCATAGCCCACGTATCCCGGAGGCGCACCTATGAGACGGGCCACCGAATGCTTCTCCATGAACTCGCTCATGTCGATGCGGATCATGTGGTCTTCGGAATCGAACAGGAAGCTGGCCAGCGCCTTGCACAGCTCTGTCTTGCCCACCCCGGTGGGGCCGAGGAACAGGAAGGAGCCATAGGGCCGGTTCGGGTCGGACAGGCCTGCGCGTGAGCGACGGATGGCGTCGGATACCAGCTTGACCGCTTCGTCCTGGCCCACCACCCGCTTGTGCAGGTGCTCTTCCATGTTCAGCAGCTTCTGGCGTTCCCCCTGCATCATCTTGGACACGGGGATGCCGGTGGCACGGGACACGACCTCGGCGATTTCCTCGGCCCCCACTTCCGTGCGCAACAGTCGCGGACGCACATCGCCTTCCTGCTTGCCGGCCTCGGCCGCCTTCAGACGTGCTTCCAATTCGGGCAGGCGCCCGTACTGCAGCTCGGCCAGTTTGTCGAACTGACCCTTGCGTTGCAGGTCGGCCATTTCGGCGCGCAGGCGCTCGATTTCTTCCTTGATCGACTGCGAACCCTGAACGGCCGCTTTCTCGGCCTTCCAGACTTCCTCGTAGTCGTTGTACTCGCGTTGCAGCTTGACGAGCTCTTCCTCGATGGCCTGCAGACGACGCTGCGATGCTTCGTCGGTATCCTTCTTCACCGCCTCGCGCTCGATCTTGAGCTGGATGATGCGGCGGTCGAGCTTGTCCATGACTTCCGGCTTGGAGTCGATCTCCATGCGGATGCGCGCCGCCGCCTCGTCAATGAGGTCGATGGCCTTGTCCGGAAGGAAACGATCCGTGATGTAGCGGTGCGACAGCTCGGCCGCCGCCACAATGGCCGGGTCGGTGATCTCGACGCCGTGGTGCACCTCGTACTTTTCCTGCAGGCCGCGCAGGATGGCGATGGTGGCCTCGACCGTGGGTTCACCCACGAGGATCTTCTGGAAGCGGCGCTCCAGCGCGGCGTCCTTCTCGATGTACTTGCGGTATTCGTCGAGCGTGGTCGCACCGATGCAGTGCAGCTCGCCGCGCGCCAGGGCGGGCTTGAGCATGTTGCCCGCGTCCATCGCGCCATCGGCCTTGCCCGCACCGACCATGGTGTGGATCTCGTCGATGAACATGATGGTCTGGCCTTCGTCCTTGGCCACTTCCTTGAGCACACCCTTCAGGCGTTCTTCGAAGTCACCGCGGTACTTGGCACCGGCCAGCAGCAGGGC